>NZ_OUNR01000017.1:0-300000 GCF_900403705.1 Nitrospira lenta | reverse complement strand
ATAGGTCGCGGAGTCGTAACCATCTTTGGCAAGGGTGGCGCGATGGTCCGCCTTGCGGCTGAGGTTGACGGTGCCCGGTGCGAGCAGGTGCACGACGTCATCGACGACGACGTTGGTCTCTGCCGGAGTGGTAAAGAGCGTAACGGATTGATGGTCTCCGTGCATCCAGGTGCCGCAGCCGGTGAGAGCCCCGGCCCATAGAAGAATAACTGCCGCACCGAACCAGCGTCGTGTCTTCTGCATTATAGGAACCTCTCATTCGCTGGGGCGAGAAGCTTCATCCAGCGCGGCCTGATGGTGAACAACTGTCGGCATCTTTCCATGCAGGCAGCCGTTCTTCTAGCATTTTCAGTAATTCTACAGAGCGTGGGCCGGTCGCTCGATCTGCGCCGCTTCGCGTCCTTCGGCGAGCGCATGCGGGCGAGGAACGCCGGTTGTCGGTGGATGCATCACGGCCGCGATATCAGGCCGGCGCGACAACCAGCATGGCGTTGCCGCCTCGCTGAAATTCGTAGGGGACGCGTGCGATTTCAGCGCGATGGCCCTGGCGCGAAAGGCGCTCGATGACCATCGGTACATGAGGCGAGGGGAAGCCGTCCAGGGTGAGCAAGGGGAACAGGCGGACTTCGTGCGCCACACGCAACATGTCGTTCAGCGCCTGCAGATGAAATTCTAAGGATAAGTGCGCGCTGTAGAGGAATAAGAAATGAGACGACAGGGCGATGTCGAACGTTCCGCGCTCAAAGGGAAGCGAGGGTAATTCTCCCGCAATGTACCGGTCGGCGCGTCGCCCGGCTTCAAAGTCGGCGAGAAAGGTTTCCATGGCGGACATGCGAACGTGTCCGAGCGCGTCGATGGAGGGAATGACATCCCAGACATAGTCGTGAGAATTCGCCCGCACTTGATCGAGGACTGTTTGGTAGGTGCCCGCAATGCGTCCCCTGATCTGCTCTTTGTTGAAGGCGTAGAGAGGATCGAGCGAGACGACGGTTCCACCACGTGCGGTCAGTGCTGCGTTGAAGCCGGCAGGGCCATCGCCACAGCCGAGAATCCTTTTGGTCAGGTCCGTATTGGTCAGGCCAAACATGGCGACGTACTCCTCGAAGGAGCGCCCCCAGGGTACGATTGTGTCCAGCGCCATTCCCATTGATCATCCGATCGGCTGGTTATTGATAACGGTCGGTAGGTCTGCGGTAAGAAAGCAGGAGCGGTTGCGTCGTGCGCCGATCCATCGACCTGTAGCGTAGCGAGCGCAGTTGAGGATCAGGGCCCCCTGCGTGGAATGATCGCGACGGGACTCAGATCTTCATCGCCTCGTTCACTTCGGCGAGCGTTGCTTTCGCGATGATCGCGGCGCGCTGGCTGCCCTCCTGCGCGATCTCGTCGATGCGCGAGGGATGGCTGATGAGGGATGCGCGGGCTTCCCACATGGGCGCCATGCGCGCGACTATCTCATCTGCCACCAGTTTTTTACAATCAATGCATCCGATCGCAGCGGTGCGGCAGTCGGTGTTGATCTGCGCCTGCACGGCTGGCGGTGAGTAGATCTTGTGGAACTCATAGACGGGGCAGACGTCGGGGTTGCCCGGATCGGTGCGCCGCACGCGTGCCGGATCGGTGACCATCGTTTTCAGTTTTTGCCGGACCACCGGTTCCGTATCCGACAGGTTGATGGTGTTGCCGTAGCTCTTGCTCATCTTGCGCCCGTCGGTGCCCAGGACCTTGGGAAATTTCGTGAGGTGTTCTTTGGGTTCCGGGAATACGGGCTTCTTATAGATGTCGTTGAAGCGCCGGGCGAGTTCTCTCGTCAATTCAAGGTGCGGCAGCTGGTCTTTGCCTACCGGAACGAAGTCCGGTTTGTAGAGCAAGATATCGGCGGCTTGGAGCACGGGATAACCGAGAAAGCCGTAGGTGCTGAGATCTTTCTCTTTGATCTCGTCCTGCTTTTCTTTGTAGGTCGGGTTCCGCTCCAGCCACGAGACGGGCACCATCATCGAGAGCAGGAGGTGCAGCACGGCATGCTCGGGGATATGCGATTGGATGAAGACGGTCGAGCGCTTGGGGTCGATGCCGGCAGCCAGCCAATCGATCAAGAGCTCGCGCACGAATTCGCGGATGCGGCTGGTATCGGCGTAGTTGGTCGAGAGAGCGTGCCAGTCGGCGACAAAGAAGAAGCACTCATAGTCTTCCTGTAGGGCCTTCCAGTTTTCCAGGGCGCCGAGATAGTTGCCCAAATGCATCAAGCCGCTGGGTTGCATGCCGCTGAGAACGCGCTTACGAGGGGCAGTGGTCATGATGAGGCTCCCGCGCCGAGGCCCAGGGTGTTCGAGAGGGTGGCTCCGGACAGGGCCGTGGCGATTGTGCTGGTGATAGTGTGGAGGACGCGGAGTGCGGTGTCGATGACTCTGATCTGGGCCGAGATTGGCCTGTCACGATGGATCGGGCTCACCTGTGTTGTGGTCACTGTGGGGCTCCCGCGCCGAGGCCTAGCGCTGTAGACAAGATCGTGCCGGACAGTGTCGAGGCGAATGTGCTGGTGATGGTGTGGATGACGCGGAGCTCCTTATCGAAGACGATCAATCCCATGAGGATCATCATGCCGTAGGGCTCCAATCGCGCGAGCGCGAGCGCCGGGGCCGGCGGCAGAAGACAGGTCAGGATGCGCCCGCCGTCGAGCGGCGGGATCGGAATCAAATTGAAGAGCGCCAGAAAGACGTTGATCATCACCGAGTAGAGGGCCATGACGCTGATGGGCAGCAGGATCATTGTGGCCAGGCTCGATGGGTCTGTATCGGCGTTGCCAGGACGTTTGGCCAGTAGGGATGGATCAAAGGCAAAGAGCGCCGCGACGACCAGCGCACCGATGACCGCCAGGACGAGATTCATCCCGGGGCCGGCGGCGGCGACGAGCGCCATGTCGCGCCTGGGTTGGCGCATGTTGGCCGGATCGACCGGCACCGGCTTGGCCCAGCCGAGGAGAAAGCTACCCGGCAAGGCGAGGCAGAGCAACGGCAGAATGATGGTGCCGAGCGGGTCGATATGCGCCAGTGGATTCAGCGTCAGGCGGCCTTGCAGCTTCGCCGTCGGATCGCCGCATTTATCGGCGACCCATCCGTGCGCATATTCATGCAGGACCATGGCGAAGAGGAGCGGAAGGCCCATGTATGAAATCTTATGGAGAATGGGAGCGAGTGTGTCCATAGGGTGGTCAGGCTAGTCGAGTTGGACAAATTTCCCGTGTTTGACTTGGAGCAGTGCGAGGGGGCGTTGGAGCGTGCCTTCAGCGCCGAAGCCGGCCGGCCCCATCAGTGTGGGAAGATCGTGCTGCGTGGTCAGGAGCTCTCGAACGGCGTCGCCCGAGGTTGCTCCTCGGCGGATCGCTTCCAGGACCAATCTGGCCGCATCGTAGCCTTGCATGGTGAACAAGGTCGGAGTGCCCTGAAATCGTTTCTGATAGCGTTGAACGAAATCCTGCACCGCGACATTGGCGCTCTCCGCAAAGAATCCATCCACAAATACGGCGCCGTCTACCGTGCGGTCCGCCGTGCGCAGGAAGTCCGGCGAGTTCCATCCGTTTGTGCCCAACAGCGGGACTTTGATGTCGTGAAAGGCGAGTTGTGCTGCGAGCAGGCCGATTTCACTGGCGCGGCTGGGGATGAAGATCGCGTCGAATCCCGGCGTGTAGAGGATCCGCTTATCGGTTTTGCTGATCGGCTTTCCCGCCGGGCGCGAAGGATCGTAGGGAACCGCGAGCCCGTATTTCTTGAGGTCTTCGGCCTTGAGCTTCTTGATCTGTGGCGAGAAGTCTGAATCGCCTTCTTTGAACGACTCCATGGCGATGATTTCGCCCTCATGCTGCCGGACTTCTTGTGCAAAGAGCCGCGCCTGTTCACGGCCATACGTGGTATCGGGATAGAGAATGCAAAATCGGCGGTAACCCTGCTCGCCGGTGGCATAGCTTGCGATTCGCTTGGCTTGCAGGGCATGGGTCAGGGTGGTGCTGAAGACGAAGCTCCCGAGTCGTCGGACGTTGGGGAACGTGGCTCCTGGAGTAATCAGCGGGACTTTTGCGCCTTCGGCCATTTCGGCCATGACGGGGAGATTCTTCGAGAGCATCGGCCCGATGACAGCCAATGGCCGCTCTTGGTTCAGGAGAGCGGCGTGGTCTTCGAGAAACGAGGGTTTGTCCGATTCATTATCTTTCACGATCAGTCCGACCTGTGGCATTCCCGGTTGTTCGTGGGCGCGTTCGACCGCCAGCTGAATGCCTTCAAGGACCTCGTTGGCGAACGGCGCGAGACGTCCGGACAGCGGTAGGACCGTGGCGATGAAGAATTGATTCGCCTTCAGTCTGGTCTTGAGCAGCGCCAGGGTCTCGGTTGCCTTTGGTCCGTAGGGGTGTTCGGGGAAGTGCGCGAGAAATTGTTGAATCTGGCGTTCAGCCAGATGGTCTTCTCCACGGCCCGTATAGAACTCGATCAGACGGATGGCGGCCAGATCGCCGGGGAACGATTTCGGATAGAGATCGTGCAGGCGCGTGAGCGCTTTCTTGTCCAGTTTCTCGTTGATGAACTCGCGAATCTGCGCACGCGTTTCCGCCACGTGTTCTTCGGTGCCGGCGGCGCTTTCTTGGAGCAAGGCTTCGATGGCGCGGACATATTCTTTCTTCTGCACTAGAAATTCGGCGGTGAGGCGGAGCGCTTCGTGCTTTGTATCATCATCGGTCGTACCCGTGCGCAGTTGGGTGAGCAGGGGAAGCGCCAGGTCGATATTGCCCATGGCTGCGTGGGTGCGGGCCAGCATGATCTTGCCCCGTTCGCCCACGTCGGATGCCGGAAATTCGGTTTGCAGTTGGTTTAAGTATTTGATGGCCTCGGAGTATTCCTTCATGCTGTACAGGGCGGCTCCGAGCAGCAGGTAGGTGTCGTCCAAATGTTCCGGACGCGGGGAGGTTGCGAGAAACCTCCGGAGGACGGTCGCGGCGGACTCTGCCTCGCCCTTGTCGATCAATCGTTTGGCTTGAGATAGCACCGGGGGATCGGGCAGCGGCGCTTTGAGTTCCACAGCCGGAGCCGGTTGAGGCTGGACCGAGACCCCTGCCAGACTCAAGGCAAGGGCGACGATCAGGCGGCGGCAGGCAAGCAGTCGTGAGTATGTGCGCTGAGAACCCATTTAGAGGCAGCAAAGAGCATGCGGATGGTTGTTAGATGACACGCTGTGACTAGTATCGGAAAGGGTGCGGAAGTGTCAAGGAGAACCGCGGTTGGTTCGTTGAGTTCATCTGACGAGTTGGCTATAGTCTTTTGATCGGCAGGCGGCGACGCCGCAGTGTTTCTGATTCGCCCACTCCTCGTGCCTTTCTTCTTATGGCTACATCCACCGATCAGATCCTCGATTCGCTGGTTGAACGGTATCTTGGGCAACTTCGAGTTGAAGGCGGGTTGGCGACGAATACGCTGGAAGCCTATCGGCGTGATTTGGTCAAGTTGCAGTCCTTTCTTGCTCAGCACCGGATCGGAATGGGAGGGGCGGTCGCGCCGCAACAGCTCACTGGGTTTCTCGCGTCCCTGAAAGAGCATCGCCTGTCCTCGGCGTCGATGGCGCGCACGATGTCGACGTTGCGCGGTTGGTTTCGATTTCTCGTACGTGAAGGGTTATTGCCGGTCAGTCCGATGCAGGATCTGTCGGTGGCCCGGCGGGCCGTGCGGTTACCCAAAACGCTGACGATGGCGGAGGTCACCGCGCTATTAGATTTGCCGCCGTTGCCCGCATTGGAAGATCAGCGTGATCGCACGATGCTGGAGTTGATGTATGCGTCGGGATTGCGCGTTTCGGAGTTAGTCTCGGTGGAGTTAGTACGTCTTGATCTGGGCGTGGGTTGTCTGCGGATTCTCGGGAAGGGGGCAAAGGAGCGTCTGGTGCCGATCGGCGAAGCGGCGCGGGAGGCGTTGGCGCACTATGTCGATCATGTTCGTTCCGCCATTTTGAATCGGCGGACATCGCGGGCGCTCTTTGTTTCTCGCCGCGGGGGGCCGTTGACCAGGCAGGCCTTTTGGAAGATCGTGAGCCGGCGTGCTCAGCGCGCGGGGATTGCCAAGCCGATCTCGCCGCATATGCTGCGACATTCATTTGCCACGCATTTACTCGAAGGGGGTGCCGATCTGCGTGCGGTGCAGGCGATGCTAGGCCATGCGGATATTGCAACGACGCAAATCTACACTCATGTTGAACGGGGCCGGCTGAAGCAGGTTCATCGACGGTTTTTCCCTCGGCAGGCCCGGAGTCTCAAGAAATAAAAATCTTGCCGCGCTCTCGTGACGAAGGAAAAGACGCAGGAGCTCAAGAAAACTGCAAGAAGAGTGCGAGAATCGGTTGACAAGGCCGGATGGACTTGGTAGCATCCGCCAACGTTGCTAAGAAAAACGGGCGGATAGCTCAGTTGGTAGAGCGCCACCTTTACACGGTGGATGTCGCAGGTTCGATCCCTGTTCCGCCTACCAGATGTATGCTGGTTGTGTAGGGGACAGATCGAAAGAGGAAGATCGTATCATTTCTTATTTCGGGACTTGAACGGCTGCTCAGTCAATCGTCTTGTCGTTCCGACCATCCGCCGTATAGAAGAATCGCGAGGGGCCGTCGTTCAGCTGGTTAGGACGCCAGATTGTCAATCTGGAGGTCGCGGGTTCAAATCCCGTCGGCCCCGCCATTTTTCTTCAGGGTTGAGCACACTCCATCACACTACGGTGTGTCATGAATAATAGAGGAGGGAGACGCTAGCGTCCTATGTTCCAGTCAGGTCCCATGGCTCTCATTGGATCACTGGGCGTGGTGTCGAAAGTCGTCCTCTTTCTTCTCCTCCTACTGTCAGTCGTATCCTGGGCCGTGATTCTCCTCAAGTTAAGAGTCTTCAAGTCCGCTGACGCGGAAGACCGACGGTTTATGACCGTGCTGTTGAAGGCTAAAGATGTCGATGAAGTGGTGCGTCATGCCCAGCGTTCAACCGGCAGTCCTTGCGCTAAAATTTTCCATGGCGTGGTTGATCGGCTTGGGACGGGGCGCGAGTTTCAGGATGGTGGCGTCGCTCTCCCCGTAGACCGCCACGTGATGGAGCGCACCGCTCAGCATATCGCGCAGGGACAACTCTCTCACCTCGAATCGTATCTTCCCTTTCTTGCCACAACGGGAAACATCAGCCCGTTCGTCGGATTGCTGGGGACGGTGATGGGAATCATCGATTCGTTTAGAGAAATCGGCTCACAGGGAACGGCCAGTATCGCCGCGGTGGCGCCCGGCGTGTCCGAAGCGCTGGTGGCAACGGCGGCTGGACTCTTTACGGCGATTCCCGCGGTGATTGCCTACAACTACTTCTTATCCCGTATTCGCGGCACGGCGTTCCGCATGGATACCGTGACGGTCGAGCTATTGACGTTGATGGCACCGAAGGTAAAACCGGCTTCTCCGGATTCTATAGGGACGAAGGGATGATCCTCGAAACGCGCCAGCGCCGCTTCATGGCGGAGATCAATATTATTCCTCTGGTCGATGTCGTGCTGGTGTTGCTGGTCATTTTCATGGTGACGGCACCGATGCTCTATCGAGGCATGGATATCAAGTTGCCGGTGTCTGCATCGAACACGATCAAGCCGGAAATTCGGGCGGTGCTGACGATCGAGAAGGATCAACGCTTGTATCTCGACAAGGATCAGGTGAGTGCCGTCCAATTGGAACGCAAGTTGAAACTCCTCAAGGAAGAACATGCCGATGTGTCGGTCTATCTTCGGGCCGATCGCGACGTGCCCTATGGCGTGGTGGTGCAAGTGATGGACGGGGTGAAGAAGGCCGGGATCGAGAAGCTGGGGATGGTGACCGATCCTGCCGGACCTGAGCGGGTGACAGACGTGGCGATCCCGCGTCGCAATAAATAGGACATCGGTTGGCCATGGTACAGGTTGCAGCGCACTCCCGGGCTTGGCTGGATGAGGGACTGCAGGACCAGGTGACCCGCCGCTTGAAGCAGGCGGTGATATGGTCCGTCGCGCTTCATCTGGGTGCCTTTATTCTCGTCACCTGGGTGCGATTCCCGCAACATGGCGAGCGGCCGTTGGCATCTATCGAAATATCTCTGGCCAGTCTGCCGACCCCTCCGGTCAAGGCGGTCGAGCCCGTGAAAGCAGTTGAGCCGGTGAAAGCGCCGGTCAAGCAGGTCGAGACTCCGGTCCCGACGCCTCCGGTGAAAGCTGCTCCAGTATTGCCGCCTGTAGTGCCGCGAGAGGTGGCTGCTCCCTCCAAGGCCGCGCAAAATCCGATGCGTGATCTGTTGAAGGGCATTGAGCTGCCTCCGGACGCTCCGAAGTTTGGCGATTACAGTCCGGCCGACAAGCCGAAAAAAGTGCAGGAGCCGGCGGTTGCGAATATCTCGAAGCTGAAGTTGCCGGATGTTCCGGTGGTGTCCGAGGCGAAGACCGCGACAAAAAAACCGGCGGAAACGAAGTCCCGAACGTCGTTGACCGACGAGCTCAATCGAGAGTTGGACGAAGAGCTCAACAAGATTAAAAAGCCGGAGTTGCCGAAAGAGTCCAAGGCGGCCCATGCGGAATCTCAACCGACGCCGGTTCCGCAGTTGGAGACGAAGGCGCCGAGCGTGAAAGCCGTGGACACGACCTTGAAGGTTCCGGGGATGGCCCCGGGATCCAATGTCTACTTGGCGCAGGTGCGCCGCAAGATCAGCAGCATGTGGTCCGCACCTCCCGTTGATGTGACGGCGCAGGTCTACAGCGTGGTGGTGAAGTTTCGATTGCATCGTGATGGGAGTGTGAGCGGCGTGGCGGTCGAGCAGTCGTCTGGAAACGAGTATTTCGATTTGGCGGGGAAGCGAGCGGTGGTGACGGCCAATCCGTTGCCGATGTTTCCCGCGGATCTCACCGAGTCCTATTTCGATGCCCATTTCACGTTTTCAGTTGGAGAGCAAAACGGATAAGCCATGACATTCAGAACGTGGTGCATAACGGGTTGTCTGGTCTTGGGTGGGCTCATCGGGATCATCGAATCCGGCGCGACCGATGTGTTTCTTGAAGCAACCCGGCCAGATTTTCAAAAGATTCCTCTGGGCGTGATCGGGATCCAGAACGTGGGCGGCCCGGAGTGGTTGGGCGGACGGCTGGAAGAGGTGCTGAAAGCCGATATCCGGCGCTCGCTCGTATTTTCGCTCGTGGATCTTCCGAGTCTCGGCATCAAAGTGCGGGATATCGGCACGGGCCCACATCCCGCGTTCAAGCAGGCAAAGGAAAACGGCGTCTCGGTCTTGGTTTGGGGAAAGGCCGGTGCGAAGGCCGGGGACAAGGACGCCGATGTCAGCATGGACGGATTCGTCTATGATGGCGAATCGGATGAAATTGTCGGCGGGAAGCGCTATGTCGGATCTTCTTCAGTCGTGCGGCTGATGGCCCATCGTTTTGCAGATGAGTTAGTGTTTCGGTATACCGGCGAACCAGGCATTGCCCGCACCAAAATTGCTTACGTGTCTGAGCAGGGAACGGCGCGGGAGTTGTTCGTGATGGACTATGATGGGTATGAGCCGCGCCAGCTGACCTCGGATGGATTTTTGAACCTGATGCCGCGCTGGTCGCCGGACCGCCGCTTTCTGGTATTTACGGCCTATCGCAATCGCAACACGCAGGATATCGATATGATCGAATTGGCTACCGGCAAGCGGTGGACGATTGTGTCGCTGGCCGGATTGAATATCACGCCGGCGCTGTCGCCCGATGGTAACTTTCTGGCCTTCGCATCGAGTCATGAGGGCAATTCAGAGCTCTATAAACTCGATACCAGAACCAAGGCCATGCAACGCATGACGACGCACGCGTCCGGAGATCTCTCGCCGTCCTGGGCTCCCTCAGGACGAGAACTGGCGTTTGCGTCGGATCGAAGCGGCGGCCCTCAGGTATTTCTCATGAGCGCCGACGGCACGAATGTTCGCCGCCTGACGTTTGAGGGGGACTACAATGCGGCCCCGGCGTGGTCGCCACGGGGAAACTGGATTGCGTATGTGTGCCGGACACCCAAGAAAGAGTATAAGCTGTGCCTCATTACGCCGGACGGGCAGAAGCGCGTGCAGCTCACGGCGGGGCCGGGGGTTGAGGATTCGCCGTCCTGGTCTCCGGACGGAAGGCATCTGGTGTTTAGCTCGACCGTGGATGGGAAGAGCCAGATTTATATGATTAACGCAGACGGAAAAGATTTGGAGCGGGTCACATTTACTGGCACGCACAACAGTGCGCCGGCCTGGTCGCCGGCGTCGTAATTCACCTGGTCGATACACACGATCACACATGGAAGAGGTCTCGCCGGATAGGCCGGGAGATATCTCTAGAAGAAGGAGTGAATCTATGAGCGCGACGTTATCACAGTGGTCTATTCCAATGCTGGCCGGTCTGTTGCTGGTCACGGTGCCGGGCTGTTCGAAGAAGTCTGTGCAGGCCGGCGGAGATACCCAGTCTTCACAGGCTGGCATGGCCAAAGGAACTCCCGGTGCCGGTGGAATCGGCGGACCAACCAGTGGCGGAGTCAGCTCCAATTTCCCCGACACGTCGCTGGCCGGTCGGGACGGATCGGGCGGGTTACGCGGACTTGATAAGAATCCCGGCGAGGAGCGCGTGAACGGCGGGACGATGATGGCGAAGCTGGACCCCTCCCAGAGCGGACGTCAGATGGATGAAATTCTGTCCGAGCAAGCCGCGGCTGATGCGGCCGGTTTGCGAGATGTGTTCTTCGGGTACGATAGCTTTGCGGTTTCAGAGGAAGGCCGCCAGGCGCTCTCCCGCGACGCCGAGTGGATCAAGGGAAATCCTGGGGCCCAATTGAAGATTGAAGGACATTGCGATGAGCGTGGAACATCGGCCTATAACCTCGTGCTGGGCGAGAAGCGCGCGAAGGCGGCCCGGAACTACTTGGTTGAACTTGGTGTGAGCGCCAATCGCTTGGGCGTGGTGTCGTACGGGAAAGAGCGCCCGTTTTGCAAAGACCATAGCGAAGCCTGCTATGCCCAGAATCGCCGCGGCCATGTGGTCGTGAAGTCGGGGAAGTAAGATCCTATGCGGTGGGGTGCTGCGCGGATGGTGAGAATGGATCAGGATCATCTCCAGCAAGTGAGGTGTGCGGTGGCTGTTGTTCTCGTCATGCTCTTCACATTGTTGTCCGGATGTGTGGCGCAACAAGCCGATCTCAAACAAACTGAGCGCACCCTGCAGCAGAAACTGAAGCAGCAGGACGATCAGTTCTCTCAGACGCGCGCGCGGCAGAGCCAGGAGATTTCCACTCTGCGGGAGCAAGATCTTCCGCAACTCCGCGGGGAACTTGAAAAGGCCCGTCATCAAGCGGAGGATCTCCAGTCCAAGCAGGAAGATCTCAAGCACCGCTCGGCACAGTTGGAACAGCAAACGAAGAAGCTGGAGCAGCTGGCGGCCAAGCTCGAGGCGGATACCAATACTCGGTACGTATGGCTCCAGAAAAGTCTCGAAACGCAAGATGCCAAGGTGAATGCGCGCCTCGACGAGTTGTCCAAAATGGTCAGCAAGGCGACGGACGATCTCAAGCGCGATGTCCTGACGGCCGTGAAGCAGAGCAACGAGGTGCTGGATCGGAAAGTGGCTGAGCGGCTGGATGGGCAGCGGAGGGACTTGGAGGCGAGTCAGCAGAGTTTGGATCAGAAAGTGTCTCAGAATCTGACCCAGTTCAATCAGTCGCTTACAGGATTCAAAACGGCATTTACCAGCTTGAATGATCGCGTTATTCAGGATGAGCAGGAAACTCGGGCGATCTCGGGGAAGGTCGATGCCGAGAATAAAGCGGCGGTGTCCCATATCAACGAGTCCAATCGGTCCATGAGCGGCCATCTTGATGGGGTCAACAAAAGCGTCGCATCCGTCGTGAAGACGCTGGAGTCTGTCAGCCAGAAATTCACGGCGCGGTTCGATGAGCAGGATCGCCGGATCGATTCATTAGGCCGGTCATTGGAACAAGTGGGCCAAAAAAACGGAGGACGGACGCAGAGTCTCAAACAGGCACAGCGGTCGACTCTCTCTCCTGCGCCGGAAGCTCCCGCGCCTGAACGGCACGTACACGAGGCTGAGCCTGCTCCGTCCTCATCCCTGACGCAGTCACAGCCGGTTTCATCGGATGAGGCGGAGAGTTCCGCTGCTCCGGTGGCGTCGATTCCCGCTCCCGTGGACGCTCCGGTTGTTGCTGCCCCTGCTCCAGCGGGCGATATCGCGGCAGACCGCGGACAATATGAACGGGTGCTGGCTCTCTTTCGCGACGGTGACTTAGAGGGAGCGCGCCGGGGATTTTCGGCGTTCATTGCCAACTACCCGAACTCGGATCTTGCGCCGAATGCCCGCTATTGGCTCGGGGAAGCCTATTACGGAGCTAAGGACTTCAAGCGGGCGATCGATGCGTATGACAAGGTCGAATCGGACTATCCGCGAAGCGAGAAAGTGCCTGCCGCTATTTTGAAGAAGGGGTACGCCTATCTGGCGTTGAAGGATAAGAAGCGGGCCTCGTCGGCATTTAAACAAGTGGTCACGCTGTATCCAAGGAGTCCGGAAGCTGGAAAAGCATCTGACAAGCTGGTTCAGTTGAAGGAGGGTCGATAGATTTCATGCACGCGTACATTCTTCCTCACATGACGGCGATCGGCATCGTGGGCTCGTTACTGATCTTGCCGGGCTGCGCTAAGCATGCGGACTTTGTTGAATTGCGCGACCACCTGTCGACGGTGTCGCGTTCCCAAGAACAGGACCATCAGCGGGTCGATGCGGTTTTGAGGCGTCTCGAATCGGTCGAACGCGTCAAGGATGTTGAGTCGGGAAAGCCGCGAGTTGATGAGCTGGCGGCGCGCCTTCAAAAGCTGGAGTCGAAGCTGGCTAAGCTCGAAGACAGTGTCGGTCTTGCATCAGCCCGAACCGACGTAAGCGTGCCCGAGGCACCTAAAACGGCGAAGCCGGGCAAGTCGACGGGGCCCGTCGAGAGTGCCCCGATTGTGTCTGGCATGCCCGGCATCACGCCGACATCCGCCTTCAATCTCGCCTACAACGATTTTCTGAACGGAAAGTATGACCTGGCGGTATCAGGATTTCAGCGGTTCACCAAAGACTTCGCCGGGACTTCATTGACGCCGAATGCGCATTACTGGTTGGGAGAATCGCTCTATAATCAGAAGGACTACGCGCGGGCTACGACGACGTTCGAGTATCTCGTGGCGGAGTACCCCGGGAACGAAAAAGTTTCTGCCGCCCTCTACAAGCTGGGTTTGGCGACGGCGGAAACCGGGGATTTGGTGAAGTCCAGAAGATATCTCAAGCGGGTGATTGAAGAGTTTCCTACCTCGGACGAAGCCAAGCTCGCGAAGAATAAACTCGCCGATATTCGGTGACGGTCCCGGCGCGCGATTCCTGCCTCACGCAGTCGGCCTTCGTCGAGATGCTGTGGAGTGTCGTGTTGTGCTGACCACCAGTTCGAGCCGAAAAATTCGCATCTTGCCGGGCGACGTCGTCAGCCGAATCGCCGCCGGCGAAGTGATCGAACGCCCTGCCGCCGTGGTCAAAGAGCTTATCGAGAACAGTCTGGATGCGCAGAGCAAGACCATTTCCGTCGAGATCAAGGACGGGGGCCTCGCGAGCATTCGCGTGACGGACGACGGCGAGGGTATGAGCCGGGCCGACGCGCCGCATGCCTTCGAACGTCATGCCACCAGCAAACTGAGATCCGATCAGGATTTATGGTCCATCCGCTCGATGGGATTTCGTGGGGAGGCCCTTCCCAGTATTGCCTCGGTCTCGAATGTGCGGCTCGTCACGGCCATGCAGTCGGATTCTGTGGGAACCGAGTTGCAGATGCGTGGCGGAGCGGCCCCGCAGATTCTTGATGCGTCTCCGATCGTCGGGACACGCATTGAGGTCACGGATCTTTTCCACAATCAGCCTGCCCGCAAAAAGTTTCTCAAATCTGTTCCGACGGAATCGTCCCACATCACGCGCGTCGTACAGCAGGCGGCGCTGGCCTGGCCTGGGGTGCATTTCAAATTGATCTGCAACGGGCAGGAGACGTTGAACTATCCCGCTGTGGCTATGGACCGGGACCGTATCGGCCAGGTCTATCCACGGTTCCTGCTCGATCAGACGGTATTGGTAGAAGCCGGACAGCCGGGAGCAAGGATTACCGGAGTGATCGTCGATCCGAATCACGCGAAGGCCTCGCGAACACCCCAAGAACTCTTCGTCAATCGCCGGCCGGTCCGGAATGCGGCCGTTGCCCATGCGATGGTCGAGGGCTATGGATCATTTCTTCCTAAGGGGCAGCAGCCTCAGTTCGTCATATTTTTAGAGATCGACCCGGATCGTGTGGATGTGAATGTACATCCCTCAAAGCGTGAAGTTCGCTTTGCGGAGCAGGAAGCGATCCATCAGTTGGTCCGCCGCGCTGTGCGACAGGCGCTCAGCCGAAGCGAGCCGGCCGCCGGCGAGTCCTTTGTTCCGCGAGAACCTGAAGAGCCGGTCATCGGCAGGGGATTATCGCGGACCTGGTTTCCTGCTCAAGCGGCGACGCCTTCGGATGGAACAGGTCAGGCAGACCCTCAGGCAATCGGCCGCCTTCCGACAGCAACCGATCAGCTCGCATTTGTAAATGAAGCGGCTGAACCGTATGTGCGGGTTCCTTCGTCGGATGTGGTGGTGTTCGGACAGCTGCACCACACGTATCTGGTTGTACAGGTGGGTGGTGCGTTGACTATCCTCGATCAGCATACGGCCCATGAGCGCGTCTTGTTTGAGCGATTATACAGGGCGTGGGCGGCTCGTGGAATGGTCTCGCAACCGTTGTTGATCCCGGAGTCGGTGGAACTATCCGCTCCTCATGCGGCCCTTCTGCAGCGCTACCAAGGTGAACTGGAGAAACTAGGTCTCGAGCTTGAGCCGTTCGGCAAGTCGGCCGTCCTTGTGCGGAGCGTGCCGCTCGGGATCGGTCCGATCAACGCCTCGGCCTTCCTGCAAGATTTGCTGGAGGATCTGAGTCTTTGGGGGCAAGCGTCGAGTCTCGAAGCGCGCGTGCGTCCTGTTCTAGCCTCGTTGGCCTGCCACAGTGCGGTGCGAGCCGGTCGGTCGATGGGCCTTCCGGAGATCCGGCAACTCACCGAGGATTGGCTTGTTGAAGGGAAGATCCAAACGTGCCCGCATGGCCGGCGGACAGTCTTTCAACTGACCGGGGACGAGCTTGAGAAGCTGTTTGGCCGGGTCGGGTGGTAGTCGAGCAGAATTGAGATCCTCACCATGCTCACTCAATCCGATATGATGGCCGACACGATTCGCCGGCATCGCCCCCTCATCGTCTTGCTGGGGCCTACGGCCACGGGGAAGAGCGCGGTCGGGGTCCAGGTAGCCCAGCGCTACAACACGGAGATTTTGACGGCCGATTCCCGCCAGGTCTATCGCGGGATGGACATCGGGACGGATAAGCCGTCAGTGCAAGAGCGGCAAGGTATTGTGCACCGGCTCATCGATCTTGTGGATCCCGATGAGCCCTATAACGCCGGGCGCTATCAGCGGGATGCCTTGGATGAAATCGATCGAGTGATTCGGGCCGGCCGGCTTCCTCTGGTTGTCGGTGGTACCGGACTCTATATCCGCACGTTGATTCGGGGAATCTGCGAGGCGCCGGCGGCCGATGCGGACATCCGGCTGGAACTCATGGCGTTGGTGGCCACGCAGGGGCGCGAAGGCCTCTACGCCGAGCTTGTACGAGTGGATCCGGTCACCGCTTCACGGCTTCATCCCAACGATGAGTCAAAAGTGATCCGGGCTCTGGAGGTCTATCGCTTGGCCGGTTGTTCACTCGCTTCGTTGCACGCCCGTCATCAATTGCAAGCGGCGGCGTTTCCCACCTTGCTGATCGGGCTACAGCGTCCTAAAGAGCATCTCCATCGCCGGATCGAAGCCCGTATCGATTGGCAGCTGGCGCATGGCATGGTAGAAGAGACGCGGGCTCTTCTGGCGCGCGGGTATAGCCGTGCGCTGGGATCGATGAAGGGGCTGGGGTATCGGCACCTTGCCGCGCAATTCGCCGGCGAGTATGACGCGATCGAGATGGTGCGACAATTCAAACAGGACACCAGGCAGTATGCGAAGCGCCAGATGACCTGGTTTCGAAAGGAGCCGGGCATTACGTGGTTGATGATCGATGCGCAGGAGTCTACCAGTCAAACCGCCGATCGGGTCGTTGAGCTGATTGAGCAATTCATGGCATCGCTAGGCACACGGCGTGCTCAGCCTGCCTCGTGAGTGACGTAACCGGGAGTATGAGTTCATGGCACGTAAGAGCAACGGGTCACAGGCCTCAATAGGGGTTATCGGCGGGAGTGGGTTGTACGACATTGAGGGACTGAAAGGTGTGCGCGACGTACGGATCCGTACGCCGTTTGGTGCGCCGTCGGATGCGATTCGCGTGGGACGGCTGGATGGGGTGTCCATCGCGTTTCTCTCCCGGCATGGTCGAGGACATCGATTGAATCCCGGCGAAATCAACTATCGCGCAAATATCTACGCCCTGAAATCGTTGGGTGTGCAGCGAGTCATCTCGGTCAGCGCGGTCGGGAGTATGAAGGAGCGGATCGAGCCGGGCCACGTCGTGATTCCCGATCAGTTCATTGATCTCACAAAGCGTCGCGCCTCCACGTTTTTTGAGGGGGGCATTGTGGCGCATGTCGCCTTTGGCGAGCCGATTTGTTCCTGGATGGCCCAAGTCCTGGCGGTCGCAGGCGAAGGGGTTGGGGCAACGCTCCATCGCGGCGGCACGTATCTGTGCATGGAGGGGCCGCAGTTTTCGACCAAAGCGGAGTCGCGGCTGTATCGGCAATGGGGTGTGGATGTGATCGGGATGACCAATATGCCGGAGGCCAAGCTGGCGCGTGAAGCAGAGCTCTGTTACGCGACCATGGCGCTGGCCACGGACTATGATTGCTGGCATGAGACGGAGGAAGCCGTGACGGTGGAGGCGATCCTGGCCACGCTTCACAAGAATGTGGCTCTGGCAAAGCAGATGCTCAAGGCAGTGATGCCGGCTGTGGCCGATGCTCCGGCGTGTCTCTGCCATCGGGCATTGGACAATGCGATCGTGACCGCTCCAGCGAGTATCACCGCGGCTGTCCGGAAGAAGTTTGGGATTCTCACGCGGCGTGTCTTTGGGACAAAGAAAGGAGCGCGGTAAACCATGGGGAAGCTGCTGGTGGTAGGGTCAGTTGCGCTCGACACGGTAAAGACACCGTTTGGAGAGGGGGCCGATATTCTCGGCGGGTCCGCAACGTATTTCTCGACGTCGGCCAGTTTTTTTACGTCGGTCGCGCTGATTGCTGTCGTGGGAGAGGATTTCCCCGCCCAGCACATTGCGTTTCTCAAGAGCCGCGGAATTGATCTGACGGGGCTGGAGCAGCGGCCTGGGGCGACGTTTCGGTGGAAGGGGGAATACTCGTATCAGCTGAATGAGGCGAAGACGCTCGACACGAAGCTGAACGTGTTTGAAACCTTCCGTCCCAAGATTCCCGAGGCGTACCGTTCCCCTGATGTGCTGTTCCTTGGCAACATCGATCCCGAGCTGCAACTTGACGTGTTGCAGAAGGTTGAGCGTCCCGGCCTGGTGGCCTGCGACACGATGAATTTCTGGATCAACGGGAAGCGCGATGCGTTGTGGAAGGTCTTAGAGAAAATCGATATCCTGATCATCAATGATGGTGAGGCCCGCGCATTGGGACAAGATTCCAATCTGGTGAAAGTGGCCAAGCAAATCCTGGCGCGGGGGCCCAAGTATCTCATCATCAAGCGGGGAGAGTACGGTGTATTGATGTTCAACGGAACCCAGGTGTTCGGCGCGCCGGCGTTCCCCCTAGAGGATGTGCGGGATCCCACCGGCGCCGGGGACACGTTTGCCGGCGGGTTTTTGGGCTATCTCGCTGCGACGGGAAATCGTTCTGCTGAGACCATGAAGCAAGCCATCATTTTCGGAAGTGTGATGGCGTCTTTTACGGTAGAATCCTTTAGTCTTGACCGGTTACGTATCCTGGATTACAAAGAGATTCAGGCGCGGTTCCGGGAATTCAAGCGATTGACCCATTTTGAGGATGTGTCGTAATGCTTGATGGGGAACAGGGCCGCGGGCAAGGGGGGAGGCGCGTGCTGCAGTGCGGGCGCAGCTTGCTTGTGGGAGGCTGTCTATTCATCAGCGCCTGTGCGGCCACGGATGAGGCGATTCAAAAATCGCAAGGCCATTACCAGGAAGGCATCGCGACGCTCAGCGGGGACCGGCAGAAAGCGTTTGTGTCGTTTCAAAAAGCGGTCCAGCTGAACCCGAAGAACAAAGAGGCGCACTATGGCCTGGGTCATGTTTATGCCATCCAGGGGAAATTCACCCTCGCAGAAGAACAGTTTCTGGCTGCTATCCAGATTGACGACGCCTATTCAGAAGCGCATACCTATCTGGGGCAAGTATTGGCCAGCCAGGGGAAGTGGGAAGAGGCGATCCGGTCTTACCGGGCCGCACTGGCTAATCCCCTCTACGCTACTCCGGACTTGGCGCGGTTTCATTTAGGCCGGGCCTTGATTCAACAGGGAGATTTCCAGGAGGCGATGGAGTCGTTGGAGGACGCCGCGACTGCAAATCCCGCCAGTGTGCCTCCGGCGTTGACCCTGCTCGAGTTGGGGCGGGTATATACCAAGTTGGGATATACCGCCAAGGCGCGAGAGGCTCTTGGCAAGGTGAAGACGATGGATAAGGGCGGCGAGTACGCCGCGGCAGCAACAGAACTTTTGGCTCGGTTAAAGTAGTTGAGGGCGTATGGAATCGGTTGGCGAATTTTTTCGGCAGGTTCGTGAGACCAAGGGATTGACCGTCGACGAAGTGGCGGCGAAGACACGCATCCGGTCGGATTTTGTCAAGGCGTTGGAGGATGGAAATTTCGCCAAGTTGCCGGATCAGGTCTTTGCGAGAGGGTTTGTTCGATCCTACGCGCGTTCGCTTGGGCTCGACGAAGAGGACGCCATTCACCGGTTTGTCCAGTCAGCCGGGGCTTTTTATGAAAAACAGGATGAACGGGAACGACTGAAGGTTCGGCAGGTTGAGGAAGAGCGTAAGCGCCAAGCCAACCGGAAAGCGGTCGCGGTGGCGATCGGGATTGCGGTGTTGACGCTCATTTTTCTTTTGAGCCGAGAGCAGTCGTCGGTTTTGCGGCGCGGTACATCTGAGTTGATGTCGAATAAGCGCGGCGTTCCGGCGACGAAAGAAGCCGGTGATCCCAGCACCCATCAGGATCCGGAGCCGATTCCTATCCCAGCGAAGTCCAGCGACGTCGTGCCTCCCGCCCCTGTGAAGCCTGTGGCGGAGAGCCGTGCCACTGAGCCGGCCGGGAGCCATGCTCCGGTGGTTGTCGCAAAACCAGAGGCTGACCCTGTGTCGACGGCGTCGCCTGGCACGGATGGTCCGCTTGGTAGCCTCGCAATCGAAGGGGCCGGGCCGGCTTCGGATGGACAATTAGCGCTGGATCTTGAGGCCAACGAATTGAGTTGGGTGGTGGTTCAGATCGACAACGGCAGTCCACAGGAGGCGTTACTTCGTCCGGGTGAAAAGGCTCATTGGAAAGGACAGGACCAGTTCATTCTGACGCTGGGGAATGCTGGCGGTGTGAAAGCTGAACTCAATGGAAAGCCACTGAAGCCATTTGGTCCGAGTGGGAAAGTCGCCCGTGATGTGGTGATCAAGCGGTAAGACGGGCACCTCATTTCTTCTGGCTCTCCTCAAACGGGGCCGGTGTATCAGGTCTCTCCGCATCTCAACGCATGGGTCTGCTATCGTCGGTCGTGATAGCCACGGCAGGTTGATCCGTTTCGATTCGCGTCAGCCCTTGCTGGGGCAACAATGAAAGTTTGTGGCGCAAAGGTGTCACGACGGAGGCTAGTTGAGGATCTGGTCAGGATTGATCGCTCTAAGTGGCTCAAATAAGGCCGTTCATGAGATGATTCATCTGGCACGCACCTTGATACATGAGACGAGTGTAGCGGGCGGAGATAAGAGGGTTGGCGATTGGGACACTAGCAAGATGCGGCAGTGAGAGGACGGATTTCTTGACAAGAATCGAGCGTGGTTGCTATAGTCCGCCCGTTTCAGTGAATTTTTGTATCGGTATCATAATGCCAGCGGCCTAAGGCCGAGTTCACGTGTGGTGGGTTCAACACAAAGGAGGACGTGCGATGGGTTACTTCTCGAAGTTCTTGGGAATCACTGCAGCCCTGATGCTCATGTCTGTGACGGTGGCGGGAGCCGCGGAAAAAGATCCGCTGAAGCCCCGCGTCCCAGCCGATCAGATGAGCGATGCAAAGGCCATGAAGAATCCGATTGCCTCGAGTCCTGAGAGCATTGCCAAGGGCAAGGCGTTATTCGAGGGCAAGGGCACTTGCTTCAACTGTCATGGAAAAGAAGGCAAGGGCGATGGACCGGCCGGCGCGATTCTGGATCCGAGCCCCCGGGACTTCACCAATTGCAAGTTCCACAAGAAGCGGAAAGATGGCGAGCTGTTCTGGGTCATCAAGAACGGCAGCCAGGGCACCGGCATGGTCTCGTTGATTCCTGCCGCGATCAACGAAGAAGAAGCGTGGAACATCATCAACTACGAGCGGAGCTTCTGCAAGGGCGAGTAGTTCCTGTAGAGTTCGCAGTGTTGAGAGAGGGGCGGGGGAGCAATCCCCCGCCCCTCTCGCGTTTTGGTGAGAATCTTTCCCGAGTTGAGTACGTACGCGAGACCTGCCACTTTCCGTCCGGCCGCGTCGCCGTGATCGTCATCGGTTCATGGACTGACAGGGGAGGCCACCGCTTCGGAGCGAGGCGCGTCAGCGGCTACGATGCATGCCGGACTGGCGGCGAATGAGTGTATTCGGTGTGCAGTCTGTGAAGAGTGAAAACAGTTATTCGCCTCGAATCGCAGCGAGCTTGCTCAGCACGAGCGCAGACGACGGATCCGTTTGTTTGAGTGGCGGAACGATGAGCGGACGTTGATCACTATTAAATTGGGTCTTCGCCGCCCAGGTGACTTTTTGGCTCACGTATGCGGCCGTTTCCGCGAGGGTCACCGACCCGTCGCGGTTTGAATCGCTCTCCCCTCGCAGCGCGCGGAGTAGGTAGTACGTCATCAGTCCATGGCGGTGGGTATCGTCTTCCAGACCCTTGCCGAGGTTGTCGCTGCTGACGATGCGGATGATCGAGGATCCCGCTGAGTCCCAACGAGGGGGGAGATTTTTTACCTTGGGGTCGCTATGAAGCCTCGACACCATTCCATCGAATAACAGGATCACTTGTTTCGCTTTGAGTCGCGTCAGCGCCGCTTCAAGGTCTTTCAGGGGATAGAGGCGCGATGTGGCGGTCGGGCTGCCTTCGTAGGGAACCAAGAGCACTTCTCCCGTATGGGTTACCATCGCTTGGCCGGCGAAGTACACAATAACCACAGCCTCTTTGGTCATGTGCGGCGGGAGCCAGTCCAGGAGGGCTTCATCGATATCCGGGCGCAAGGCTTTCCAGTCTTGCAGCAGGCGGACATTGGTTGAAGGAACTCCTCCCAGTGCCTGGAAGTAGCTGGCCACCATCTCCGCATCGAGTGACGCAAACTTTCGTGGGAGAACCTGCGGGTCCCGGTATGATCCGATTCCGATCGAGAGCAGATAGGTGTTGGGTTGGTGGAACGTTGTGGTGGCGACGGGGATTTGGTCTACGTCATCGGTTTTAATGCCGGTTGCCTGCATCACGACCGTCAGTGTTTGTGCCGGAGCTGCCTGGTGTGAGGCCGGTTCTTCGACGGTGACGTGGAGCTCGGCTTTCTGCGGCTGGATTGAAGGCGGTAGCGTCGCGACAAACTCAATGGATTTAGTCTCTCCCGGCTGTAACGCCGGGACAGGCAGCACGGACGACGGGAAATGCGTAATGAGCGCCTGACTGCCGGAAAGAGAGACGATGGCCTGCTGAATCGCCGTCATGCCGACGTTCACAATATCAACGCGGACCCGGACACGTTCACCGCCTTCCAAGACGAGGTTCCCATTCTCATCAAGGATCATCGCTTTAAAGCGGAGTGAAGACGAGGCGGATGCCGTTGTCGCCGGAAGCTGCGGCCTGCTTGTCGGGAGTCCTGCTGCTGGTTGAGGCGTTGCCAGCGGGGCTGGGGTCGCCGCCGTCACAGCCGCCTGCGTTTTTCCCCCAAAGGCTTCTCGGACATCCATCGAAACTTTGGAGGCAAAATCGACGGAGGTGTCCTGGATAAACGGGTCGATGATGTAATCGCAGTTGCGTTGGGCGGCCTCTAGACGTAATCGCTCTTGGCGCACGACCTTCACTTCGGATTCGCGCAGAACCTTCCCGGTGAGATCGTACACCCGTGCGATAGCATTCAATTGAATATTCGCCGGGACGCGGTCGTAGAGGTTGTCCTGCTGAAGCTTGAATGACCAATTCACCAGATCCACGCGGACGACGGCCTCCGGCACCGCATCTTTGCTCCCGCCCCCTTCGTAGGAAACGGATTTGAATGTTCGATAGGCGCCTTCCACAAGGGCTTCTTCCAGGCGAGCTCCGAGCGGGACTTGCATGAGGTGTCCGCATCCGTCGGTGTATTCCGCCCGCAGCGTTTTGATCGAAGCAGGAATTTCCAGCTTGACCGAGACGTGCAGCGGCTCACCCATCGGAGGAAACTCCAAGTGGCTCGCACAGCCGACTCCAATGATCAGGAAGAGCATCGTCAGAATGGCTGGAAGCGGTGTCCTGAGCGGTCTGGCTGGCATGGAAAAGGAACCGTTCATTGGGTTCAGGCTCCGAGGGCTGGGGTTAATTTCGACGCGCCACCGTACCGGATTCAAAAGGTGAAAGCAACACGGATCCGCCCATCCCTTGCGGCGTTGCGGCCACTCGATCTATGCTCGGTTCCCATGTTGACTCTGGGGCTTTCCAATATGCGGGATGCGGCCGCCGCACTCGTTCAAGACGGGCGGATTGTGGCGGCTGCGGAAGAAGAACGATTCGTTCGCATCAAGCATGTGTCCGCGCTGCCGATCCATGCCATTCGATATTGCTTAAACGAAGCCGGGCTTCGTCTTTGTGAGCTCGATGCGGTGGCGGTGCCGTGGAAATATTGGGAGATCGGGACGCGCGCGCGGTTGGCCGTGAGCGCGATGGTTCGTTCGCCCCAGCTGTTTCGAGAGAAGGGTCGGCGGTCGGTTGAACGTCTGCGTCAGGAATGGTGGGAGCTGGCCTGCTTGCGGCGAAAGCTAAGCGGGCAGATCGACGGCACGCCGTGCCCACCCGTCACGTTTCTCGATCATCACATGTGCCATGCCGCCAGCGCGTTTCTGGTCTCCCCATTTGAACGAGCGGCAGTCCTCGTTGTGGATGGTGCATCCGAGTCGCATTCGACGATGATGGCGATCGCCGACCGGCAGCAGATCCACGCGATCGGACGTACGCCGCTTCCGCATTCGCTCGGCCAGTTCTATGCTGCCATGACGGCATTTCTGGGGCTCAAGCCGGACCACGACGAGTACATCGTGATGGGGTTGGCGGCGTATGGTGAGCCGCGCTATGCCGAAACGATTCGCCGGTATATTCTTCGGCTTGTTCCCGACGGAACCTTTACGCTGAATACCACGTTGTTGGATTTTCATCTGGCGCGGGCCGGAATCTTTGTTCCCGGGTTAGTCTCCTTGCTGGGCACGCCGCGGCTGCCGGATGAAGAGGTGGGACCGCGCCATCGCGATCTGGCCGCGAGCGTGCAACTGGTGTTAGAGGAAGTCTTGCTGGCCTTGGCTCGCGCGCTGCGGATGAAAACCAAGGCGGATCACCTCTGCCTGGCGGGCGGAGTGGCCTATAATTGCGTCGCCAATAGTCGATTGTGGCGCGAGGCAGGTTTTCGCGAGGTCTATATTCCCCCCGCCGCCGGTGACTCCGGGGCCGCGATGGGGGCCGCCTTGTGGCACACGTTTCGGCGCGGAGCCATGACCCAGCGTCCGGTCATGACGGCGGCCTATTGGGGGCCGCAGTTTAGTGAAGCGGATTGTCTGACGGCATTGCAGCGAGCGGGCTTACAATCTCAGCGGTTCGCCGATGCAGAATTGTGCGGCCAGGTGGCCCGGGAACTCGCGAACGGTAAACTCGTGTTCTGGTTCCAGGGACGCATGGAGTGGGGGCCGCGTGCGTTAGGCAACCGCAGCCTGCTGGCCGATCCGCGCCGGGATGATAGTCGTGCGCTCATCAATGCCAAGGTCAAACAACGTGAATTATTCCGCCCCTTCGCGCCTTCCGTGCTGGCAGAAGAAGCGGGTGCGTACTTCGATGCGCCGGCCTCTTCTCCCTTCATGATGGTGACGGTCGCTGCGAAACCCAGCGCGAAAGGCATTATCCCGGCCGTGGTGCATGTGGATGGGTCGGCGCGAGTTCAAACGGTCGATCGGCACGCCAATCCGCTCTTTCATCAATTGCTGCAGGCCTTCGCCCGGCGCACCGGCGTGCCGGTCTTGCTCAATACGTCCTTCAATGTGCAGGAGCCGATCGTCTGTTCGCCGGATGACGCGGTTCGCTGCTTCCAGCGCACCGAGGTCGATTGGCTGGTATTGGGAAACCTGCTCGTGGCGAACCCGGCTGCCTCTCGTCTGCGATGAAACGTCCGCGTCGGAATGGGTCGTCGGTAGATTCAGGTCAGATGCCCGCCATTCACACTTCCGCATTGAATGCCCTCCTGCTTCTGATCATCGTGAATTTTGCGCTACAGCCGTTGACCGAGCCCGACTTTGGTTGGCATCTGCGGACCGGATTGGATTTACTCGTGTCCGGAGGGCAGCTCCCGGCGCTCGATCCCTACTCACATACAATGCCGGATTGGCCATGGGTGGAGCATGCGTGGCTGACCGATCTCGTACTTGGGTGGCTGTATCGCATCGGCGGTTCTGCCGGTGGGCTGCTCGTCATTGCGTTCTTCGGTCTGGTCACAGCTGCGGCCTGGATCATCGCCGCACGGACCGGGCAGGCGATCTGGCCGGTTCGTCTGGTCGTCTGTGTTTTATCCTTGTGGGTGGCGCTCCCGTTCCTGGGAGCACGCACACAGGTAGTAACCTTGCTCGGTATGGCAGTGGTGCTGGTGGTACTGGATCGGCTGCGGCAAGGAACCCGGTGGATCATCTGGCTGCTCCCGCCGATTTTCCTTCTGTGGGCCAATCTGCACGGCGGATTCACCGCGGGGCTCTTTCTGTTGGCAGTCGTGATTGGATTGAATTGGTGCGTGGCCATGGTTTTCCGTGTGTGGCCAGATGCGCAGCGCAGATTGGATGAGCGGGATCTGCCCTCACCCGATCTGTGGCCTCTGACCCTGGCGACCGGCCTTGCCGGCCTGGCGACGCTGCTGAATCCCTATGGCTGGCGGCTGCACCAGGAAATCCTGGATTCGCTGGCGAATCAATTTATGGTGTCGATGCTGCAGGAGTGGCAACCGCCTTCATTGGAAACCTTGGCGGGCCGACTATTCGTGATCTATCTGGGGGGACTGACGGTTGCGGCGGTGCTTTGGTATCGGCGTCTTGAGCCGGTACGCATCGGCGTGTTCGTAGCATTTCTTTTCGTGGCTTGCCGGCATCTGCGGAACATTCCGATTTTTTTAATCGTGAGTCTCCCGCTCGCCGTTGAATTGTTACAAATCGGGTATGGCCGGATGGCGTCGGCACTGAAGCTGCGGCAGCGTGGAGCAGCATGGGGAGGCCTGGGTGTGACGGCGGCACTCGCTCTCTTGCTGGTTGTGCTTGGTCCTGATCATCTGCGGGATGTCTGGCGATTCGGGGTGACTCCGGATGTCGCATTTCGCCAGACGTCCTATCCCATCGAAGCGGTTGAGTGGATTCGCGCCCATCGCGATCGCTTGGGTTCAAGGCCGGTCCATGACTATCAATATGGCGGTTTTCTGTTGTGGCAGGTTCCGGGGATCAAGACGTTTATTGATGGGCGGATGCCGGCCTGGCAGATTGGAGATCGATGGATCTTCAAAAATTATGTCGATCTTGTCTCGGCTTCGGTTCCTCGGACAGATCTCCTCGACAAATACGCGGTGGATTGGGCGTTGCTGAAAAGAGAGACGGCGCTTGCAACGGTATTGGCCTCCACGCCGGGGTGGGAGAAAGAATACGAAGATAGGAAGGTCGTGGTCTACGTGAAGAGGAATTCCCCGGTAGAGAACGTTATTCCGGGATTGGAGCCGTCGCGCTGAGTGAAGTAACGGGATCAGGTGCCGCAAGCGGGGAGTAGTATCCTCTGGCCGCATTCCGGTGAATGATGGTGAATTCGCGGAGCATGGCGATGCTATCTCGAACCAGCCGCACTTTCGACCCCGGTTGATCGGTCCAATTCACGGGAACTTCGGCGATCCGATAGCCGCGCCGCTGAGCCACGAACAATAGTTCGAGGTCAAAGCCGTAGCCATTGATGGTCGACACGGAGAAGAGATCGCGCGCGACGGATCGTTCGAATAATTTGAACCCGCATTGGGTATCGCCGACCCCTTGGATTCCCCCCAGGCGGACAAGCGCATTGAAGCAGCCGCCCAGCAGGCTTCGGTGCCAGCGGGCGTTCACTTCGAAGTCGGGTTGTTGGGAGGCCAGGCTCCGCGACCCGATGGCCATGTCGGCGCCGTTCCGGATGGCCTGTTCGAGCCGGTCCAGTTCCGTAATGGCGGTGGCCCCGTCGGCATCGGTGAAGAGCTGCAGCCGGCCGCGTGCCGCGAGCATGCCTTGCCTCACCGCGCCGCCTTTTCCCATGCAGGTCGGGAGCGGAATGACTCGCAATGCCGGTTCGGTTTTGGCAAAGGTGCGGACCACTTTGACCGTGTCATCTTGGCTGCCGTCATCGACGACGATGATTTCGTAGGAGCGGTCTTGTCTGGAAAGATTGTCGCGAATCGAGCGGAGATGGGGAAGAATGCGCGTGGCTTCGTTGTGCGCGGGGATGACGATGGAGAGATCCAGTACCCTGTAGAATTCTTCCTGCGTCACCGGATTCTTCACCTCGCGTCCTGCGTGGAAGTACTCTCGGAATGGCGGTACGGTAAATGACTTTGTGCCTGATTTCAAGTGGGGCCGATCGACTCTAGTGGACTTGACAGATCTGCCGAGGGGGAGCGAACGTATGTTTATGTGACGGTCGATCCCTCGCCATCCACTTGAGCCTGGAGGTGCGTCATGCACAATCTGGTTCGCGGTGCGTCTCTCCTGACGGTGTATGTGCTCGTTGTCGCCTGTGCCAGCGCGGTTCCCCCGAGTCGCATGGGTCAGTATCTCAAGCTTGATCAACCCTCAGCTCCCGAGGCGCTCCTCAAAACAGAGCCGCGTCCGCTCACCGCCGGCTTGGTGCTCGTGCGGGATCAGCCGGATCAGACAACTGAAGCGGTGTTGCCGGAAGAGGCGCTGGTGCGATTGGGCGAGACGCTCAAGCAGGATGTAGCGCGGGTGTTGCCCCTGACTGTGACCGCGGTGCTTTCGGCGGAAGGCGTGCGTCCTCAGGATCGAGGCGGAGATCTCACCCGCCTTGTCGAGCTGGCGAAGAGCACAGGGTTGGAGTATCTGGCGGTGGTGGTGGTGTCGAGCGCGGAGCAGGAATATCCCGTCACCCTGTTTTTGGGATGGACGACTCATGCCCAGCCAGGCTATCGGCGGGACAATTGGTCGCTCTTGGAGTTTGCGTTGATTGAGGTCACGTCCGGCCGCGTGGTGATGCAGGCCGAAGGCCGAGGATCGGCCACGTTGGATCGCCCGACAGCCCCGGGGATGAATCAATGGTATCCGGTTGTCTACCTCAGGCCGCAGGAGCCGGAGCGGCGTATCTGGCCGCCGACCTATGAGGGGGCTCCCAATACCTTGCGGGTGGTGTCGTTCGAGCAAGCCGAGAAACGGCTCGCGTTGAAGCTCCAGAATTCCTGGCTGGGTCAGCTCGAAGCCGATGCGGCGGCCCGCCGAAGCAGCTGAGCCGCAGGGATCTCTCTGGCCGGTATGAGGTAAATATTTTGGGGCCATGGCCTGTCTGATCATTGAACGTGTCGTGTCATCGCTGGCCTGGCAGCAACTGAGCTGTCAGGCCAGTGCTTCAACGGATGATTCTCTTCCTCCCCACCCACAGCGCCGTATTCTTCAGATCGCGTTGGGCGAAAAAGTTTTGAAACAACAACACCCAACGTCTTGTGTTCTCTCACCTAGCCGGTCTGGACCATGACCATGGCAGCGATGTAGAGTGCGTGTACTGAATTATTGAGCAACACGGAAACCAACACCCATGTCTCATGACGTACAGAAAGGCTGGCTGGATCGGCCGGTAGACGAGCGCGACCATACGCTGGGGCCTTCTCATGCAAGCATTACCCTTGTCGAGTATGGCAGTTATGCGTGCGGGTATTGCCGTGAAGCCAACGAGAGCATCGCGACCGTGCGCGACTACTTCGGTGACCGGGTGCGCTATGTCTTCCGCCAGCGTCCGATTCCCCATCACGAGCTCGCGCGGCGGGCCGCAGAACTCGTGGAACGAGCGGAGGGGGAGCAATTCTGGAAGGTCCACATGGCGCTCATGACCAGGTCCTCCGAATTGACGGAAGAGGATCTGGTTGCCGTTGCTGCGGAACTGGACATCGATCCAGATGACTCACAGACCAGTGCGACGGCCGAGCGTGCCAAGGAGCGAGTGGAGTCCGACGTCGCGAGCGCCAAGGCGAGCGGTGTGTTGATGACGCCCTCATTTTTCATCAATAACCGCCGATATGACGGTCCCTGGGATGAGCAGTCTCTGTGCGACGCCATGCGCGGAACCCTGGAGCATCGCCTCCGTTCGGTGACGCTCGATTTCGTCGGCTGGGGCCCATCGGCTGGCGTGCTGCTCCTCCTCACCACCCTGCTGGCGCTCGTGCTCACCAATTCGCCGCTCGGGGCTGCCTTCGAGGCGTTGTGGCATCAAGATGTCGGGATGGTTTTTGGAGACCTCGGTTTTCGAATGTCACTCCGGCACTGGATCAACGATGGCCTGCTCACGATCTTTTTCCTAGTGGTCGGGCTGGAAATTAAGCGCGAAATCACGGTCGGCCATTTGGCGAGCCGCCGCTCGGCCGCTCTCCCGATCGCCGCCGCCATCGGCGGCATGGTGGTGCCCGCTCTCCTGTATCTCCTGATCATTCCCGCTGGTCCATGGACGTATGGCTGGGGCGTTCCCATGGCTACCGATACCGCCTTCGCGATCGCGCTGATGGCGGTGCTGGGCCGCCGTGTTCCAGTCGAATTGCGTGTCTTCCTAACGGCGGCCGCCATTGTCGACGACATCGGCTCGATCCTTGTGGTCGCGGCGGTGTACTCCGGCCCTCTTCAGCTCGGCTACCTCGCCGTCGGCGCCGTGATCGTGGGAGCGCTTGGACTGCTCAATCAATCGAGGGTGTATCGGGTGCTGCCCTACATGGCGCTCGGCATCCTGCTCTGGGCCTGCGTGCATGCCAGCGGATTGCATGCCACACTGGCGGGGGTTCTCTTGGCGCTCTTTATTCCGACCCGGCCGCCGCCTAATTTTCAAGCATTGTTGACGCAAGCCAATTTGATTGTCTCGGCTGACGAAGCCAACGGCAAAGACGTGCTCCGGCACGGACCGTCGCTGCCTGCCCTGCGTGCACTCGATGCCATCCATGAACGGTTGGAGTCTCCGGCCAGCCGCGTGTTGCGCCTTGCCGGAGGCCGTTCCACGTATCTGGTGCTCCCCCTGTTTGCCCTGGCGAACGCGGGTGTGGTGATCTCGACCGATGCCTTGAGCGGACACAATGGGTTGCTGTTCGCCATCATGACCGGGCTGGTGATCGGCAAGCCCATTGGGCTGATCTTGGCCTCGAGGATTGCGGTGTGGACCAATCTGGCGGAGAAACCGGACAGCTACTCGTGGTTGCAATTGGCCGGCGCAGGGGGATTGGCCGGGATCGGATTCACCATGTCGCTTTTCATCGCGGGACAAGCCTTCCCCATCGATGCCGACTTTGCAGCCGCCAAGCTTGCCGTGCTGGCCGCCTCGGTGCTGGCCGCGGTCATCGGCGTCGCGCTGTTGTGGGGTGCGGCAGAACAGAAAGAGCGATAGAACCACGTGCGGCCTCGTCAGTCGGCGCGGTGCTGGGCGAGCCTATGTGCTTCCTGCAGCGGGAATTTCCGTGTCATCTCATTCGACCAGTCCCTTCAGGCCACAGAAAGAGGCCGCCAGAAGGGGACTTTTCCTCTTTGAAGCCCAAGGAATGATTAGTGTAAGATGCACCGTTCGGTCGGTCGTTACCAGCTGGTTGCCGATCAGTGTAGGGAGTCTTGTGAGTTCAACCGTCGGGAGGAACTGAGCATGGTCTATCGGAGTCAGCAGGCGACCAAGTTTGTTATTGGTTGTGGGCTTGTACTGGCGGCCACGGTCGCAGGCGGGTTGATCGGGAGCCCCGCCGTATTGGCGGCAGGTGTTCCTCCGGCCTTTACCCAGGGTTTTTCTGAGATTGTGAAGAAGGTAACGCCTGCGGTGGTGAATATCGCCGTGACAGGCGGCAGTGGGGAAGGGGGGCGTCGCCGTGGTGGGCTCCCGCCCGGACCGTTCGGTGGACCTCCTGGTGGTGGTGGGGAAGAGCCGGGTGGTGGAGATCTTCCGACGCCGCCTCCGATGCCGCCGGGCCCTCCAGGGGGGCATGGACGGCCTGAGCAGAGTGCCGGATCGGGAGTTATTCTGGATCCCAATGGCTACATCGTGACGAATAACCATGTGGTCGAAGGCGCAACGCAGATTACCGTAACGCTCAGCGATCGTCGTGAGTTCACGGCCAAGACCGTAGGTACAGATCCCAAGACCGATTTGGCGGTGATTAAGATTGAGGCGAAGGATTTGCCTGCCTTGAAGTGGGCCGATTACGACAAGCTGGCGGTGGGAGATCTGGTGCTGGCCGTCGGCAGTCCGTTCGGACTGAGTTCCACGGTCACGCTGGGCATCATCAGCGCATTGGGCCGCGGGAATGTGGGCATCGCCGACTATGAAGATTTTATCCAGACCGACGCCGCGATCAATCCGGGCAACTCCGGTGGGGCGCTGGTGAATATGAACGGTGAATTGATGGGGATCAATACCGCCATTTTCTCCCGCACCGGCGGCTCGGAGGGAATCGGTTTTGCCATTCCCAGCAGCATTGCAGTGGACATTGTCGACAGCCTTCAGAAAACCGGCAAAGTGGTGCGTGGCTGGATGGGAGTGGCGATTCAGGAAATTACACCGGCCTTGGCGAAGTCGTTTAAGCTGCCGGAGCAGCGCAAGGGTGTGCTCATCAGCGATGTGAATGAGAATGGACCGTCAGCGGCCGCCGGAATGAAGCGCGGCGACGTGGTCGTTGCGTTCAACGGCAAGGAAGTGCAGAGCGTGAGCCAGTTGCGCAATCTGGTGGCGCGGACCATGGTGGGCAAAGATGCCCAGGTGAAAGTGTTGCGCGATGGAAAAGAGCAAACCATTTCCGTGAAGGTTGCTGAACGTCCCTCCGATGAGTTGCTGGCTAAAAAGGAAGCGGCTCCGCCCAAGGAACAGGGCGAGACGATCAAGCCTCCGGACAATGTGCTGGCCTCACTCAAGATTCAGGCGTTGGACAATGCGCTGATGAGCCAGCTGAATATTCCCGCCAAGACCACCGGCGTGGTCGTGACCAGCGTGGAGCCGGGCGGTCAGGCTGAGGCGGCGGGATTGCAGCGCGGGGATATCATCCAAGAAGTGAATCATGAGACCGTCAAAACAGTGGATGAATATCTAAAGGCTGCGAACAAGATCAAGAAAGACGAATTGGCGGTGCTGCTGGTGAGCCGGCAGGGCAACAGCCTGTTCGTCGCAGTCAACCCGAAGTAGGCCGAGCTGGCTGCGCCGGTGATCATGCGAGATCCGGCGCAGCAGGGTTCTGTACGATGAGGGCGCGGTGCTGAACGATTTCAACCGGTGGTTGCAGGACTCGGTCTTCAAGCCGCTGGAAGACAAAAAAATGCCGGTCATGGAGCATCTCGTCGAGCTCCAAGTCCGGTTGACGCGCGCCGTCATCGTGACCGCGATCGTGTTTGTCGTCACATTTTTCTACGCCGACGCCCTCGTGAAGTGGCTCCGCATTCCCCTCCAAAATATGTTTGTGCCCAGTACGCTGTCTTGGGAGCCGACGGATCTCCCGACGGTGCCGTTTGTCTTTCTGGCGCCCGGCGAAGCGCTCTGGCAGAACGTCAAAGTCGCCGGGTTGTTCGCCGTGGTATTGGCGACGCCCTATATTCTGTTGGAGTTCTGGCAGTTTGTCGTGCCGGGTCTGCATGTGCAGGAGCGCCGGTTTGTCGGTCCCTTTGTCATGTTGAGCACGCTGGCCTTTCTGGCTGGGGTGACCTTTTCCTTTTTCTTTGTGCTGCCCTTTGCCTTGAATTTTCTCATTTCATACGGCGTGAATGCCGGCTTTATTCCGCAACTCTCGATCGCGCAATACGTCGGTTTTGCCTTATGGTTTTTGCTCGTCTTCGGGTTGATTTTCGAAGTGCCGCTGGCGATTACGCTGATGGCCAAGCTGGGCTGGGTCGATGCGCCGTTTCTGCGGCGCTATCGAAAGTGGGCGCTGCTGGGCGCCTTTATCATTGCCGCCATTCTCACGCCGACGCCCGATCCGTTCAACCAGTGTCTCATGGCGTTGCCCATGTATGTGTTTTACGAAGTCGGCATCATCAGTGCCGGCTTCTTCAATAAGAAGAAACCGGCGCCGGAAGAATCCGCTGCCGCAGATGCGCCGCCGCTGACGCCGGCGACTATGCCGGCCGGTGCCGCGCGTATGTCGAAGTCCGGCGATAGCGAGTATGTCGGGGTGCCGACCGGAAACCCTCGTCGATAACAGAAGCGTCAGGCTTCATACGATAGATAGAAGGACACACTATGGCCCGTGAACTCAATGTCATTCAACCGTCCTCATCCGGCGGAAGCGACGCGTGCACCTACATGTGGGCCTGCGCCATCTGCGACGAAAACGAATCGTGTCAGAAAGATAAAGAAGGCCATAGTCGATGGCTCGTCGCCAAGCGGATGGAGCGCATCGAATATAAAGTGCTGATCATGAGCAACAAGGGCGGCGTCGGGAAGAGCACCTGCACGACCAATCTGGCGGTCAGCCTTGCGCTCAAGGGTTGGCACGTAGGCATCTGCGATATGGATATTCATGGGCCGAATATTCCGAAGATGGTTGGAGCGGAGGGGCAGAAGCTCAAGATCAGTACCTCGGGCGGCATTATTCCCTTCCAGGCCTACAATCTGAAAATTGCGTCCATGTCGTTCCTGCTTCAGAACCCGGACGATCCCATCATCTGGCGCGACGCGTACAAGTATGAATTCATCAATCAGCTGTTGGGTGGCGTGGAGTGGCAGGATCTGAATTTTCTGTTCATCGATTTGCCGCCGGGCACCGGCAACGAATCGGTGACGACGATCGATCTGCTCGGCAATGTCAGCGGGGCAGTCATCATCACGACGCCGCAGGAAGTGGCGCTGTTGGATTCACGCAAGTCAGTGACGTTCTGCAAAGACAGTGAAGTGCCGATCATCGGCATTGTCGAGAACATGAGCGGCCTGGAGTGCCCGCATTGCCATAAAGATATCGAAGTGTTCCGCAAGGGCGGGGGGGAAGCCTCCGCGAACGATATGGGCGTGCCGTTCCTGGGACGGATTCCGCTCGATCCCGATGTGGTGATGCAATCGGATGCGGGCGAACCCTTTGCGATGTTTAATTCCGATACGGCGACGGCCGAGTGCTACCACAATATTGCGAATCAGATCGAAGCCTTTTGTAAGAAGAGTGGATCACTCATAAAAGTGGCGCCGAGGCATGCACCACATTGAGATGGGAGCGATTGTGAAGGCGAACGACGCGACAGACGGACTCACGCGGCTTGAAGAGGCGCAGCGGATTGTGTTGGAGGCCACCCCGACGTTAGGCCTGGAGAAAGTGTCGATCCTCGACGCGCTTGGGCGTGTGTTGGGCGAGGATATCGTGGCCGAGCGCGATAATCCGCCGTGGAACAACAGCGCGATGGACGGATTCGCCGTGCGCTGGGAGGATATCAAGCAGGAGCATGCGATCGAAAAGCCGGTCACGCTCAAGGTTATTGAAGATGTGCCTGCCGGGAAAATGCCGACGAAGTCCGTCGGCCCTGGGCAGGCGATTCGTATCATGACCGGCGCGCCGATCCCGCAAGGAGCGGACACCGTCTTGAAAGTGGAGGATACGGAGCATACGCCGGATTCCGTTCGCGTTTTCAAGCCGGAACCGCGCGGTTCCAACATCCGGCCGCAAGGCGAAGACGTGAAAAAGGGTGAATGCATCATCGCCAAGGGGACGCAGATTCGTCCGGGTGATGCGGGTATGTTGGCGATCCTTGCGAAGTCCTTCGTCTTTGTCTATCAGCGCCCGCGTGTGGCCATTCTTTCCACGGGCGATGAATTGGCCGATCTGGATGAGCGGTTCAGTGAAGAGAAGATCATCAATTCGAACAGCTACGGGATTGCGGCGGCGGTACAAGAAGCCGGCGGCATTCCGTTTTTGCTCGGGATTGCTCGCGATACGCCGGAGGCGTTGAAGGAAAAGATGTCTCATGGGCTGACGGCCGACGTTCTCGTGCTGTCCGGCGGCGTCTCGATGGGGGATTACGATTTTACGAAGGCCGTGTTCCGCGAATTGGGTGCCGAGATGAATTTCTGGAAGCTCGCGATCCGGCCGGGACAGCCGCTGGCCTTCGGCAAGATTCAGGGCAAGTTGGCCTTCGGCCTGCCGGGGAATCCGGTCTCGTCGATGGTGACCTTCGAACAACTGGTGCGGCCGGCCATCTTGAAGATGAACGGGCATCGGACATACGGACGGCCGCTTGTGCAGGCGGTCATCCAAGAGAAATTTTCGAAGCGCACGGACCGCCGGCATTTTCTCCGCGGCGTGCTGACGCGGGAAGACGGTGTCTTCAAGGTCCGGACAACCGGCGCACAGGGGTCCGGGATTCTCACCTCGATGGTGAAGGCGAATTGCCTGATCGATATTCCCGTTGAAGTGGAACGGGTGAATCCTGGCGATCTGGTGACCGTGCAATTGTTGAGCGGGGAAGCCTGGAAAACGCAGGCGGAGCATACCCACAGCACCGGGCATAAGACGTCCTGTTGTTGATCCTGGAAAGGGACTGAGCCCATGGCCGTGCCTATCGTGTCATTTGTCGGCCGGTCGAACAGCGGCAAGACCACGTTGATCGAGCGCGTGATTCCCGAGCTGGTGCGGGCGGGGTATCGTGTCGCGACGGTGAAGCATGCCGGCCACGGCTTCGATCTTGATACCGAAGGGAAAGACAGCTGGCGCCATAAACGTGCGGGGGCCAGCAGTGTCATCGTGATGTCTCGCGGCAGCCTGGCGATGTTTGCCGATGTGCCCGAGGAAATGAAGGTTGAGGAAATTCGGGACCAGTTTCTCGATGGCTCCTACGATCTCATTATTGCGGAAGGCTGGAAGAGCGAAGGGTATCTGAAGATTGTCGTGATTCGCGAGCAGGTCGGCGAAGTGCCGGTTTCTCCCGACGGGTTGCTGGCGGTCGTCTCCGACAAGCCGATCGATCTTCCGGTGCCGGTCCTGGACTTGAACGATGTTACGGGTGTTGCGGCCCTCATCATCAAGCACTTCCCGCGCGTCACACATGAATTGGAACCGTAAAGCGACGCTGATTCTAGCCTTGATCGCCGGAGCCTTTGCCTTCGGCGGGATCGCAATTCCCCTGACGAATCACCCGAAGTTTTGTGCCAGTTGCCATACCATTACGCCTTCGTATGACAGCTGGGTCACATCGTCTCACAAAGACGTGACCTGTGTGGCCTGCCATGTCCGTCCCGGCCTCGAAGGGTGGCTCCATGACAAGGCGTGGAACGGCACAAAGGATTCGATGATTCATCTATTCGGCACGCCGACCGATTCTCACAACCTTCAGGCGAAGGTGGGGTCGGAGGTTTGTCTGGGCTGTCACCGGAACATCCTACGGATCTCTGAGATCGCCACGCGAGATCTGCCTGCACCGGTGAAAGATGTGGGGTTGGTCATGAGCCACCGTGCCCATATGGAGGCCTTTGGTGTGAGGGGACAGGATGAGGGGTGCACGACATGCCATTCGGGTGTCGTGCACGAACAACCGATCAAGGGCTATCCGATTGTGATTCCACGCGGCCATGTGGCGGCCGATAGCCAGCCCTGGTATCCCGATCATCCTGAAGGGTCGTATCTCCGCACCCGGGCGTTGTCCGACTGTTTCCGTTGCCATGACGGCAAGCAGGAGTATAAGGGAAAGCCAATCAGCCGGAAGTGCGAGACCTGCCATCTCCCTGAAAAAATCGGCGCGGCGTTACTATTCAACTAATATCCAGGATTCGTTCGATGGCGTCACCCGTTCTTGAAGCCCGCAGTCTGACCAAAACGTTCGGCGACTTTACGGCCGTCAACGGTATTTCGTTTGCCCTGCAGCCCGGAGAAATCCTCGGTGTCTTGGGGCCGAACGGCGCGGGCAAGACGACGACGATGCACATGCTGCTCGGCCTCATTACACCCACCTCCGGGACGATCTCGATGTTCGGGATGGATCTGGAGACCCATCGAGAGGCCATCCTGCAGCAGGTCAACTTTTCATCTACCTATATGTCGATGCCGCAATCGCTGACGGTCGAGGAAAATCTGTGGGTTGTCGCCAGGCTCTATGGCCTGCCCGATGTGCAGCGAAAGATCGATGACATCGTGAAGAAGTTAGAGATGGGGGAGTTTCGGCACAAGGTCACGCGCAAGCTTTCGTCCGGGCAGATGACGCGATTGACCCTGGCGAAGGCCTTTTTGACTGAACCGAAAATTCTGTTCCTGGACGAACCGACGGCCAGCCTGGATCCTGATATCGCGCATAAAATTCGGGCGTTGCTAAAGGATGAGCAGCGGACCACCGGCTTGAGCGTCCTCTATACCTCCCATAACATGCGGGAGATGGAAGAAATGTCCGACCGCATTATCTTTCTCCAGAAGGGAAATCTCGTGGCCGAGGGAACGGCGGCTCAAATTGTGTCCCGCTTTGGGCAGGCGGATTTGGAAGATGTGTTCTTGAAGTTGGCCAGAGAATCATAGCGGCCCCGTAAGGCGGGGAAGGAATGGAGTGCGTCTATCATGATCGAGACAGCCATCTCATTTGCGCTGGGGCTAGTGCTGGGGGGATTTGGCGTGAGTGCTTGCTGGGGACTCTTCTGGTCGGGGTTTGCTCTTGTGGGGGCCCTCCGAGGCACCAGTAAGTGGCAGGTGGTGCGGGCCAGCCTCACGGCGGGATTAGTTCCGCTGTTGATGGTGGTGGCGGTGGTGTGGATGATGGATGGCGCGCGCGCGGGCACCTGGCCATTTCTGCTGGGCCTGGCGGGAGTCCCGGTGGCGCTGCTCGGATTGGGCCTGAGGAAATTACCGGATGGCACGCGTGTCGGCGAGCGGCTTGTGGGTGGAGCCCGGACGATGATGGATACCATGATGGGGCGGCATAGCGGTTGCGGGGACTGCGGCGGCTGCGGCGAAGAACATCATCACTAGGATTGCATGAAGCTCCATCGGATTACCGCCATCGTGTTCCGTCATCTCTATCTCTATCGCCGGAGTTTGCCCCGGATTATGGAGATCTTCTACTGGCCGTTTTTAGATCTGGTGATTTGGGGCTTCATTACCCTCTACCTCGCACGGTATCAGACGCAGGTTCCCGGATTTGTCACATTTTTTCTCGGGGCGCTGATTCTCTGGGACGTCCTGTTTCGGTCTCAGCAGGGGATTACCATTTCGTTTCTTGAAGAGCTCTGGTCGCGCAACTTGATGAATCTGTTTGCGAGCCCGCTGAAGCCGAGCGAGTTTCTTGCTGCGACGATGGTCATGAGTATTTTCAAGGTCGTGTGTGTGTCGCTAGTGATGGGGCTCTGTGCCTGGTTGTTTTACGATTACAGCATATTGATTATCGGACTCTGGTTACTCCCCTTCGTCTTAAATTTGGTGGTAACCGGGTGGGTCATCGGCGTGTTTACCACGTCGCTGATTATGCGGTTCGGGCAGGAGGCCGAGGTGCTGGCTTGGAGTATGGTGTTCCTCTTCCAGCCGATCTCCTGCGTGTTCTATCCAATGGATGTTCTCCCGGTCTGGCTGAAGCCGATCGCTTGGGCCAATCCAGCCGCGCATGTGTTTGAAGGGATGCGCGGCGTGCTCAGCCAGTCCGGCCAGCCGGTTGAGCATCTTGGCTGGGCAATCGGGCTGAACCTCCTATTTTTGGCGGCCATGATCGCCTGGTTTCACCGGACATTTGCCTATTGCCGGAACCAAGGTCTGCTGGTTCGGGTCGGGGAGTAACATTGAATTCAACAGACCCCTGTGTTAGGCTACGATTACCTCATCGCCAGGGCCTCGCGATGAATCGTCAAAATAAAGCAGGCCCGCAACGATGTTGCCTTGCCCGGGAATTTCGTCGGAAGTCAGACCTGAGTCGCCGCATTGATCGCGTCTTCGGCCCGCTCCTTCCTCCGTCACTCGAGTCCAAGACAATATCATCATTTTCAAAGGAGGAACCCACATGGGTTCGAAGATCTACGTCGGCGGGTTGCCCTATGCGGCGACCGAACAACAACTCAGTGAACTGTTTGCCGCGCATGGAGCCGTCGAGTCTGCGCGCGTGATCACGGACAAGTTCACCGGCCAGTCACGGGGCTTCGGCTTCGTGGAGATGGCGTCTGATTCTGAAGCTCAAGCAGCTATTACGGCCTTGAACGGCGCCGATTTCGGCGGCCGTACCTTGACCGTCAATGAAGCGCGCCCGCAGGAGCCCCGCACGGGTGGCGGTGGTGGCGGACGCGGTGGATTTGGCGGCGGCGGTGGTGGCCGTGGTGGTAACGGTGGCGGCGGCGGCGGTAAGCGCGACCGCTGGTAATACATTTTGTGCCATGAGTCGTCATGAAGGGGCTGCCACCGCAAGGTGGCAGCCCCTTCGGCGTTTCCGCGGCTGGCGGTCTTGTCATTCTCAAGATGAGGATGATAAGACAGCCTGGTTGGACGGCCGGTCCGTTGTTCCAAGGAGGAAGCCCGTGGAGAGTCAGCGAGAGGGGCGTTCGTCGACTGTGGCGCTCTCGGATCTGCAGTCATTTTCATTCCGTCAGAGCCCGGTCCTGATCGTGGAAAATTTTTGGTCGGCCGATGAGCGGCAGTATTTCCGTGATGCAATGAATCAGGCGGCATGGAAGAGTTTGTCAGACCTTCCCAAGGTGCGGGAAGATTTTCCGGATTCAGGCAATTGGGCGAAAGCGGAGATCGGACCGGCGCAGGGCAATCGATTCCTGTCCCGGCTGCAGCTGCCCTGTATTCAGGAATACATGGAGTCGTTTCCGAATATCACCGGTCGCCACATGGGCTTCAGCTACTATTCCTATTCGGCCGGCGACTGCCTGTTGACGCATGACGATACCTCCCAAGGCGAGCCGGTCGGAGGACGACTGGCGCCACGTCGTCGCATTGCCGTCGTGGCGTATTTTCATGAGGAGTGGCAATCGGATTGGGGTGGGGAATTGATCGTGTATGCCACCCGGTCAGCTCACACGGCGGAGAAGCCGGCGTTGTCCGTCACGCATTGTATCGAGCCACGTCCGGGGTCCCTTGTCATGTTCACCGTGCCGCGGTTTCACCGCGTGTGCCGAGTCGATCAAACGGCCGGTCAGCACCGGCGACTCTCCATCGCCGGCTGGTTCATGACGGAGCATGCGTAGCGATCTCGTCTGGTTTCCAGCCACACAACCGTTCTTGTGCATGACGGTGACGTCTGGGGAAGGGGTTACCCGAACCAGTCGATGTCGTTCGCCGCGTTTCCCTGGCGCACCTTGAGCGTTGGAGGAGGGCTCTGGAGGACATCGCGAATCAGCTGAGTCAAGGCGGATTTTTCAAATGGCTTTTGCACGAACGGCAGTGTACCTCGCTTGATGCCGTGGCTGGCGAGTTCCTTGTCCGGGTTTCCAGACATCAAGATGATTCTCAATCCAGTCCGAAGCGTGGCAGCACGCATGGCCAGCTCATGCCCATGCACATGAGGAAACTCATTCGAACCTGATGCGAGTTGAAATCCTGGGGGAGGCAGGACTAAATCGGTCAAGAGGACATCGATGGATCCTTCGTGTTTTGCGCAGATCTTCAGCGCCTCTGAACTCCCGTCAGCCTCAAGGATCGTGAATCCTTCCGGTTGGAGCAGCGCTCGGCACAGCTTAACGATCGACGGTTCGTCGTCCACGACGAGGATCGTCGTGGCGGTTGGGGGGGATGGCTGATTGGAGACTGGGCGGTCCATAGCAGTATAGGTCTCCTAATAGGTTTGCTGCTTGATCGGATAGATCCAGCCTATTCTTGAGGGTTTGTCAGCGCCAGAAAATACGTATTCTGCGCTACGCTCGTGGCAGCGTTCAAGGACGATCACGCGTGTGGCGGTGGATAGACTGGGCAATCCTGACTAGGAGGGTGATGCGGCAGCGGCGGGCGGCTTCCATCCTCCCCCCAGCGCTTTGAAGAGGCTGACCATGTCCGTCAATCGTGCCCGCTCTGTCATGACCACTTGGGTTTCCGCCGTGAGCGCGCTTCGTTGGGCATCAAGCACATCCAGATAGTTGACCAGGCCTTTGCGATACCGGACCGTGGCCAGCGTCACCGCAGTCTGAGCCGCGGTGAGTTGCTCCCGTTGGCGAGCCAGTTGCTCGGCTCTGCTCTGGAGTGACACCAGCAGATCGGCAACCTCTCGAAAGGCTTGGAGGATGGTTTGCCGATAGCTCTCCAGCATTTGCTGGTAGCGGGATTCCGCCTGATCGAGCCGGGCCACGTTGGTCCCCCCAAGGAAAATCGGTAGCGTGATCGAGGGGCCGATACTATAGTTCCAGCTGTTCCCTGAAAACCAATTGGCAAATTCGGCGCTTTGGAGGCCGCCCTGCCCGGTGATGGACAGGGTGGGGAAGAAGTAGGCGCGCGCTTGTCCGATACGGGCATTGGCGGCGATCAGTATGGACTCGGACTGGAGAATATCCGGTCGCCGCTCCAGCAATTGTGAGGGCAAGCCGACAGGAATGTCCGGTTGGGTCACGGTCGACCTGAGCGGCATGCGGGGGAGGTCTATGGAGCCCGGTGTGGAACCGGTGAGGACTTCCAGCCGATGCCGTTCGAGCGCCCGGCTTCGAGTTAGGTCGGGGATCAACCCGGCGGCTTCTGCCAGTAGGACGTCGGTTCGCGCCACATCCAGATCGGAGGCCAGGCCAACCGCTGCTCGTTTCTTAATAATGTCCAAAAATTCCTGCCGAACCGCGACCGTCCTGGTGGCGATTTCAATCTGCTCATCGAGCTCCCGAATGCGGAAGTAGGACTGGCCGAGATCGCTGATCAGCGAGAGGGCGACCGCCCGGGCATCCTGTTCATTCGCGCCCACTTCGGCGATGGCCGCTTCTTCGCCGCGGCGGATGCGGCCCCAGAAGTCCAATTCCCAGCGCAGATCCAACGATCCGTTCCAGAGGTTGAACGTGCTGCCGGGAGTGGCGAATACTTGTGGGCCCGGCTGCCCTCCCTGCGCGAGACCCAGGCCCGCGAAGGTGTTTTTTGAGACGGCCAGGCTGCTGTAACTGCCCTGTAGATTGACTTGGGGATAGAGCCCCGCAGAGGCGGACATGACGGCGGCCCGGCTTTCCAGGACACGAGCCACGGCGCGTTTCACATCGTGATTGTGTTCCAGGGCACGCTCGATGAGGCCGGTGAGTTCGTCATTCCCGAACGCGCGCCACCATTCGGCATCGGGCTGTTGATCGAGAGGAAATGTTTCCTGATCCGCGTGGGCCATCTGCGACCAAGTGGTTGGCACCTCGATCGACGGGCGCTCGTAGTTTTGCCCCTGCACGCAGGCCGTCACGCTCAGTGTGGCGAGCGCGAGGCTGAGTGCAGCTATACGTCGCGTCATGGCGCCGGCTCCTGCGGGTGAGTGGCGGCGGGATGAGGCGTGGGTGCTGCCGGTTGGCGCTGGATAAATACATCGACCTGCTGGCCGGCATAGACGGGAAACGGCGGCCGATCGAATCGGTAGATGATCTGAAGCACCCTGGTATCGACCCGTTCGCTGTTGTCTCCGGTCAGCGATTTCTTGGGCACCACATAGGGCTCGATCCGGACGAACGTCAGCGGGATTTTGATGTCTGCCATGGATTTCAGGGAGGCCACTCCAGGCGCCTGTGGAGCGACCAGCGGAGCATTGACCTCATCGACGTCGGCGCGCACTTGGAGCCGTTGGGTATCGCCGAGCAGCAGGAGCGGCTCGCTCGCTCCCGGAGTGGCGTACTCGCCCGCCCGCACATTGACCTGCAAGATTGTCCCTTCGCGTGGAGCCCGGACCGTGAGCCGTTCAAGGAGGATTGTGGCTTCGTCTCGCTGGGCGATCGCCTGACTCAGATTCGCTTCGAGACGTTGTTGCGTGCGCTTCGCTACTTCGAGGGCGTACCACGTTCGTTTGAGATCGTCTTCACTCACGGCCCGTTCGTCGCGCACTGACTTCAGGCGGCGCAGCTGGGTGTCGAGATCGCCGATGCGGTATTTTTGCTCGTCGATCTGGGCTTGTAGCGGGGGAATGGCCGCATCCCGGATCAGCAGCTGGGCGCGCAACTCCCGGTCGTCGAGTTGGAAGAGCGGCGCGTGGGCGGTCACCTGATCGCCGACGGCCACGAACATTTTGGTGATCAAGCCGGCGACCGGTGGCGCGATGCGGACGTTCTCGTTGACGGCTTCGATGATGCCCGATGCCGCGACGGTTTGCTCATAGGGGGAACGCGGGGGCTCTGTGATGGGCGTCGGCATCGGCTCAATCTTATTAGCGCCCATCAATGCCCAGGCAGCGAAGGCCACTCCGGCCAGCGCGGCCCAGACACTGAAACGTTTGAAGATAATCATGCCGTGCCCTCTCTGGTGATCGTTTCGATACCGACAATGCGTCCGTCAGTAAGGTTGGCCATACGGTCGCCGAAGTGAAAAATGCGGCTGTCGTGAGTGACGATGACCACGCAGCGGTCCGGCGCGCGGCCCACTTCGCGTAACAGCTCCATGATCTTCTGCCCGTTTGGGCCATCCAGCGCTGCAGTCGGTTCATCGCAGATGAGCAGGCGCGGCTCATTGACCAGGGCCCTGGCGATGGCCACGCGTTGCTGCTGCCCGCCGGAAAGACTCTTCGGTAGGAACTCCGCACGGTCGCCCAGGCCGACACGGTCGAGCATGACTCGTGCTCGCCGCAGGGCTTCGGAGCGGTTGATCCTCTGGATCAGGAGGGGCACGGCGACATTCTCAGCCGCCGTCAATGCAGGCAACAGGTTGAATTGCTGATAGATGAATCCCATGGTTTGACCGCGAAACGTCGTGCGCTTGCCGGCCGGTAGCGCGCTCAGCGGCACGCCCAGCACATCAATGTTGCCTTCATCAATATCGAGAATCCCAGCAATGGCTGACAGCAGCGTGGTTTTCCCGCCGCCGGATTCGCCGACGAGCAACAGCATCTCGCCCAGATAAATATCGAGGTCGATGCCTCTGAGCACGGTCACTTTTGTGTCGCCGGTGCCGAAGGATTTCACGATGCCGCGGAGGCTGACGGCTGCCGATGGTGTGTGATGATCCGTCATGTTCACCGAAAGACCACAGCCGGCTCGAGCCGGGCGAGCTTGATGATGCTGATCAAGGCCGAGAAGGCGCAGATCGCCAAGAGCGCTACCAGCACCAGGAGCAGCAGTTGCCAGGTTTCGATGAAAGGCAATCCGCCGCTTCGTGCCGTCAAGAATCCGAAGCCCGTGGCGAGGCCGATACCGACTCCATAGCCGGTGAGCCCTACGGTGAACGCTTGCAGCAGAATCATTCGTGCCAGGGTAAAGGTTGAGGCGCCCATGGCTTTGAGCGCGCCGAATTGCCGGAGGTTTTCTACGGTGAACAGGTAGAACGTTTGCCCTGCGATCGCCATGCCGACGATGAATCCCAGCAGAATCGTTGTGCCGAAGTTGATGCCGATCCCGGTATTTTTGAGGACCCAACCGATGGTCTTCCAGCCGAAGTCTTCGGCGGTGAATGCGCCCAGCCCGGTCTGCTCACGGATGCGTGTGGTGACTTCTTCGACGGGAACGCCGTCTTTTGCCTTGGCCAGTACGTACGACAGGGTCCGGCGCTCGCGGGGCACATAGCGGATAGCACGTTCGTAGGTGGTGTAGACGACCGGGATATTGGTGAAGCTCTTTTGAGTTTTGGCGATCGCGACCACACGGGCCAGTTTGTCGTTCAGTTCGAAAATGGTGCCGATCTTGATGACGGAAGGGCCGCCCATGCGTTCGACCGCCCATTGATCCAGCACCACGGCATCGGGTTGCAACACATCTTCGAACCGGCCTTCCAGGACTTCGGACGGACGTCCGATCAGCGTCGAAGACTCCAGCCCGGTGAGGGTGATCTGATGATAGTCCCCGTTGGAGAGTCGCGCGCGTAACAATCCTTTGTAAAGCGGGACGGCCCATTCCACGCCGGGGACGCTGCGCACGCGGTCGACGGCGGTGTCGGCGATCGGTTTCACTTCGTCGACCTGTGCAATGCCGGGATCCGTGACCCAGATCGGCACGTTGAGATTGCTGACGCTGGATTGAGACCAGATCATGAGACCCCAGAAGATCGAACCCTGCTGGACGATCAGCATCACGGCGAAGGTCAATCCGCAGAGCAGCATGAGGTATTTGGCGCGATCGCCGAACAGCATTTTGAGCGCCACGTAATTCACGCCGGTTTCTCCATATCGGGTTCCGGATGATCGGGGGGATAGGCGATCACTTGGGGTGGTTGTGGCAACGTCACGTTGTCGTGGCGATGAAAGAACTTGGTGCAGAGACGCGCGATGGGACAGCCATGGTCGAGCGCCGTCGTCCAGAATCGGCGCACATGCCGGCCGTCGTTCAGTTGATCTTCGTCCATCAACCGGAACGGGCCTGGAAAGGTCTTGCTGAAGGTGATGCCGCGCGCGGCCAGCCGTTCAGCCAGGCCTTCCGTGAGATATTCCAATACTTCGCCGCACCAGGAGAGCTGCTTCCCGTCTGTCGTTTGTTCGCCGGAGGGAAGGATCTCGGCCTGCCGCTCTGCCATGTAGGCTTCGATGGTTCGGCTGAGATGCTCGGGAGTCATGGGGTGGGGTTGCTGCATGCAGACGGAAGAGAGCAGGGATAGTGCCAGGCCGCTGGCGCTGTGAGTGATGGCCGCGCAAGTCCTTGCAAGTCTTTGATGGAATAGGAAGAGGCATGAGAAAGAGAGAGTCGAGCGAATACTGACGAGCTCTGAACGGTGCCGATAGATTGGCAGGGCTGGGTGAGACTGCCGATATGTAGGCAGATTATTTGTGATGGCGTGGGGGACGAATAATCCCGAGTTTCTTTATCCGATGTTGGAGGGTTGAGCGTTTCATCCCCAGGCGCACCGCTGCGCCTTGCTTTCCGGCCAGCACCCAGTTGGTTTGGCCGAGCGTCTGAATGATATGTGTGCGCTCGGCGTCCGCTAGTGTGCGCGGAGAATCTTTTCCGTCGGCGTTCTTCATCGGTGGATCCAGCTCATCGATGACCAGGATGGGTCCGGGGTTGACGATCACGGCCCGTTCGACCATGTGCTCGAGTTCGCGCACGTTCCCGGGCCACTCGTACGATCCGAGGGCTTTCAGCGTATTGCTGCCGATGCGGGTGATGGTCTTCCGGTGCCGCTCGCAATATTTTTTCACGAAGTGCCGTGCGAGCATCGGGATATCTTCGCGGCGGTTCCGAAGCGGGGGGATGCAAATCGGAAATACATTGAGCCGATAGAAGAGGTCGGAGCGAAACCCCCCCTTCTTTACCGCCTGTCCCATGTCTACGTTGGTGGCGGCGAGCACGCGGACATTCAGCTTGATGGGGTGTGTGCCGCCGACTCGTTCCAATTCCTGGGCTTCGAGCACCCGCAGGAATTTTGCCTGGAGATCGATCGGGAGCTCGCCGATTTCGTCTAGGAAGATCGTGCCTCCATTCGCGAGTTCGAATCGGCCGATCTTGCGGGCCGTCGCATTCGTAAACGCGCCCTTTTCATGGCCGAAGAGTTCCGACTCGATCAAGGTCGGCGGCAGCGCGGCGCAGTTCACCGTGATCAACGGCTTGTCTTTTCGTGGCGAGAGGCGATGGATGGCCTGAGCGACCAGTTCCTTGCCTGTTCCGGTTTCCCCTGTGATAAGAACGGTGGAATCGGTCGGCGCGACTTGCTCGATGGCCTTCAGCGTTTTTTGCAGTGCCGGACTTTCTCCGACCAGCTGATTGAAATCGACCGACGCGGTCATCTCATCGCGCAGGTAGACGTTTTCCTGCTCGAGTTGCTCCTTCAGCGTGCGAATCTCTTCATAGGCGGTGAGGTTGGCGATGGCTTGCGACAGGTGGTAACCGAATTGCTCCGCGACGGCGAGATTTTCCTCGGAAAAGGCGTTGGTTCGTTTGCTGCCGATGGCCAGGAAGCCGTATGGAGTCCCGCGGACAATCAGCGGGCAGAGCATGCAGGACATGATGCCGACCGATTCGATATAGGACCGCTCGGGAAATCGCTCGCGGTTCTGGCCGGTCAGGAGCAACGGTTTTCCGGTCGCCAACATTTCGGCGGGTGCCATGCGGTTGAATGGAAATTGTTTGAGCTGAGCAAGATCGATGGCTACGCCGTCGATGCAGACGATGTCGAACCAGGGACCTTCAGACGAATGGACGAATCGGACCAGTCCGCGCATGTCGTGTGAAATAGACCGTTGCAACAGGTCGAGTGTGGCGGGCAGCAAGGTCTCGATGGTGAAGCTCCCGACGACGAGGCGGTTGTTGATCGCGCGCAACGCGTCGCGTTCCTCGACCGCCAGTACATTTTTCAGCACTGGGGCGATGGTAGTGCTCAAGTCGTCGAGCAATGCCCGGTCTTCTTCGGTAAAGGCGGCGTTCGAGAGGGCTCCGATGAACATGACGGCAATCGGACGAGGCGGGGCTTCCGGGGTGGTCAGCATCAGCGGCGCGACGATGCCGGAAATGGTGCTCGATATTTGTCGCAACACAGATCCTTCAGTCCATCCCGCGGCCAGGAGATCGTCGCAGCGCAAGGCGTGTCCCGCGAGAAGTGCCGCTTCTTTTGCGGTGCCGGTGGCGGGGAGATGTGAAACCTCGCAGGTGTCGTTTGGGGATGGAATCGTGTGAAGGAGCGTGAATGTATGGACGGACTGGTTGTAGAGGTAGAGGCCGGCCGCGTCGAGTGGGATCTGTTGCTTGAGGAGCGTGACCAGCCGGATGCCGAAGTCCTGCGATCCGTTCGATCGCAAGAGCTCGGTGACGGCATGGAGGAGAAATGCAGTGTGGATCGTAGTGCCCATATGTGGGCACTGTAGCATGGCGCGAGAAAATTAGGAAAGCCGCTGATGATTTGGTTGCTTATTCCTGGGCTGAGCGGGCCTTGAGGGCATCCAGTCGTTTCTTATCGAGACTGACGTGAAGAGACTTATCTTGGGTCACCGTCACGGCGCCGGGCGCCTGCCCCTTCGCTTTCTTGACCCACTTGCGCCGCGCATAGATCACCTCGCCTTTGCCGCTTTTCTTGAGGTCGCTATAGAGCAACGCCAGTGTAGCGGCGTCTCGGATGGTTTCCGGTGGCGGGTCGCTGCCTTTTTCCAGGCGGACCACGACGTGTGAGCCGGGTGTGCCGCGGGCATGAAGCCAGAGGTCGTCGCTCTTGGCGAGCCCAAAGGTCAGTTCGTCATTCTCCCGCGCATTCCGTCCCACAAAGATCGGAAGTCCGTCCGAGGATGTGAAGCGGCGGAACGGGCCACGCCGTTCGTCAGGCCGCTCCTTTGATGATGGCGATCGATCCCGTCGCCTGGTGGGCGCGTTGACTGACGCCTGGGGCGGTGCCGGTTGCCAGGTTCCTTGTTCGATGGATTGCAGTTCCCGGCGAAGCCCATCGATCTCGGCTTCTCCCTGCGCGATTCGAGGGAGCAGTTCTCGCTCAGCCGTCGCGTGTTTCCGTTGTTTGCGAAAGTAGTCGTCCATATTCCCCTGAGCAGACTTTGTGGGATCGAGCGGGATTGTGATTTCAGGCAAGAGCTCGTCAAAATAGTCGACGACCACGATCGACTCCAGCCCTTTCTTGATCGTGCCCAGGTTGGACTTCAATAACTCTCCATAGCGGGCATAGTTGCGATACTTTTCTGCTTTAGCGAGATCGCTCCGCCAGGCCTCCACGCGCCGCCCCTGTTTTTTAATCGTTTTCCTGATCTGGCTTGCACGGGCGTCCCGGACAGCGGCCGTGTTGTCCGTCGATTCTTTCTCGTCATAGTAGGACTCAATTGCGGCGGACAAGCCGAACCGCCCGCGTGCATCGGCTGCGAAGCGGGCGTCCCGTTCCCGTGGTCCGGCGCCGGCTGAAAGAACCGGCGGTTGGTATGGTTTGCCATACATGTCAGCCGAACGATTCAGATCCCTCAATAGCCGTTGTTCCGCATCAAGCACGAGAAAGTTGGCGTTGTGGCCGGTCAGCTCTGCAATGAGGCGTTGGGAGCCGGTTTTGGTCGTGAGCGACAGGGCCACGACACGGTCTCGACCTTCTTGGCGAAGGTCGTCAACCCGTGCGCCGTGGAGATGCGCCCGGAGGTATTGGCAAAAAGCCGGCGGAGCCGGCGGATTCTGTAGTGCGTGAGTGACAAGATGAAGACGCGTCGATGCGGGATGGGCTGAGAGCAACAGTCGATGCGTGTGTCCGGGCGTTCGGATTTCCAGCACGACCGTTCGAGCTGTCGGTTGATAGGCTTTTTGGATCCATCCCCCGATCAGCGCCGGAGCCACTTCTGCCACTACCTGGGAAATTTCTGTCGCCGTCAGTGCCATTGTTTGTCTGGGTCACTCCGCCGTCGAGTTGAGGGCCGGCATCGGTCTTTCTCCATTTATGTCGCATGGGGCCAATTCGGTCACATTCTCTCTACCGCAGCCGTTTTTCGGCTGCACACACTCTACGATTCGACGCAAAAACCCGCAAGGGGAGGGAGCTGTACCAGCTGGCATCTTGCTTGCTTTATTCGCTGGCAAGCAGAGTTTCAGCGAGCTGCTAGGCTCTGTATAGCGGCTGCGCGGGAACTGCGAAACCGCAGGCGTCATCTGTGATGAGGAGGTGCTATGAAGTGCACAAGATGCGAAGGTCTCATGGTCGTCGACAATCTGGTCGATTTAGAGGAAAGCTGCGTGCCCATGTGGATGCGCGGCATGCGCTGTGTGTCGTGCGGCAATATTGTGGACCCCGTGATTCTGCGTCATCGCATGATTCAGAAATCCGGAGCGATGAAGCTCCTGAAGCCGGGCGTCCTGCTGCCGGAGTTTGCAGGACAACTGAAAGCCACGGCCTGATCGGGTGGCGTAGGGTTTTCACTGCAGTCTGGTTGTATTAATCGCTGTCCGAACGCGCTCGTGGAATTTTCTCCCTGCCGTTCCTGACGTGTCTTGCCTCGGTTCCTCCTTGCAGGCCTGTCCTTCCTACGTTACAGTCTCTCTCATTTTACAATAGCTGGTAAGGGAGGCGCAGGTGCTTCTATTCGATTCTCCATCGTTGATCGCACTGAATCTTGAGCTTCGATTGTCCATGCGAAAGCTGCTCCAGGAGCTTTGCCGGGAGTTGCAGAATGAGTACGCTGAGCTGACCTCACAGCTCGCGTTTCCGACCGACTTTGTGCAGTTCCTCAGTCGCAGCGTGAAAGCTGAGGATCTATCCAATTGGAAAGTCGTCGGATGGATCGAGTCGTTGAACGACTTCGTGTACTTTCTCGACATTTGGCAGCAGTGGCGGACGGAGTCTGATCGTCGGGAGTTTGCCGAGCAATTGTTTGCCGAGTGTCAGGAAAAGTTTTTTGAGAACAGTTATCTCGACGAGCTGTTCCCCAAAGGTAAGCCGCAAGTCACTGGCTTGGATGGTCGGCTCGCGCGTCTTTGTAAGCGTGTGGCTCAGGACATTGCGCAAGAGGCCCTGTGGCTCGATCCTGCCGCTGCGGCGGCCTGGTGTCGTACCCGCAAGATGGCGCCGTGGAACGTGCCGGGTAGTCTGGCACAGAATTTTGAAAAAGCGGAAGAGGCCGGTGCTGTGCCGCTCGGAGTCGCGGGGGATCAATGCGAAGCGCCGCTTGCTTTGAAGCGTGTACTGACACGCGCAAAGGGCCGTACGGCCTTTCGTGTCGATGAGGCAGGGATTGCGTTGAAAACCGGACGAACGCTCGCGCCGATTTGGACGGTTGTCAACGGGCAGGCTCAATGGCATTGGGCGGTGCGTCCGACCGCCGACGTCTGGTGTACTTCGTATGGCGCCGTGACCGTTGGATCCACTCTCGCGTATGGCAAAGACCGTCAGCCGAAGAAGGTGGTTCCGACAGATCCGAAGCAGGCAGCCCGTATCCGGCGGGCCTGGGAAACGATTCATGCGGCATGGCCCGAAGGGCATGAGGTCTTGGCCCTACTGACCTCTCGACTTATTCCGCTTAACGCCAAGGGCGTCGTCAGTTTCAGTTACCGCCATCGTCCTGGCCTCTCCTTCATCAATTGTTTCGACCGGGACAATCTCGATCTTATCGACGATCTGATTCACGAGAACAGTCACCATCATTTGAATTTGTTGCTGCGCAAGCATGTCATGTATCACGGCGATCACAATCAGCAGATCTTTTACTCGCCCTGGCGTCGGAGCCTGCGTCCATTGCGCGGGATTCTGCATGCGACCTTTACCTTCACGATGGGAGCGCTGCTGTTCGAGCGGCTCTCGTCATGGGCCGAGACGAAGCGGGGAATGAAGCAGTGGAAAGCAGCTGGATTAACGCAACGTGATCTCATGCGGGCGCGTTTTCGTTGTCTTGAAGAGATTGAATCCGTCCGCTACTCGATTCAAGATTTGGAATATGCCGGCGGTCATCTGAAGTGGTTGACCGGCTCCGGTGCACGTTTAGTGAGGCAGCTGGAAGAACAGATCGGGAGCGCCGAAGCGCGTATCGTCCGCCACCGCGAAGCCGTCCTCCGCTCCACCTTCGGCCCCGCCCTCCGGCGCCATCTCAAGGAGCTTCAGCAGGCCCGCCAAGCCTTCGGACCGGTGCGGCTGAGCGAGGCGTGATGAGTAGTCGCGCTATTGCCTGATGGGGGTGGCGTGCTTCAATACCCAGTCTGAGAAAATGTCACGTGAGAGCTGTCCTGCTGCGAGGTCGAGGATGAGACATTCTTGTTCGTCAACTGACGCATGGAGTTCGTATTCATTCAGCGACAGGAAGACTTCCATGGCCGCATGCCCTACTCGTTTATTTCCATCGATAAAAGGGTGATTGAGGACGAGCGAGAAGCAGAGGGCTGCGGCTTTGGATGGGAGGTCAGGATAGAGGTCATTCCCTCCGAAACTTTGGCGTGGCTGAGCCAGGGCAGACTCAAGGACGTTGAGGTCTCGAATCCCCCCAGAGCCACCCCACCGTTCTATGACAGATTGGTGAAGCTCAAGCACTTCAGCAACAGTAAGATAGCGAGTCACGCGAGTCGACGATAGAGCTCGGAGTTCTTCTCCATCACCCGCTTGGCAGCGGCACGGAATGCGTCGTCAGGCTGGCCGATGAAGTCGTTGATGCCCAGGCGCACCATCTGCTCGACCGTTAGGCCTTCCCGCTTGCCCAAAGCTTCGAGTCGCTTCATTTCTTCATCTGAGAGAGAGATTGTCAGCGTTGCCATGGTGGCTCCTTCGCTTAGGATGCTGCATTTCGTAATGTAGTCAGTATAGGAGAAAGGATTCCTGAGGGCAAACTCTTGAGGCGAACCTGCCATCATGCGAAGGAACTCCACCAAGTTCCCCGAACGTACGGGTTGGTCTGGTGGTTAAGAGAGGATGGCTCAAAGCACCATTCTCGTTCCCGCTGAGAAACCATTCTGTGCTCAATTTTAGGCCCCGTCCTTCGCTGCCTATCAAGGAGCTTTATCAGGCCGCCAAGTCTTTGGACCGTTGCGGATGATATTGCTAACTCAGCGTTATAGCTCTTGGTAAGTTGCGAGTATTTCGGGAAGTTGGTTGTAGGATGTGGCTTTAGCAAAGAAGCCCACAGCCTTGTGAATATAGGGATCGCGTCGAGCTGCCTGTGTTAGAAACTCGTGAGTACGTTTGTCTACGATGATTGCATCTACATAGGGGGCGAGACAAGCGAGATAATCATCCCCGAGGTCGCTTCCGCTAGCTCGAGGAGCCGACCTTCGGGCATCTCGAATTGCCCTTTGAAGTATTTCTGAAGGTATTTTTGCATCTCGAATATTTGCCCAAACTAGTTCGAGATCTATCTCCATTTGATTAGTAGCAACTCTTGCTAGTTTTCGAAGTCGTGCTAACCGCTTAAACTCACCTAAGGTTGTACTATCGGTAATATCGCTCTTAGGGACATCATGCTGCTCCACGAAAGCATCAAAAGCATTGCTGCTTCGTTGTATTGCTTCGGCCAAGTTTTTAGCCACCATGCTGACAAAGTCTTCAGCTGTTCTGTGAGCATCAATGAGCCTAGCGTCTCCGCGCTGAGATAAGTCCTCTGTGGTCTTGGCGATTTCGTCAATCAGTGGCTGCTTAAAGGCCTCGGGATCGTTGATTTGGATGTTCCGAAGCTTCCCGATCTCAGTGGCATCGTTTACTCTACCCTCAGAATGTAGAATTGAAGAAACTTCCTGCTCACGAGTCGCCATTGCTTCGAGTGTTGAGTGCATGAACTCCCAATCATCAAACATGGCGATATCTGTGGGTGGCCCGTATTGAATGAGTCGTGCCCTAACTGCTTCTCTCATTTTTTGAAAGTCTATGGTCGGGAACGCGGCTATGGCAGCAACCTCTGCCTCAAAAACATCGACGACTGCTCCTAGCATTTTCGGATTGTAGGATCTGCCGATCCAGGCTATTTGAGAGAATGATCTGAGGAAATCTATTCGTCTCCGACCTATTTCTATATCAGCATGGCGTGCAAGTTCTACGAAGTGGTGTAAGCATATGATCGGTGTCCAGGTAGCATCGAACAGGCGCTTTTGAACTTCGCGTGCTGAGTTGCAAAGTTTGGGATTTTCGGACAAAGCGTCTTTGGCCCAAGCGGCGAGTATTGAGGAGTCAATTGCAACGAATCGCGGGAGTATTAATTTCACAATCGTTATTCGTGAAGGTGGAAATCTTCTTCAGGGTGTTCGAAAATGTCGTTCGGTAAAGGTGAAGCGAGGCAGAATCGAAATAGTACTCACTCCCTGGTATTCATTACAATCCTCATGGCTCCACCGTCACATCCACAAACACCGGCGGTGAGTCCGCCCCCTTCTTATCTGTCACGCGTAGCTTGAATCGATAGGTTCGCGGCTCGGAGACATGTGGGGCCTGGAAGGAGGCTTCGGGGCCGTTCACATCGAGGAGAGGCACTTTACTGCCGCGGACTTGGCTCCATGAGTAGTAGAGCGCTTCGCCTTCCGCATCGCGGCTGTTCAACCCACTCAGCTTCACCTTCGTGCCAGCCTTCACCGTTTTATTCTTGCCTGCATCGGCGACCGGGGGTTGGTTGGGCTCATCGTTGACGGTTACATTCACATCGAGCGACGCCTGCTTGCCGCGATTGGATACGGTCAGGATGGTCTTGCCGTTGCCGACGATTTGCAGCATCCCACCGCTTAGGACTTTGATGACGGCGGGGTTGGAGCTTTGGTAGCTCGTACCGCTGGCGGGCGAAGCGAGGGGCCGTACGGCTCCGTCGGCGAACTCACCGACGACGGGGAGTTCGAACACTTTGCCCATCGAATCGACATGGCCGAACGCCGATGACTGACCCGTGCGGCCCAGTTGCAGCGGCTTGTCGGTCTCGAAGTCGATTGTCTGCAGGGCCGTGTCCGGCTCGATCTTCACAATGACTTCGTCGAACACGGTGCGAGTGCCTAGGCGTCCGCGTGAAATTTCGGCCACGGCTAAGAGGCGCATCGGTCCGATCGCTTCTTTCGGGATCTTCAGGGTGCCGCCGAACGGCGGTGTTTGGTCCGAACCGGAGGAGAGGGCGGCGACTGCGACCACCGGGGCGCCGGAGATACTGTCTTTTTGGGAAAAGCGATCGTCGCTGAGTGTGTCCTGTTGCGGCATGATCGACGCGTCAGAGTCGTCTTGTTGCACAAGTGTCTCGGCCAGTTCTCCGTACCAATAGTAGCGCACCTTCACGATGCCGCTATCCGCGCCAAGATCGACGGCGACGGTGACGGCTTGGCCGGATTTCAGCGTGGCACCGTCGGACGGTGACTGGAGCTTGAAGGCAAACGCCTGAGGCGTCGAGAGCGCGATGGAAGAGACGACCGCCACGAGAAGCAAGCCCGGTCGCCACATGGGATGGTTCACGGCTACCTCGTCAGGTGGTAAGGCACATCGGTCAACACGACGCGATCTTTGAAGAGCAGTGCGCCTTTCAAGAGGAGCGCCCGTTGATTGTGGAGAATATTCTGCCACCAGCGAGCCGGCAAAATCTCCGGGATCACGACGGTGATCCAGCAGTCGGGATCTTTCTGCTGGAGGTCCTCAATGTAGTCAAGGATCGACCCGAGAATGGAACGGTAGGGGGACGGCAGAACGACGAGCGGCACGCCGCAGCCCCACTGGGCCCACTTAATTTCAACGAGCGCGGTTTCTTCTTTGTCGACATCGACCAGGATAGCGCGAATCTCGCCGCCCCGGCTGCGCGCGTAGTCCACGGCGCGGACCACCGAGCGATTGACTCCTCCGATCGGCATAATCACGAGATTGCGGCGGGGTCGCGGCGGGCGTGTGTCTCGGGTGAGCGACACTTGTTCGGCGACGGCTTTGTAGTGCGATCGAATCCCCCGGAACATCATGATGAGGATCGCGACGAGCAAGAACACGATCCATGCGCCTTGCATAAACTTCGTGGTGGCAATGATGACGGTTGCCACGCCGGTCGTGATCGCGCCGATCCCGTTGACCACGAGCTTTTTGCGCCAATGCAGGCCCCGCTTGACCAGCCAGCGTTTGACCATGCCGGCTTGCGACAGGGTGAATGAGACAAAGACGCCGATGGCATAGAGCGGGATCAGCGCATGGGTATCGCCATGGAAGATGACCAACAGCAGGCAGGCGAAAAACCCGAGGATGAAAATGCCGTTGGAAAACACGAGTCGATCGCCGAAGCTGGCCATCTGGTGCGGCATATACCCATCCCTGGCGAGAATCGACGACAGGTGTGGAAACCCCGCAAAAGCGCTGTTGGCCGCCAGGACGAGGAGCAGCATGGTGCTGATCTGGACTGCATAGTAGATGGCGCCGGAGCCAAATGTGAGACGGGCCAATTGTGAGACGACCGTTTCATCTGCCTTGGCGAGAATGCCGTAGTGGTAGGCCATCCAGCTGATACCCATGAAGAGTGCGGCGAGGATGGTGGACATCCAGATCATCGTCGTCGCGGCGTTCTTGGATTCCGGCTCGCGGAACGCTTGCACGCCGTTTGAGATCACTTCCATTCCAGTCACCGCCGAACAGCCTGCGGCAAAGGCGCGCAGGACCAGAAACAGCGTCACCCCATCCAGGCCGTCTTGGCCGGCCGTGATTGGAGGCGCCACGGGCACGGCGCCTGGTCCGATCAGAGATTGGATTGTCCCAAGGATGACCATCAGTCCGAGGGCGCCGATGGCAAAATAGGTTGGAACCGCGAAGAACTTTCCGGACTCGCGTACGCCGCGGAGATTCATAACGATGATGAAGAGGATCGCGGTCAATCCCAGCGCTTCCCGGTGGGGGAAGAGTACGGGGACAGCGGAGGTCAGGGCCGCGATTCCCGCAGCTACGCTGACCGCCACCGTCAAAATGTAGTCGATCATGAGCGCGCCGGCCGCGATCAGAGCCGGGAGTTCGCCGAGATTCGACCGGGCCACGATATAGGCGCCGCCCCCCGCAGGGTATTCGTAGATGATCTGGCGATAGGAAATCGTCAGAATCAGGGTCAAAATCAAAATGGCGATGCTCACGGGAATCGACCAGGAGACGGCGGCGGAGCCGGCCAGAATCAGGACGAGGAGAATTTCCTCCGTGGCGTAGGCCACCGAGGAGATCGCATTTGAAGAGAAGATGGCCAGAGCCAGCGTTTTCGAGAGCCGTTCGTGCGCTGCTTGCGCAGTTTTCAGGGGGTCACCGACGAGCCAACGTTTCAAAAGCATCGCGCATTATCGCACAACCGGGCGGAGGAAGGAAAAGATGGGCCTGTAGAGGTACTGTCAGCCGCGCCGACGAGAGCTAGTGTTGGCCGTAGGTGGCCGCGAGGGTGTAGCCGTTTTTGCAGTCGATGCAATAGGACGGAGAAAACGCAACCTGTTTGGCGTGGAGGCGGTGGCGAGTCACGTAGGCCTGGAGATGGGTCCAGACGCTGGTGTGGCCGGAGTCTGTCCCGTGGTCATACACTCGCCGGCAGAGCTCACACATCGGGATAATTCGAGGGGTGCTATCAGGCATGATGGGTTTGTGTGCTCTCGTCGTGCTCGCGGCCACTACCGGCGCGATAGGGGGAGTGTCGCGGGGTGTTGTATGCGTTCGCCGCGCAAAATTCGCGTCAGCAGGTTGGGCAGGTCACTGGTTCGTTGTTTGACCAGAAAGCCGGAGGCCCCCGCTTCGAATGCCGCCGTTGCATAGGCGGCGTCGTCATGGGTTGAAAAGAAGACGATCTTGGTTGCCGGGAGTTCCTGGGAGAGCTGCCGGCTGGCGGCTAAGGCGTCTCCGAATGAGGGGGTGAAGTCGAGGAGGGCCAGAGCCGGCTGGTAATGTTGTGCCGCCAGCACGAGCGATTCGCTGTCCATCACGCTGGCCATGACGTCAAACGTGCTATCCACCATGGCTTCGGTGAGGGCCAGCATGGCGCGTGATGAATCGCCGATAATCAGAGCAGGGCGAGTGGTTGGTGTCATGATCTCGGCTCCCTCAGTTTCAGCCTGACGCAGAGGCCGCACTATAGAGGGGACGCAGAGGGAATGCACTCGTAAGACTACCAGGAGGCCGGGGAAAAGTTACCGGGAAGGCTGGTCTAGCGATTGGGCTATGTCAGGCGAACCAACCCGTTCGTCAGGGCAAATTTAATCAGCTCAACGGTGCTATGGAGATTCAGCTGTTGCATCAGCTGGGCCTTGTGGAACTCGACGGTCCGATGCGAAATGCTTAGTTTCACGGCGATATCTTTCGCTGAAAGCCCATCCACAATGAGCTGCAAGACTTCCTGCTGTCGGGCGGTGAGTTCAACGAGCGGCTGCGTATCGCTGTGCAGCAGCCCATCGACCACATCTTTGGCGATCAGCGGGGTGATGTAGATCTGCCCTTGCAGGACGGTGTGAAGGGCCTGGGGTAACTCGTCGCCCAGTGATTGCTTGAGGATATAGCCGGAGGCCCCGGCCTGAAACGCCGCGCGAATGTACGCGGGATCCGCGTGCATCGTCACAAACACCAGTTTCAACGCGGGATACTTGGTTCTCAGCGCACGGGCTGCTTCCATGCCGTTCATCACTGGCATGGAAATGTCCAGGATGACGATATCGGGGCGGTGTTGCGCCACCGCTTGCAAGAGGGCCTGTCCGTCTCCGGCGGTCGCTAGGAGTTCGCAGTGGGCTTCGAGCAGGCGGCGAAAGCCTTCGAGTACCAAGGTGTGGTCGTCGGCGAGAATGACGGTCGGTTTTTTCATGCAGGTGGAGGCTCAGACAACGGGAGATGCACGTGAATCTCCGTGCCGTGCCCAGGTTGAGACTGTACGCGAGATGTTCCGCACAATGCCAGCGCCCGTTCGCGTAGGTTGAAGAGGCCAAGGCCTTGCCGTTCGTGTTGGGCGGCATCGACCTCGAAGCCGACGCCGTTGTCGCGCACGGTGAGGTCGAGCTCTCGCTCGCTAATGAATAGTTCCACTTCCACGCGTGTCGCCTTGGCGTGGCGGGTGATGTTCGAGAGACATTCCTGAACGATCCGGTAGATGGTCGTGGCGATCGCTTTGGGCGGCACAGTGTCGGATGGAGGATTGACGAGCAATGTTTTGGTCCTTGTTCGATGGGTGAAATCATCGAGCAAGCGCTTGAGCGCGGCGCCGAGGCCCAGATCATCCAGGATCGAGGGATGAAAGCGATAGGCCATGCGGCGGACCTCTTCCGAAAGCAGGAGGATATCCTCCTGGCTTTGAGCCAGGGTCGCGCGCGCTGATTCAGGCTGCGCCAGTTCGGGCTGTTCCAGCGCGCGAAGCCCGAGGGCCAGCATCGCGAGCCGCTGATTGATGTCGTCGTGCAGATCGTGTGCGATACGCCGCCGTTCTTCATCCTGCACGGTCAGCAGGCGGCTGGTCAGGGCGCGCAGTTCTTCCTGTGTCTGGCGCAGCGCCAGTTCTTTCGCCGCAATTTCAGCCGTGCGGGCTTGGACGCGCGTTTCCAGCGATTCGTTCAGGCGGCGCAAGAGAACTTCCGTTTGCCGGCGTTGCAGGAGAAACAGGATCGGCGCCCAGATCGTCATCAGGCTGAGCGTCCGGTTCGACAGGGCGACCCAGAGAGGAACGCCGGGAATCGATGGGCCGAACCAGGCGCCGACGATGGTGAGGATCGAGCATCCTGCGGCGGTGAACAGGGGAACGCGAAGTGAGGGGCTGAGGGCGGCAAGGAATACCACGCCTGCATAGAGCACGGCGTTGGCGATGCCCAACGGCAGTAAGAGATCGAGGCCAAAGAGCGCAAGACCGGCCCCAATGAGAAGGATGAGCAGCAGCGTCGGTTGAGGTGTCATGACATCCTGCCGGTTCTGTCAGGGTTAGGACGCGCAGAGGTCCGCGAGTCCGGCGCATTATGTGAGGGGGACGAGTGGAACGGCAAGTGGGGGCGCGAGCGGGGTGGAGATGGATTGGCTTCGGAGGCGGGTGGGAGTGGCAAAAAATAGGGCGGATTGTGACCGGTGGAGGAGAGTGAAGATGATAGTTGGCTGACGACTGAGGCAATCAGCCCCACTGTGCTTGCCGAACTGTCCAAGGGGGTTGACAGAGAATCGTGAGTTCAGTATCGTTCGGTTTCTTTGAAAAGGCTCCAGGACCCTCGTGTCGTTCCAGGTCACGAAGGGCTTATATACACAGCGTCATTTGCATTTCGTTTCCTGTGTTTGGGTTTGTGTCGTTCATCATACCAAGGAGGCCGGTCCATGTTCTTTCACACATCACGGGTTTGCGTGCCTACCCGCATGCTCGGCGCGATGGCGGCAGTTGCCCTGTTATGGGCACCGCTCGCATCCGCTGAGAGCGCATCGTCCCATGTGGCGATGAATCACCAGCTCCCCGCCTGGGCGGAGCAACTCAAGGGTCAGACGATCGTCGAAGATGCGATGTCCGGAAAGGGCGAGCGGTCGGCGATGGTCGAGCAGCAGCATCAGCGCATCATGGAGCACATGACCCATGATCCGCAGGTTCAGGGCGTCAACACCGGGATGTACAACACCCAGTCCATGATGCACCAATACGGTGCGGGTGGGCAGGACATGTTGTTGGTGTCCGATCCCCGCATTGAGCCGGTGGCGATGGTGGGCGGCGGCAAGTGCCCCGCAACCGCCCCGGTGAAGCAGTACAACGTGTCCGCGATCAACGTCGAGATCACGCTGAATCAGTGGCTCGACTTTTATCCCGGCTACATGTACGTGCTGGATGAGAATCTCGACAAGGTCCGCGCGGAAGAAGCGACGAATAAGGCCGCGCGCGACAAGGAAGGATTCGATCCCGGAGCGATCATCCCCGGCGTGCAAGCCCAGTGGATTCAACCGCTGACCATCCGCGCCAACCAGGGCGATTGCGTCAAGATTAAGTTGAGCAATAAGCTGGAAGGCGGCGAGGAAGTCAGCCTTCATATCCATGGGTCTTCCATGGTGGTGAGCGCCACGGGCGCCGCGGCCACCACGACCAACTCGGATACGATTGTTGCCAAGGACAAGAGCGGTGACTACGAGTGGTATATCCACCCGAACACCCAGGAAGGCGTCCGGCAGTTCCATACGTTCAGCAACGACCGTGAGCTGACCGTGATGGGCATGTTCGGTTCCTTCGTCGTGGAACCCCGCGGATCTTCCTATTGGGAAGCGCTCGGCAGCGGTGACGCGACTCCGGCCAGCAGCGGCTGGCAGGTCATGATCAAGAATGGTACGGGCCCGGACTTCCGTGAGTTCGTGCTGTACTACCACGAAGTCGGCGATGAAGCGTTCCGTCCCTTGAATAAGAAGGGCGACTTCCTCCCGCAGCGCGATCCGTTGACGGACGCGTATCGCCCGGGTGGCCGCGCGATCAACTATCGCAGCGAGCCGTTCGGCATCAATAACATGCATGTGCAGCATGAGTACTTCGGCTTTGAAGACGAGTCGATGGGCTACAGCTCCTATACCTTCGGCGATCCGTCGCCGACGATTCCCCGCTCCTACATCGGAGATCCGGCGAAGTTTCGTTTGGTTCACGGCGGATCGGAAGTGTTCCACAGCCACCATCCGCACGGAGGCACGATTCGGTGGCCGCGCAGCCCGCGGGCGATCGATGACATGAACCTCTGGGCGACCAGCACCAATGGCCCGGTCAAGTATCCGGTCATTCGTGCCAAGACCGACCGTGTCGACGTGGAAGTCATTGGGCCGTCAGAAGCCCTCGACCTGGAAACCGAGTGCGGTTCCGGTCTCTGCCAGCAGCTGGCCGGCGACTTCCTCTTCCATTGTCACGTGGCGCACCACTATGTCGCAGGCATGTGGGGCTACTGGCGCGTGTACAACACGATTCAACAGGGTGATCTGCGAAACGACGTGATGCCGGACCTCCGTGAGTTGCCGGATCGCAAGGGCCGCATCAAGACCCCGATCGCGTCCGACAAGCTGGTCGGTCAGACCGTGGACTGGTTCGGTAAGCAGTTCACGATTACCGATAAGGGCAAGAGCAACTGGAAAGGCAACCCAGCCGTCATCAACATTAAAGATTGGGTGGCCATGCAGATGCCCACGATGGGCAAGCCCGGTCATAAGGATGACGAAAAGGGTCAGACGCAGTCCTACGATGCCACCGTCCTCGATTGGACGTGGAACGGCAACGTGGCGATGAGCGAAAAGGAAAGCGAGATCGACAATCCCAAGTACAAGTCCACGCATCCGGGCAAGCGGCACCCGATCATGTTCGAGCCGATGACCGGGAAGGTGGCCTGGCCGCATCTCACGCCGCACTTCGGTCGGCGCGTGATGTTCTCGCCAAACCACGTCGGAGCGCCCTGGCTGGAAATGATCCGCCGGGATGCCAACGGTGAAGAGAGCGTCGATCAGGCGCTTCCCGGTGAGAACGGCGTGTGGAGTCTCTGTCCGGAGAATGCCGGACGGAAGAGCTACAACGTGCACTTTGTGAAGATGCCGATCAAGATTGCGAAGGCGCAGGGAAAAGAGCCGGCGGTCATCGATCCGAACGGCTTGATCTATGTGCTCCATGAAGAAGAAGCAGCGATCCGCGCCAACGACGATCTGAAGTATCCGTTGGTGGTCCGCGGCAACATCTATGATTGCCTGGATTGGACGCTGACCAGTGAGTGGGACGACGACGACTACACGAACTTCCAGGCGTCGAAGATCAACACGCACTGGCATTTCTTGCAGTTCGACAACCAGGCTTCGGACGGCGTGATCACCGGCTTCTCTTATGAGCAGTCGGTCCGGCCGTTTACGATGCTGGAAAAGAAGAACAAGAAGGGCCTCCCGGCCCCAATGAACACCGCGTTGACGGCGGCGGCCAAGAAGGGTGCCACCAGCATCGCAGTGAGAAACGCGAAGCAGTATCACGTCGGCACCCTGATTCTCGTTGGTGCCGATAACGTGAAGGGCAACGAAATCTCCCGTATCAAGGCGATCAATGGCAACACGATTGTCTTGGCGAAGGGCTTGAAGAACGACCACCCGGCGAACGACATCATCACGGTCGAGTTCGTTCGGCAGCGGTTCTGGGTCGATGCGGACGTGGGGACCGTGTTCTGGCACGACCATGCGTTCGGTGCGACCACCTGGCCGCACGGCGGGTTCGGCACGTTCATCGCCGAGCCGGTTGGTTCGACCTATCATGATCCGAAGACCGGCAAAGAAGTGCGGAGCGGCCCCATTGCCGACATCCGGACCGTTGAGCCGGTGGGTCATGGCGTGAACAACAGCTTCCGCGAATTGATGGTGCAGGTGCATGACACCGTGCCGCACACCGTCAATATTGTGACCGCAGGCAATCCTCCAGGGCAGCCGATCGAAGTGGCGCTCGAGGCAGGAAAGACCGTGTCGTTCATGATGCCGGAAAAGATCTACATGACGCCGATGCCGTTCTTGAATGGTGGAACGCATACCACCGGGAGCGGTTTGAATTTCCGGGCCGGCCCAATCGCGCAGCGGTTGGCGACCAATCCGGATTCGTCGCAGATCTTCAATAGCAGCATCCACGGCGATCCGTATACGCCGACCCTGCGGGCTTATGTGGGAGACACCATGGTGTTCCGTCTCCTCCATACCCTCATGAACGAGTCGATGGTCTGGACCCTGTCCGGCCACACGTTCTTGACGGAACGTTATGCGGGTGACGCCAATCGGAAAAATTCGATTCATATTGGTATTGCCGAGCGCTACGACCTCGTGGTGCCGCAAGCCGGTGGATCGCGTTTCCAGGCTGGCGACTATATCCACTTCAACGGCCGGTCTTCCAAGTTCTCTGAAGGCGGCTGGGGTATTATTCGTGTCTATGACAAGGAACAGGCCGATTTGAAGAAGCTGACGTCTGGCTTCTCGACCAAGAATGAAATCCCGAAAGCCTTGCCGGTTTGCCCGGCTGATGCTCCGGTGAAGTCATTCAATGTGGTGGCCTTGGATTATCCGTCCATGAAGTTCAACGCGAAGGCCCCTGAGACCATCGAAGTGGACTTCGAGCGGAAGATCCTCATGACCAATCCAGAAGCGAAGATCTATGCCTTGGAGGAAGATACTGCCAAGGTGGCCAGCGGGGCTCAGCCCATGCCGCTGACGCTTCGTGTCAACGTCGGGGATTGTGTCAAGGTCAACCTGAAGAACAAGATGAAGGAGAGCAAGGCGTCCTTCTCGGCCATCGGGTTGGCGTTCGATCCGAAGGAATCGATGGGTGCCAATATCGGCAACAACGCTGGCGATCAGACGATCGCTCCTGGCGCCGAGCGCACCTATACGTACTATGCGGATCCCTTCAATGGTGAAACGACTTCGTTGGTGTGGGATTGGGGGAACGTGATGACCAATCCGCGCAACGGGCTGTTCGGCGCCATTGTGGTGGGCCCGAAGGGTGCGAAGTATCGCGATCCGAAGACCGGTGCCGATCTCACGACCAAGAATGCCTGGGCGGCCGATGTGATTCTGGATCACTCGTTGCCTGGGATGGAGAATCGGCCGAACTATCGTGACGTGGCGTTGTTCTTCCAAGACGAAGACAACATCATCGGCACGAGCTTCATGCCCTATGTGCAGAATGTGGCTGGTTTGACCGGTGTAAATTATCGGTCAGAACCCTACAAGTTCCGGGAAGAGCAGGGGTGTTCGCTGGGCAAGGTGTTCCAGCCTTGCAAAGCCGACAAGCCTGAGGATCCGGCGACGCCTCTGATCGAGGCGCACGCGGGCGATCCTGTCCGGATTCACATCCTGGGTGTGAGCAACGAACAGAACGGGATGTTCAGCGTGGAGAAGCATGAGTGGCCGATCGAGCCGTTCATGCGCGGCGCCGACCTGATCAGCGTCGTTGAGTTCTCCGGTTCAGAGACGATTGATGCCTTTATCCCCTCGGCAGGCGGACCGTATCGTTCGCCCGGTGACTATGTGTACAGCAACCAGCGGTTGCCGTATTCACAGTCCGGCCAGTGGGGGTATGTGCGGGTCTTGCCGGCCGGTGATCAGCGGTTGTTGCCGCTGCACGGGACTGGCGCCGGGATGAAGAGTGCGTCGGCTGGACAGCCGATGCAGGTGATTCCGGTCGCTGCGAAGTAAGCATCTTTTTCCCCTACGTCCAGTAGGGATAAAGGATAAGATGGAAGGGGGAAGCCACGAGGCTTCCCCCTTTTTCTTTCTCACGGCCATTTGATACGATGGCGCATCTGGACTATGGGCTTCGGCATGGAGGGATGGACTGTGAAGAGTCATACAAGACTGAAGCGGGTGCGTGCGAGGGCGCTGGCAGTGATCTCGTTCCTCGTCATCGGGATGGGGGCGGGGGCAGCCGTTGCGTATGATGTCATTGAGGTGGCGCACGGTGGAACGGTCGAAGGCGTCGTCAGGCTGGAAGGGACGGTTCCTGATCCCAAGGGGTTCAACCTCATTACCTTCCCAGATCCTGCCTATTGCGGACGGATTTCAAACGGTCGAGGCTGGAGATTATTGCGCGATTTTGTCGTGAGTCAGGACGCCGGACTGAAGGACGCCATCGTGTTGTTGGAGGGGGTCGAGGCAGGGAAGTCGTTTGAGACCTCCGTACCGTTGATCGAAGCCCGTGACTGCATGTTTCAACCGTTTATGACGATCGTCCGGAACGGGCATGCCGTGGAAGTCATTAACATGGATCCGGTGATGCACGATATTCAGGGCTATGAAACGTCTCCGGAGGCCGGTGCCAGAACATTGTTCAATACCCCGTTGGTCATGAATCATCAACATCATCGCGGCGACATTCATGCCATTCACAATCACGCGCCGGGCAAGTCGCTGGTCGGGCCTGTCTATCTGAACAAGGGACGCCGAACCTTTTACATGCAGTGCGGCTTCCATGCGTACATGGAAAGTTGGGCGATGGCGGTCAATAACCCCTACTACGCGCTGACCGATAGCACCGGGGCCTTCAAGATCGACAACATTCCCCCGGGAACCTATCAGTTGGTGGTGTGGCATCCACAGACCGGTCCAGGCCTGACGAAGATGGTCACGGTTCAGGCAGACGGCACAGTGAAGGAGCAGCTCTCATTGCAGGCTCCCAAAGGAAATCGGTCTGCCTACAAGGTGATGGACAATCCTCGTTTCGGCCCGGAGTCATTGGGTCATTCGATCGACATCCAGCCGCTAGTGGAACATCAGCATTGATGGGATCTTCAGTCCTTCCTCGTCTGAGGGCGCGAGCCGGGCTTGTGTGTCTCGCGTTCTTGGTTCTGTCAGGCATTGTCGTCAACTCGGCCCGGGGCGGGGCATCGACCGTACCGGCCGCCGAATTTTCCGGGACTCTCATCAAACAAGTCGAAGGCCGGCGACATCAGGCGCAAGTGTTTGCGAAGGGTGACCGTATTCGTTTGGAGTATAAATATGCGTTGAAGACCGACTATGGGTATGCCGCGATTGAGATTATTCGCTTGGATAAGGCTGAAACCTGGTATCTTCTCGCACAGCGGAAAGAGTTGCTGGTCACGCCGATCGATGTGGACGATGTGTTGCCGGTTCGGCCCACCTTGCCAGGCGAGAAAGAGCGGGTCTTAATCGGTGATGCGACGGCGGTCGGCCGGCCTGCGCAATTATTCGAGGTGCAGACGGATCGCCATGGCCGGATTGAACGGTTTTTTGAATGGGTTGATGTGGAAGCCGGGATCGTGTTGAAACTGGTGAGTCGCGATCGAGACTGGTCCGTGGAGTACGAGCGGATTCGACTCTCCCCCCAGCCGGATTACTATTTTGATGAGCCCCCTGGGTATAAAAAACGGGCGAGCCCCGCAGGACCCAGGGTGCAGGGGTAGCAGGGCGACAAGGAACTTTGATGACGCAAATGGTTCGAACTAAACCTAAACAGGGTGTTGTGGCAGTCGTTGGACTTCTGTGCGCGCTCGCATGGCTCAATCTGTCTATGCCGTCTATGCTGATGGCCGGGGCATCGGCCGTTCCCAAAGAAGCCCAGGCGGCCTTTGAGAAGAAAGCCTATCAGCAGGTGCTCGATGAACTGGCGAAGCTCGATAAGGACAAAGCTGCTGCCCCCGATGTCCGGCGGCTCAAAATCCGATCCTTGATCAATCTAGGCAAGCCGAAAGAAGCGCTAGATGAGTATGATCTGCTGGCCCAGTCTCTCAAGCGCGACGATGAGCCGGTGCTTCGTGAGGTGGCGCTTGGATTGATCGTAGTGCTCGTGAAGGATATGCGCGAGCAAATGCGCGGAGCGGCCTACACAGCATTGAAGGAAATCGACTCCCGTGACGCCGTGCCCCTGTTCGAGGATGGATTAAGCGATGGGTCCGGCCCCGTGCGTGTATTGGCGGTCGAAGGGCTGGGTCGTTCGGAAGCCGGGCGGAAGTCGAAGAAGTTGCGCGGGGCGATTGAGGACCAGGCTGGGCTGGTCAAGGCGCGCGTCGTTAAGGTGCTTGGCCGTTCCGGGGATTCGTCTGTATTGCCTCTCATTGAGGCTGCAGCGAAGGACGAACTCTCTCCGGTGCGCATTGCTGCCTATGCGGCGCTGATCAGGTTAGGGAAAAAAGAGGCCTGGGACGAGTTGCGGAAGGTCGCCGATGCGGCGAATCCAGACGATCGGACCGATGCCATGCGGGCGATCGCCGATCTGAAAGATCAGCGTGGCGCGCCTCTCATGATGGAACTCTTGACCTATGCCCAGCCTTCCGTACGGGGGACTGCGGCCAGAGGATTGGGACAGCTTGGACGGAAAGAGGCCCGCGAGAAGATTGAAGTGTTATTGAAGGATCCTATCCCGGCGGTACGAGAATCCGCCGTGTCGAGCCTGGCTGAGTTAGGCGCGGTCGAGTCTGTTCCGGCTATCAAACAGTTGTTAGGAGATGGACAGGTCACGGTGCGGGCGGCGGCGGTGGCGTCCCTGCTCCAACTCGGGCAATCGTTTGAGATGGTCGCTGAGACGGCTAGAGCGCTGGCGCAGCAAAGCGATACGGCCTCCCGTGCCTCGATTGCCTTTGCGCTTGGGAAGGCGACCAAGTCAAATGCCAAGGCCGCCGTCATATTTTTGAGCGGCCTGACGGCGGACTCATTGCCCGGCCCCAAGATCGTTGCCCTGCGGTCGCTGGGCCATATTGGAGATCGTGAGGTGATTCCTCTGATGATGGAGGGGATGCACGATACCAATGAGGCCGTTCGGGCGACGGCGGCAGGAGGACTCTTGCACCTGTTGCAATCGAACCCATAGTGAGGAGTGGATACTCGCCTCTTGCTTAGGATTGACAGGGTACGGTAGACTTTTATATACATACTCGATCCACGATCAGCCTCGCCAGCGTGATAGCGATCGAGTACATCGGAGAGGAAGTGATTCCTTCCATTCCTCTCACCAGGCCGGTGGATTGGCGGAAGGAAATCACAAGTGAGAAATCAGGCAGTTAGTTCATCACAAGGAGGCAGTCTCATGAAGAAGGGTGCGTTATCAGTTGTGTTTGGTGCGGCCGCGGTGGCGTTTGTGGCAGCCCCGCTTTTGGCCAATGCAGGCGGAACCATTGCCGGGAAAGTGACCTATGCCGGGAAAGCTGAGCAGAAGGAATTCTCCTTCGCCAAGTTCCCGAACCCCAAGTTCTGCCCGAAGAACCCGAACAAGAGCTTGATGGATGGCGATAAGCGCTTCCTGAAGACCATCGATGTGGGCAAGGATGGCGGTCTGAAGGGTGCGGTTGTGGCGGTGGTCGATATCGAAGACAAGGCATTCATGGATGGGTATGCAGGAACTGACGTGACTGCGGCCTTCTGTGAGTTCCTCCCGTTCTCTGGTGTCGTCGTGAACAACAAGAACTTCAGAGTTGAGAACACCGATGCCGATCCGGATGACCCCAAGTCGACTCTGGGCGTCCTTCACAATCCGCATAGCTTTGTCGTGAAGGGTTCCAGCTCCGCAACCGGTTTCAACATCGGTTTGGCGAAGAAGGGCGACAAGATGGAGAAGCCGGTGACCTTCCGCGGCGGCGCCGAGAAGGAAGGATTCTATCGGTTACAGTGCGACCAGCATGAGTTCATGCAGTCGTTCTTCCTCCCGGTGACGAATGCACACTATGCCGTGGTGAAAGATGACGGCACGTTCGAGCTCAAGGATGTTCCAGCCGGCAAGCACAAAGTGGTGGCCTGGCATCCGTTTGCCGCCAAGGGCAAGAGAGTGGAGTTTGAGGTAGAGGTTCCCGAAGGCGGGAAGGCCGATCTCAAGGCTGAAATCAAGTAAGCTGGTTTTCGTATGTGGCGGGGTGACCCGTCCGTAAAGGGCAGCGGAGCAATCCGCTGCCCTTTGTGTTTCTGCTGAGTTTTCCCTCGGTTGAGTCGCCTTGCCTTTCAGTTTCTGAACTGGGTAAGATGCCAATCTTCTGAATCAGCATGCGTCAAGGGGATTGGTGTGTCACGAGAACTCTCGCTCGCCGAAATCTTTCAACTCGGATACTACTGGGAGACGAAAATTCTCCTGACAGGCGTGCGCCTGGACCTCTTTTCCGCTCTCGACGGGAAGCGGAGAACAGCTCAGGACATCGCCGGCCGTCTCGGCGCCCATGAGCCGACCCTGACGCTGTTGTTAAACGCACTTGTCGCCATGCGATTGCTGAGCAAAGAAGGCGAAGCCTACAGTAATTCTGCGGCAGCAGACACGCATCTCGTGAAACATTCTCCTCAATATATCGGGCACTTGCTCCTGTTGCACGATGCAGAATGGGAGAATTGGGGAAAGTTAGAGCAGACCATTCGAACCGGGCAGCGGGCCGTCGATCGGCATGTTTTTGAGACGGATCCCGAGCTGGGCACCAATGTGCTTGCTGTGCTTCACCGGATCGGACAGCAGAGCGGGCCAGATTTTGCCAGGCGGCTGAGTCTGACCGGGCCGGTGCGCATGCTGGACTTAGGAGGCGGTGCGGGAACGAATGCGATCGCCTTTTGTCAGGTCTATCCCGAACTCACGGCCACTGTCTTCGATCTCCCTGCGACGCTGCGTCTGACGGAGAAGACGATAAAGGAAGCCGGTCTCGATTCGCGGATTGCGCTGCACCCTGGAAACTTCAATACGGACAACCTCGGCGGTCCTTATGACGTCGTGCTGATGTCCGACATTTTGCACTACCAGACCTACGAGACGAATGCGGCGTTGGTCAAGAAAGTCCTGGCGCATCTGGCCCCAGGGGGGCGCTTGATCATTAAAGATCGATTTTTGGACGAGGCGGGAACCGGACCTGCCTGGACGACGGCTTTTGCGGTTCATATCCTGGTCAATACGCAGCAGGGTGGCTGCTACAAGACGGGTGACGCTATTCAATGGATGACCGCAGCGGGGTTTGCCTCGGCCACGGAGCTGGAGAAAACCGCCGTGGTACAGGGCCTGAAAGGTACAAGGTAAGCGCGTGATGGACTGGCTCAAAGATCCTGGATTTCTTGGGACGCATGCCACGATCGGTGCGGACTTGAGCCAGTTCATGGCCACACTCTTTACCGGTCTGTTTATCGTGGGATGGATTCAGGCGAAACAGCGCAAGGCCGATGCCCATCATTGGCTGATGCTGGGCGGGATGATCTCCATGCTCAGTTTTTTCATTGCCTACTACTTGTTTCGGCAGCTTGGGGTTTTGGCGGTTGAGGGCAAGGAAGGGTTCGGGGGCTCCCAAGCGCTGTACGACTACGTGTTTATTCCGGTGCTCACGCTCCACATCATTCTCGTCATTATCGGATTGGTGATGGCGGTCTATATGATCGTGTTGGGATTTCGCTCGCAGCAGGTGATCAGCGGCGTCCGGTCGCTGCGCGAGTCGCTGCTGGTCACAACCTGGAAGAAAGTGGGCGTGATCTTTGGTGTGGTCACGGTCGTCGTGCTCGGACTGTTTTTTTCTCGCGTCGCGACCGCCGGCTTTTCCATGCGGAAGCTGGAGGTGTATCTCGGGCTGCTGTTGCTGGTTGGGATTGTGCTGGCGATAGAGATCACGATTCAACGTATTTGGCCGGATGGCGGCCGTCGGCATCGCGCGCTGGGCCGATTCACGATGGTCATCTATTGCATCCTATTTGCCACCGGCACCTTTACGTACACGATGCTCTACATTCTGTATCCCGGGAAAATCGGATAGCTCGATGTTGACCTGTGGCTGTGGGCGCTGGATGCATACCGAGGGTATTGAAGAGCGAGCCTATGACGACGGGGCGCTGCAGTGGTTCATTCGATCGGAATGTCGCGGCTGCGGGCTCAAGGTCGGCGTGGATGTTCCGGCCGGACAGATGCATGGATTGGTCGACCGTCTGACGTGGACGGATGACGCGTTGCATCGGCTTGAACGCATGCCGCCGTATTTGGCGCCGCTGTTTCGGGGTGAGGTCGAGCAGGATCTGCGGACGCGCGGTGAACGCGTGGTGACGTACGATGTGCTGCTCCGTCCGCGCACCGGTGAACGCATCGAGTGGGATGCCGAGGCGGAACGGCGTCTGGATCGGGTGCCGGCTCCCGTCCGCGCAATGGCCAAAGTCGAGCTGGAACGAACGGCGGCTGATCGCGGACAGACCAGGATCACCGTCGCGCTGATGGAAGAACTCAAGGCGAAGTATTTCGGGATGGCGGCGCAGAAATCGTGAACGGTCAATTGAACCGTCGCGCTGTTTTTTCACGCTTCACGTGGCGGGGTTGACGAGACCAGTATGTTGCATCGAATGGCATTGCGGGTGCTTCCGAGTCTGAGTCTGGCGGTGACGGAAGATCCCGTGCGCAAACAGAAGCGCCTCGTCATGTTTGTGCCGGGGTTAGTCGCCTTCGGGGTCTATCGGTTCGCGAAGCATGTCGTGCCGTTGACGGAGCCGTTGGTGTTGCTGGCGGTGAGCAGTATGGTGGCGATGATCACCGCACTCTTGGCCTATCGGGTTGGACGAGCAGCTTCCTGGACGGTGATCGCGCGAGAAGATGGGGTCAGACTCTTGGCTTGGCTGGCCGGATGGATCGGCGCCGTGTACGGCGTTCAGCTCTCGCTTCTGGTGCTCGCATTGTTGTGGATCGTGGGCTACAGCTATCTGCAGCATCCCGATGGCCCGGCCATGATGGCGATTATTATTTCCAGCACGGCGGTGGCCCGCGATGCGTTTGAGATCGGTCATGTGCGAAAGCTCGCGGTCCAGGGACGCCCGTTTCTCACCTTTCCTGATGGAACAGCCCTCCGTACGTTGGTTCGGAGCCGGCTGTCTGAGGTGGGGCCGTGGGGACTCGTTGGTCTCGGTGTCGGCGGGTTGATGGGATTGTCGGGGCATGTGATCGCCGACGGGCAGATGGCGGCACTGGCGCAGTTGCTAGGGATCACGATTCTCGGCGGGGGGCTTGCACTCTGTGCGTATTTTGGTGGCTTGCGCCCTTCCGCCTCATGGATGGAGACGCTCAAGCGGACGGCGCCGACTGAGTTGCTGAAATATTGGTGGTGGCCCGGGATGGCGTTCGCGTCTACGTACTATTTGGTCGTGATGGGATTGGTGTTGTTTGTCGGCGGACAGCCGGGCATGGCAACGGGGCAGGCCGTGGTGGGTGGTGCGTTGGTCACGGCGATCATGACGCTGTATGGATATTACCTGGGCCATCGCCGGCAAGTTGAAGATGAGCAGGCGCCGCAGCTGTCGAGTGGAATGCTGCGCTGTCCTTTCGTCATGGGGATTCTTGGCAAGTCGGCCCCTGCGTCCGGCAGCATGAACGGACTGGCCGGCGACATGGCCTTAAGCAAGACAGGATCAAAGGGGTAGCGTATGCGTCGTCGCAGCTGGATGACCGGTTCCATGATCGCAGTGGTGGTGTGTGTCACGATTCTGGCCGCGCTCGTGCCCGTGATCGGGAATGGACCGAGTCTGTCGTTCGCCGAGGGCACCGCGGATTTGTACTTTGGCACAGAGGGGACGCCACAGGGTCCGCCGGCTCCGGGACCTCATGAGACCGTCTATTCACGGATCGGTTCATTCGATAGCCGGCTCTTGGTCTGGTTCGTGACGCAGCAGCATACCTACTTCGGCGGATTCGTCCTCGCGCTGCCGTTGTTTTGTGCCTTGCTGGAGTTTGCCGGGCTGATCACGAAGAAGCCGGCCTTGTCGCTGCGCTATGACGGCTTGGCCAGAGACTTGGCGAAGGTCGCGTTGCTGGCGCTCTCGGTGACCGCGGTGGTCGGAAGCCTCATGCTGTCCATGTTCATTTACTTCTACCCGTCGTTCATGAAGTATATGGGCGGGACGTTCAAGTCGTTTATGCCGGCGTATGCCATCGTGTTTGTCGGAGAGGCGTTGCTGCTGATCGTCTATTACTACAGCTGGAATCGGATGGCGGAACCCGGGCTGAAGTGGATCCATGCCGCGATCGGCATCCTGACGAATATCTTCGGCACATCATTGTTGTTGCTGGCAAACGCCTGGTCGGCGTTTATGATGGCGCCAGCCGGTGTCGATGCGCAGGGTCGGTTTCTCGGGAACGTCTGGCACTTGCTCCACTCCGCTCTCTGGAATCCCCTCAACGTTCACCGATTCCTCGCGGACATTATGTCGGGCGGCGCGGTGGTGCTGGCCTATGCGTGCTATCGGTTTTTCACCAGCAAAACCAGTGAGGAGCGGGCCTATTACGATTGGGTCGGCTATATCTTTTTGTTCGTCACTGTTTGCGCGTTACTGCCGATGCCTATCGCAGGCTATTGGCTTATGCGCTCGGTGTATGCCTTCAGCCAGAGCATGGGCGTGACCATGATGGGCGGGTTGTTGACCTGGCTCTTTGTCGTACAGGCGTTGTTGATCGGCGCGCTGCTCTTAGGGATCAACTACTACATCTGGCAGAGTATGGCGCGCATCAAGGGCGGGGAGCGCTACCAGTCCTACTATCAATTTCTGCTCGGCGTACTGACGCTGGCGCTGTTCATCTGGTTGACGCCGCATACGGTTTTGATGTCAGGGGCGGAAGTGAAAGCGATGGGCGGAGCCCAGCACCCGGTGGTCGGGAACTACGGGGTGATGTCGGCGAAGAACGGCGCGGTGAATGTGATGATTCTGATCACGGCGCTCAGTTTCCTCTACTATCGGCGGGCCAATCGAACGATGACGGTGTCCTGGGTGAAGACGGGGAATCTTCTGATTGGAACCTTGTACACGGTGGGTCTCGTGAATGTGATCTGGCTGTCGATCTACGGATTCTATTTGCCCGCGAAGGTTCGTGTGGGACTGTCTTCGCCGCAGGCCTTTACGACATTGACGGTGATCCTGGCGGGTGTCGTGATCAACCGTTTCATGCTGCGGGGCTCGATTGTGCATGGTCCCGTGCAATGGGGAAAGATCTCGGTGCGTGGCATGGTGGGGCTCTTCGGCTTGGCGGCGGCGTTCACCTGGGTGATGGGGTTGATGGGCTACATTCGATCGTCCGGACGCCTGTCCTGGCACGTCAGCGAGCTGATGGCCGATGTCTCTCCCTGGGCCTTTACTCCGGATCTGGAGTTCGCGGCGAAGATGGTCACGTTAAACATGATCGTATTTTGGGGGGCGGTGTTCGCGCTTTTTTGGATGTGTCAGCGCGGACAGCAGCCGGTGATGGGAGAAGAGTTTTTCGAGGAGCAGGCGCCAGCGTTGGCTCCCTCGTCTTCGCAAGAAGCCTCATCGTAACGAAAGGGTTGTAACCTCTATGAACGGTCGGATGGTGTGGAGTGCAGTGGCGTTGGCGAGTGTGGCGCTGTGTGTCGGAGCCGTCACCACGGAGTCCGCGTATGCGGAGAACCAAGTCTTGGTGTTGGAAGATTTTCAAGGGAAAGAAGCCGATGGGTTTCCTTCGTCTTGGGATCACGAGAACCAGCGCAGCCATTCCAAAGGGCGTGACGCCTATAAAGTACAGACGGAAAACGGCGTAAATTTCTTATCGGCCAAAGATGCCGGACAGCGTATCAAGAAGAAAAAGATCGACTGGGATCCGAAGGCCTATCCGGTGCTCACCTGGCGCTGGCGCTTATTAAAGGCACCGGCGGGAACGGATCAAATTGCGGCGATCTATGCTTCCCTTGATACCGATCTGATGTTTATCCCGGTGTTCACTAAGTATGTCTGGAGCGGGACCAAGCCGGAAGGGACGCTGACGGAAGGCGGCATGTTCAGCGGGTCTGAGATCGTCATGCAGAGCGGGACCAAAGACGTCGGCCAGTGGTTTGAAGAGCGTGTGAATGTCTATGAGGACTTCAAGCGCTTACATCAACATGAGCCGGCGCCTAAAGCGTGGGGCATTTCGATCATTGCCGCGCCCGGGGTTGAGATTGATTTCGGCTCGCTGGTGGCCAGTCCTGCCAAGTAACGGAGGGAGCACCGTTATCATGACTGAGTCTGGGGACCGAGGCCTTCCCGCCAGAAAGCTCGTGGACATCGTATTCGGTGTGGTGGTGATGGGGACCGTGGGGACGCTGATCGGTCTCATCATGGGCAGTGAATTCATGCCGCCGGCTATTGGTATTGGACTGGTCATGGGCGGCGTCGTGGGTTTTCTTGGCGGCCGAAGGTTTTTGATCAGTATCTTAGTGGGAACGGTGTTGGGTGGTGCGTTGGCCTGGTTGTTGGCCGGGCCGGAACGGATCTCGTATGGGGCCGGTGCCGGAGCGGCCATGGGGGGATTTCTCGGGGTCCAGGTTTCGATGCTGTTGGATATGCGCGCGGCCCGCAAGGCCGAAGCGGCGGGTGCATCCGTTGAAGAGGTGGCTCAGGATGCCCGTCGATAGGGGTCATGTCGGATTTTTGGGGGTGCGTGGAGACGTATGGAAAACAGGGGTGTGCTGATCGGGTCAATCGTCTTTGTCTTCGGGTCGTTCATTCTCCTGATCGTCGGGCTGGTCTATGAGTCGTATAAGGCCAAGCAGATGCGGGAATTGGCCATGAGCATCCAGACGGAATCCCGCCCGGTGGCGTCCCTGCCCGTTGCGCATGATTTCTCCATGTACAAGACGAGAATCGGCGATGAAGGGCGCGAGATGGTGCAGGTGCCGGCAGGGCCGTTTACGATGGGGAGTAACGATGGAGATCCGGACGAAGCACCTGAGCGGCAGGTGTTTTTGAAAGGGTTCTTTATCGATCGAAACGAAGTGACTCAGGATGAGTATCTGCGGTTTGCCAAAATGACCAAACGCGCATTCCCAAGGATCGAAGTCTTTGAGGATGACCAGTCGAAAGTCTTAAAGCCTGAATTGGCGGCGATGAGCGTCTCCTGGGACGATGCGGTTGCCTATTGTAAGTGGGCTGGTAAACGACTGCCGACAGAGGCTGAGTGGGAGAAAGCCGGGCGCGGGGAGGGGCAGCGAAAATATCCCTGGGGTGACAAATTCATAAATAGCGTGGCCAACGTAGATGGGCCTGAAGATGGATACAAGTATCTGGCGCCTCCGGGCTCATTTGAGGCCGGGCGGAGTCCTTACGGATTGCACGATATGACCGGCAATGTTGCCGAATGGGTCGCAGATACGTATGACGAGCACTACTATAAAAAGGCCGGGTTTCGTGACCCGAAAGGGCCTGATGAGGGCGATCTGAAAGTGGTGCGCGGGGGATCCTGGAGGGAGACCGCGCAAAATGCCAGGCTCTCCAAGCGGTTTGCGGCCAAGCATTGGCGGAATGACATCACGATCGGAATCCGTTGCGCGAGCGATTTGGAGCCGAGCGGCGATACGGCCGGTCAGTAGCGGTCATGTTGGAAACTAGATTCAAGGTTGTGTTCCTTATCGTGGTGCTGCTGTTTGCAGCCATGCCGATCATTGCCATTCTTCGTGGGACGACCACGACTCCTTTTGAAGAGAATGATGCCGTCTCCCAGGTCTCGGGGCAGCCTGGCGATGTAACTACAGCAGCCGAAGCGCCGATAGACGAAGAGATGGTCGTGATCCCTGCCGGGCCTTTTCTTCGTGGGACGGATGCGGGCGGACTTGACGAAGGGCCGCCCAGGGAAATCTTTCTCGATGCCTTTCAAATCGACCGCTATGAAGTGACCAATTCTCAGTATGGGCAGTTTGCGTCCGCTACCGGTCACCGAAAGGCTGGGCCGCCGTCGCGGTATGCCAAAAATGTGTCCAAGATGCGCGGCCCGAATCAACCTGCCATCTATGTGTCCTGGGACGATGCGGTGGCGTACTGTCAGTGGAAGGGCCGACGGCTTCCCACGGAGGCGGAATGGGAAAAGGCGATGCGAGGTGCCGACGGCCGACTGTGGCCTTGGGGCAATATGGAGCAGCCGGATGGAGCCAACTGGGCGCGCGTCAATGACGGATTCGAAGCCAGTGCTCCTGCGGGATCGTTTAAGGCGGATGTGAGTCCCTATGGAGTCATGGACGGGGCTGGAAATGTCATGGAGTGGGTCCAGGACTGGTATGCAGAGGGATATTACAAAGACGCATCAGACCGAAATCCATCGAGCCCGGAGTATGGCGTGTATCGAACGATGCGAGGGGGGGCGTACACGACGACTGGGGGCGATCTTCGCCTCACCAGTCGAAGTAAAATGGTCCCTGATTTTCGTGATGAAACGATCGGATTTCGGTGCGCAATGTCAGTGGAAAATGGTGGGGCTGAGACAGCGAATCACAGCATGAAACCTACAGAAAATCAAAGTAGTAGAGAATCAGAAACACGGCCAAAATGATATTGACAACCATACCGGCCAAAACTATAATGTCGAAAATTTTTGAGTTTTTTGTCATGGGTTTCCTTGTGTTGTTATGGCCGCCAGCTAAGGAATTTTGAATAACACACAGGTTTTTTGGTGTCAAGAAATACGCGGACTTCACTCACTATTTCGAGCATGGAAGGGGAGGCAAGATGGCGACGGCAACAGCAGACAGCGATGTGATGGTTAAGGTCGGCAAGATGATTTTCTACATCACTTGTGCGGTGGGTTTGTGGTTCTTCTATTGGTTCGCCGGTATTCAGTGCCCCTGCTAGGGTAGGGCCGCTGTGCGCAGGAATGTTTTGAATCTATGGTCGATCTGATGAGGAGGAGATAATGGGGCAGAATATTTTGTACGGGTTTATCTCTGTGGTGGTCTGCGTGGGGTTTTTCTTGATGGTCGACCATTTCTTGATGGATATGCAGGGCCTGGACTTCTGGTACATGTTCCGCAAGTAGGCTGGCCTGCGTCGGATTTGAGGGCTTGTGATGAATTTTTTTCGTAATGCATTAAGGAGGTATCCCATGGGTCTTGTAACCCGGAAGAAAGTGTTCTCAATCATGGCGCTCTGCGCAATGGTTGGCCTCCTTCTGTTTCCTGTGGTGGTGTCGCTTCCGTCACTGGCAATCGGTGCGGATGCGGCTGACGCAGAAAAGAAGGATGATGCGAAGGTTGAGAAGGGGCGCGACGTCTATTATAAGACGGAGGGTATTGTGGCTGGCGCGCCCGCTCCGAAGACCGTCGATGGTCCAAGGGACTATCCGCGGTACAACTTCGAGAGCCGCGTGCTTCTCTGGTTCGCGAATCAGCAGCATCTCTACTACGGCAGCTTCGTGCTTGCCGTACCGATTTTCTGTATGGTCGTCGAATTCATGGGGGTCGTGACGAAGGATAAGGCGTTGGCGAAGCGGTATGATCAGCTCGCCTATGACTTCATTAAGATCAGTCTTACGGCGTACTCCCTGACGGCTGTGCTCGGCGGTATTCTGATCTTCACCTTCCTCACTCTCTATCCTGCGTTTTTCGGTTATCTGTCCAGCATTTTCCGTCCGGTCATGCACATCTATGCGTTGATGTTCGTGGCGGAGAGCGGCACTCTCTATATCTACTACTATGGCTGGGACAAGATGCGAGAGGGATTCCTGAAGTGGATCCATCTGAGCATGTCGGTAATCTTGAATATCATCGGGACCTTGCTCATGTTCCTGGCGAATTCGTGGATCGGATTCATGATGTCGCCAGCCGGTGTGGATGAGCAGGGGCGGTTCCTCGGAAACATCTGGCACGTTATCCATACGGCCTTGTGGAATCCGCTCAATCTCCATCGAATCCTTGGCAACATGGCCTTCGGTGGCGGTGTGGTCGCGGCTTATGCGGCGTATAAGTTCCTGGCTTCAAAGACCGATGAAGATCGCGCCCACTATGATTGGATGGGTTACATCGCGATGGCGTTGGGCGTTGCGTTTTTGATCCCGTTGCCCTTTGCGGGCTACTGGCTCATGCGTGAGGTTTATGCGTATCGTCAGCAGATGGGCATTACCCTCATGGGTGGATTGCTGGCCTGGCTCTTCATTATTCAGGCGACCATGATCGGCATCTTGTTCCTGAGCACAAACTACTACTTGTGGCAGGCGATGGGCCGGATGCGCGGAGCGGAAAAGTATCAACGCTACATTAAGTATCTGGTGTTCATTCTCGCGTGCGGTTACTTGGTCTTTATTACCCCGCATACGATGGTCATGACTCCTGCGGAGTTGAAGGCCATGGGCGGACAGCAGCATCCGGTGCTAGGTAACTACGGCGTTATGTCCGCGAAGAACGGCGGCATCAACGTCATCATTACCACCACGGTGTTGAGTTTCGTGTGGTATATGCGAGGCAATAAAGTTTCGACCGTCTCTTGGTCGAAGTTTGGAAACATCTTTATGGGATGTTTCTTTTTCTTTGCCTACGTCAATATCATCGGATTGGCCATTTACGGATACTATATCCCGGCTAACGTCCGTGTCGGATTATCCGTTCCGCAGGTGGCAACCACGCTCTCCTGTCTCTTCTTCATGTTTGCCTTAAACAGCGTCATGATGAAGGGTGCCAAGCAGATGGGGCCCATCGAGTGGGGCAAGATTTCTGCCCGCTCGCAGTATGCTCTGATCATGTTGGCGACCGCCTTTACCTGGATGATGGGATTGATGGGGTACATTCGCTCATCGGTCCGCCTCTTCTGGCACGTGAATGAAATCATGCGAGACAACTCACCCTGGGCCTATACGCACACGGTCGGGTTTGCCGCCAATATGATTTCCTTTAACGTCTTGTTCTTCTGGATCAGCATTCTCTTTGTGTTTTGGCTTGGCAGCCTAGCGGCAAAGAAGGCTCCAGCTGGAGAAAAAGCCGGAGTTCCTGGAAGTGCGCCACAACCGGCTGGCAGCCACTAACCATCTTATTGAGCAACTGGCTCAGGGGGAAGGCTGTGCAAGTGCCTTCCCCCGGTGTAGCCGCAGGAGGTTAAAACCGTGGGCGATTTGATTAATCAAGCGCTAGAGATGGGGTGGCCGGCACTAGCGTTGCTGGCCGGCCTGTTAGTGTATTTTCAATTCTCCATCAGTGATCCCGTTGCGAAGAAGCGGGCCACGCTCAAGACGATTGTTGGGATGGCAGCGACGCTTCTTTTGTTCATTGCGATTGTGAACTACACGACCAGTTTCTACGGCGAGAACCGGCTGATGCCGGTGTCGCTCGTCATGATTACCGCCGCCGCGTTCATGGTGGCTGTTTATTTCCCGAACTTTGGGGCCTTGCTGAAAATCGGCGGCCTCATGTTTTTTGTGGCGGCGTTTCTTTCGGGTTACGGAAACTGGCTGCCGCAGGTCGAAGGTGGATTCCCTCCGAAGGAAGAAAAGCTTGAGTATAGTGGTATGACCGCTCAGCAGCTGGCCGATGAGGGTGAGAAAATTATCTTCGGCGGCGTTGGGAAAAATAAGGAGCAGGGTGCCATTGGAAAGGGTCAGTGTCCCCTTTGCCATGCATTCCATGCTGGCATGTTGGGTGAACGTGCGCCTAATTTGAACGGTTTGCCGGAGCGTGCTGGTAAAGAGCGACTCGATGATCCGAAGTATAGCAAGGGTAAGCCTGCTGGTCGTGACTATGCCCAGAAGGAAGCGTTCCCTGGTTCGGGAACGGCTGAAAATGCGATTGAGTACATTGCCGAATCGCACGCCTGTCCGAATTGCTATGTAGTGGCTGGTTTCGGTGTAAAGGGAACCAACGACAAAGAAAGTCCGATGCCGTCGATTCACAAGCCACCGATATCGCTCAGCATTGATGAGCTCGTTGCGGTCGATACCTGGTTGTTTGTCCGTGAAGGGCGAGATGCTCCATCTTTTGAAGAAATCTCAAAGGCCTATGAGAAGTTTATCCCAGAAGCGGATCGGCCTAAAAAGCAAGAAGAGAAGTCTGGTCCTCCGAGTGCGTTGATGGCGGACGGGACAGAGCCAGTTGATCAAATTCTTGCAAAGGCGCAGTGCGTCTCTTGCCATACGATCCCCGGAATTCCGGGTGCGAACGGCACCATCGGCCCCAAGCTGGTTGAGGGAACGAACGCGCCTAGTCGCATCAAGGATAAGGATTATAAGGGAACAGCGAAATCGACATCTGACTACATCATGGAGTCGATTGTGTCACCAAGTGCCTATGTGGTGAAGCCATTCCCGGATAATACGATGCCAAAGGTGTTTGGTCAGAAACTCAGTGCGGGAGCGCTCAAGAAGATTGTGGATTATCTCTCGCAAGTCTACGAGGGGAAAGAGCCTCCAAAGATTTCGTAACTGAGCTGTGAATCTTTTTAGACCAAAGGGAGTGAACTCATGAAAGCATTGATGTCAGTCGGCGCGCTGGTAGGGGCTATTGCGCTCCTCCTGCTAGTCGGGATGATCCTCGACGTCGTCCCGTCGAATACCGTCCGCTTAGTCGAAGGCTACATGCCTATCCAAATGTTGCTTGAGGTCGCCTGCTTCGTTGTCGGCTTTGCCGGATTGAGCTATATGTTTAGCTCAATGGGCATGGCGCTTCCTAGATTTTGGCAGGGAATCGGATTTTGGGCGTTTGTGCTGCTCTATTTGAAGTTCCGCGTCTATCCGCCCATTCCGTTCAGCGTTCGGGCCATGTATGGGACGGTGTCGCTCGTTGCGGTGTTCATGTGGGTGTCCGCAAACGAGGACGACTGGAAGAAGTTTAAGCAGCCGATCATGAACGTCCTCGATGCCCAGAGTGGAGCGAACAAGATGCTCCGCTACGCGTATCTCGTTCTGATTCCAGTCCTTGTTGGTTTCACCTCCTTCAATGCGATGAAGCCAAAATCTGAAGAGCCGGTTGAGTTGCGCACGGTGCATCCGGCTCCTCCGGCCAGCACGAAAGTTCATGGCAAGACCTATACCCTCCAGACCTCCCAGAATCCTTACCGTGTCAACCCTGAAGGGAAGTTTGACCAGGAATATAGCAATAAGCTGATCGTCGAACAGGGCATGGGGCGTTTGATGGCGCCTAATGCCAATCCGTGGGATGAAAAAAACCAGGGCTATCTGAAGTACGTGAAGGAAGGCGGAGAAATATTTTTCCAGAACTGCCACTTCTGCCACGGCGACAACTTGAATGGTCGTGGCCTCCATGCATTTGCGTTTAATCCGATTCCTGCCAACTTCACGGATCCAGGCACAATCGCTCAGCTTCAGGAGACGTTCATTTTCTGGCGCGTTGCCAAGGGTGGTATCGGATTGCCGAACGAAGGATTCCCCTGGGCCTCAGTTATGCCGCCATGGGAGCAGCATTTGACCGTCGATGAAATCTGGAAGGTCATTTTGTTTGAATACTGGCACACGGGTTACTACCCACGGACCTGGGACTAAGTCGTCCCTGGCATAACGGATAACCCTGGATTACGACATGAGGAAAAAAATGATGAATACGTCGATGGGCAAAAAAGCAGGGATCGTCCTTGCCTCGGCCTTTGGACTGGCGCTGTTCTCTGCCGGTCCGCTGGTCCTCTCGGCAACTGCTGAGGAAGTTCCGCAGGGATTTAAGAAGGGTGAGTTGGCGCCTGAACCAGCTGCAGACATGATCGAAGCCGGGAAGCGCGTCTACTTTACCAAGTGTGTGTGGTGCCATGGAGTGGATGGAGCCGGCGACGGGCCTGGGGCCGACCGGCTTTGGCCGCGTCCGCGCAATTTCAACCAGGGGACATTTAAGATCCGGCATACCGCGAGCGGCGAGTTGCCGTTGTTCGATGCCAAAAAGCCGACTCCCGGTCAGAACGATCTTTTTGAGACGGTGACCCATGGGCTGCCTGGTTCTGCAATGCCTTCCTGGGAAGGCATCCTGACGGAAGAGCAGCGGTTGCAGGTGTTGGCGTTCGTCACTACTCAATTGGTGAAGGATCGGAAGTTCACCGACAAGCAATCAGAAGCTCAGACGATTCTCCAGCTCGCCGATTTAAAGCCTAAAGAAGCGACAGAAGAAAGCAAGAAGAGAGGATCCGAGCTGATCGTTGAAAAGAAGTGCGTAGAATGTCACGGCATGGAAGGCCGTGGCGATGGTAACGCCTTCAATCTGAAGGATGACTGGGGTTTCTCGATCCAGCCTGCCAATTGGCACAAGTGCTGGAATTTCCGCGGAAGCCGTCAGGATCCGTACAATGTGAAAAACATTTTCAGGACCTTCTCGACCGGAGTCAATGGTACGCCGATGCCGTCGTTTGCTGATAACACCAGCATCGACGAGCGGTGGGACATTGCCAACTTCGTGAATTCATTGTGCGAAAGAGATCCTGAAGGGAATCCGCTCTCAATTGACCCACAGACGGATAAGCCGAAAGTCAACTTCGTGCTTCCATCAAATCCGGTGGAAGGTGAGATCCCAACGGATATGGAGAACGAAGCCTGGCAGAAAACCCAGAAGCGCCTTATCGCCATGGGTGGTCAGATCACGCATAAGCCGCGTAACTTTGTGAATCGGATCGATGATCTCTGGGTTCGGTCGCTGTATAACGAAAAGTCGATTGTCTATTTGATCGAGTGGGACGATCGTACCAAGAGTATGGCCGAAGGGAAATTGCCCTGGGCTCCGACTCAGGTCAACATTGATGTGAAGGAACAGGATCCGAAGACCGGTGAAGAAGGATCCATTGCGGCGCATCAAAATAATTACACGGTCTACAATGACGCGGTTGCGATCGAAACGCCGGTCAAGTGGCAGGATCTCCCGGCCCCGATTAAGCCGCGGTATCTATTTGGAAGCAATGAGCAATATCCTGTCGATATTGTGAAGTGGGAAGCTGACGGATCTCTCCGGGCCTTCAAGGGAACCGGCTGGGACAAGGATTTTGAAGAACGCGATAACTATGAAGAGAATCTGAAGGTTCTCAAGTCTGAATGGAAGAACGGTCGTTGGTACGTCATGATTCAGCGTCCAGTCGGAAACAAGAAGGACCAGGATTATGACGAAGACACGCTGTTCGAAATGGGGAAATACATCCCGACCGTGTTCTTTGCCTGGGATGGTCACAACGGTGATGCTGGACGCAAGATGGCCGTGTCGGCCTTCTACTACACGTTCATGCAGCCGCCGACGCCCCAGGAAGTGTATATCTATCCGTTCGTTATTGCCGGCGGGATCGTGCTGCTAGAAGCATGGGTTCTGACGCGCCGCGCAAACAAGCGGAAGGGCAAGACGCTCTAAGAGCACTCCGTACGTGAGTGGCTGAGCAGCGAATGAAGGGGGTGGGGTAACCCACCCCCTTCGTGTTTTTACGCCAGGAAGCGGTCGATCTGTATGAATGTAACGGGAGTCGTGCTGGCCGGTGGCAAGAGTCGGAGGATGGGGGAGGATAAGCGTTTTCTGACGGTCGGGGAGGAGACGTTACTGGCGCGAACCACCTCGGTTATGGCTCAGCTATTTTCTGAAGTGCTGGTGATTATTGCGCAGGATAGTCCGCCCCTCACCGTCTCGGGTTGCATCGTTCACAGAGATCTCATCGCAGATTGCGGGAGCCTGGGTGGCCTCTACACAGGTCTGGCACGGGCCACTGAGCCGCGCGTCTTTGTGGTGGCCTGTGATATGCCGTTTCTGAATCCAGACATGATCCAGTGGTTTGTTGACCGCGATCCAGCAGCTGACATTGTCATGGCCCGCCTGCCGGCCGGACTGCAGCCTCTTCATGCGCTCTATAGTAAACGGGCATTGCCGGTCCTTGAGCGCATGGCTATCACGCATGCCCTGAAGATTCAGCAGATCGCCTCGGAGCCATCGCTCCACACAACCGTCGTCTTGCCCGCTGAGTGGGGTGAACGGGACCCACGGGCCCAATCGTTTCAGAATGTGAACACGCCGGCCGATCTCGATGCGGCGAGAGCCGCGCTCCGTAACCGCTCGTTGCCTCAATAATGCCTGCTTCCCAGCGGACAATTCTGGTGATTCACCCCGGTGGGCTGGGTGATGTTCTGCTGTCGGTTGGTGCATTGACTGCCCTGCGGACCGCGTTTCCGCAGCACCGGATCATCTTGCTTGCCGGATCGGGCGTAGGAGATCTACTAGGCCTATGCGGGGTGATCGATCAATCTTTGCCGATGGAGTCGAGTCAGTTGAACGCGCTTTTCTCCGGAAGAGCGCAAATTTCAGATATGCAGCACGATCTCTTGAGGCACTGCGATCTTGCGGTTGGCTGGCTGAGTGATCACGATGGGTCGATCCGGCGTACACTGGGGGAACTTGGAATTCCACGTGTGATTCTGCAATCACCATCTTCAACAGAAGGTTCTCACCAAAGCGAGCGATTCATCCAAACTTTGCAGGGAGAATTTCCTGTCGGTGCGCTTCCCAGCATCCATCTCCATCTTCCTGACCAGGTACTGCGGGCGGGGATCGACGCACTCCATACTGCTGGGATCGAACAAGGGGCACCGTTGATCGCATGCCACCCGGGAAGTGGGAGCAGGCACAAGTGTGTGCGAGCGGATACGTGGGGCGCACTTCTTCGGGGCTGTCGGGCACGGCAGTTCACGCCTGTAGTGGTGTTAGGGCCCGCTGATGATCAAGCAGGGGAGGCCCTTCAGGCGCAGGATATTTCAGAAGTGCCAATTCTTCGCCCCGCGTCGATCGCACTACTCGCCGCAATTTTGGCGCAGGCGCAGGGGTATATCGGTCACGATTCTGGCGTGACCCATCTGGCTGCCTTGCTGGGTGTGCCGACGGTGGCGATGTTTGGGCCAACTGATGAACAGCGATGGGCTCCTCTCGGGGTGCAGGTGACGGTAGTGAGGGGAGAACGCTGCGCATGCGCGAACTGGGATGCGGTGCAGGCCTGCACGGAAAAGTCTTGCCTGAATATAACGGCGGATGAGGTCTTCAAGGCGCTCGATGCCGATGATTTCCGCTACCATCGGGTAACAAATTCCTGACGGCTCACCTTGTCACGCTATATGCCATATGCTACAGTGCAAAATTGTTTTTCTCTTTCTTCTCTAAGCACTTAGGAGATTTTGTGACGCAGGGGCTCGTGCAAGAACAGGTGGCGAATGCGGTTCAAGGAGCTCTCGCTGATGCCAAGGCCAAGGGACAATTGAAAATCGAGTCCTGGCCCACCGTCACCCTGGATGCCCCCAAGCGTCCGGAGTGGGGTGATCTCGCCACGACCGTGGCCATGTCTCTCGCCGCCTCAGAGAAACGCGCCCCCCATGACATTGCCAAAATCATTGCCGACAATCTGTTGACCCGTGATCAATTGTTCGAGCGGGTTGAGATTGTCCGGCCAGGCTTTCTCAACCTGACTGTGAAGCCTGGCATTTGGTTGGAAGTCTTGAGAGACATCGAGCGGAAGGGTGCGGCCTACGGCACGTCTGCAGTCGGAGTCGGGAAGCGCGTGCTGGTCGAATATGTCAGCGCCAATCCCACCGGGCCGTTGCACGTCGGTCATGGTCGAGGTGCTGCGGTTGGTCAAGCGTTGGCACGCCTGCTGAGAGCGGTCGGATACGACGTGGTCAGCGAATACTACATCAATGATGCCGGTCGGCAGATGAAGCTCCTGGGCGCTTCCGTGTATGCGCGGTTGCAGGAACTTGCCGGGACGCCCGTCACGTTTCCGGAAGAGGGTTACCACGGCGAGTATATCCGTCTTGCGGCCGAGCAGATTCAGGCATCCGATGGCGCAACGCTGGCGACGCTGTCTCTGACGGAGGCAGAGCAACGCTGCCGTGATCTGGCCTATCGGACCCTGCTCCAGCACATCCGTGAAGACCTGTCTCTGTTGGGCATTGAGTTTGAATCCTGGTTCAGTGAAGCCTCGCTGATCGAGTCCGGTGCCGTCGAGCGGTCCTTTACTGAGTTGAAGCAGCAGGATCTTCTGTTTGAAAATGAAGGCGCGTTGTGGTTTCGGTCGTCGAAGTTCGGTGATGAGAAAGATCGCGTGGTTCGTAAGCAGGATGGCGAGTGCACCTACCTGGCGTCCGACATCGCCTATCATCGAGACAAGCTCCAGCGAGGCTATGACCTTTTGATCGATGTCTGGGGAGCCGATCACCACGGATATATCCCGCGCATGCAGGCGGTGATACAGGCCTATGGGTATCCGAAAGAGCGGCTGCAGGTCGTGTTGGTGCAGCTTGTGAAGTTGCTGCGCGGCGGCGCCGAAGTCAAAATGTCGAAGCGCTCCGGTGAATTCATTACCATGCGTGAGGTAATCGACGAGGTAGGTGTCGATGCCGCCATGTTCTTTTTTCTCATGCGGGACTCGAACACACATCTGGATTTCGATTTAGAGCTGGCCAAGCAACGGTCATCGGATAATCCGGTCTACTACGTCCAATATGCCCATGCCAGGATTTCGAGCCTCTGGCGGGTGGCTGCGGCGCGTGGGATTGCCTGTCCGACGGCATCCGAAGCCGATCTGACCGTGCTGACCGATCCTGACGAGCTCGCCTTGATCCGGAAGCTCTCGATGTTCCCCGAAGTGCTGGAGGCCAGCGCGCTGGCGTTTGAGCCGCATCGCCTGACCTACTATCTTCAGCAGCTGGCGGCGCTGCTGCACACGTTTTACAACAAGCATCGGATTCTTCCTCCGGCGGCCGATTCGGAGACCGGTGACGCGCCGGTGGCGGAGGCCATTGCCCCCACGACGACGGCAGCCCGGTTGGTGTTGATGCGATCGGTGCAGCAAGTGGTAAAAAACGGATTAACCGTCTTGGGGATTTCAGCTCCCGAGCAGATGTAACGGAACGTCACCGCACCATGATGCAGTTCACGATCAGGCAGCAGGATCGACAGACCAAAGGGCGGCTGGGGCAACTCCGCACCGCCCGGGCCGTCATCGACACGCCTGCGTTCATGCCGGTCGGTTCATTGGGGCCGGTGAAAGGGCTGGAGCCGGAGGATCTTCACGATCTTGGGTTCAGGCTCATGCTGAACAATGCGTACCATCTTTATCTACGCCCCGGTCACAAAGTCGTCGCGGAGTTGGGCGGGTTGCATGCTTTTACGGGATGGCCGGGCGCGATTCTCACCGATAGCGGCGGGTTTCAGATTTTCAGCCTGGCGAAACTGTGCAAGATTACCGATGAGGGGGTGACGTTTCAGTCGCACATCGATGGCTCGACGCATTTCATCACGCCCGAAACGGCGATTGAAATCGAAGAGGCGCTCGGCGCCGACATCATCATGGCGTTCGATCAATGCGTCGCGCTGCCGGCATCGCGCGCGGCGATTCTGGAGGGCGTGCAGCGGACGACGGCGTGGGCGAAACGCTGTCAGGCGAGTCGGCGGCGGAACGATCAGGCGCTCTTCGGCATTGTCCAGGGCGGGCTGGAAGCGGACCTCAGGAGAATCTCGGCTCAAGAGCTGGTGGCGCTGGATTTTGAAGGCTATGCCATCGGCGGACTCTCCGTCGGAGAGAGCAAAGCCGACATGTATGCCATGCTGGATGTGACCGCTCCGGAATTGCCGGAAGCCAAGCCGCGCTATCTGATGGGGGTGGGTCTTCCGGAAGATCTCATCGAAGGGGTCGCTCGGGGAGTTGATCTCTTCGATTGCGTGGTGCCGTCCCGTCATGGGCGAACAGGATGGCTGTTTACCAGCTTCGGGCGGGTTTCCATCAAGCAGGCGCAATACAAGCAAGACGAGCGGCCGATCGATCCGGACTGCGGCTGCTCGGTGTGCAAGCGCTATTCGCGGGCCTATCTGCATCACCTGTTCAACGTGAAGGAAATGCTCGGCGCGCGGCTGAATACGATTCACAACCTTTGGTACTTTGCCGATTTGATGCAACGGGTGCGCTCGTCGATCGAGCGGGGGACATTTCTCACAATGCGCGAGGAGTTTTATCGCGCGCGGGCGGAAGCCGAGCGGGTCGGCGGCGCGACGGCAGTCGCTGCGCAGGAACCGCGGGCCGGCCTCGACTAGGTAAGGGGAGCCAGATTTATGATGATGGTTGGAATGGTGTCGGTGGCATGGGCGGAAGGTCTTGGGGGCGGCGGGAGCACATCGAGTTCGCTGCTTTCGTTGGTGCCGTTTGTCCTGATTTTTGTGATTTTTTATTTCCTGCTGATCCTGCCGCAACAGAAGCGGCAAAAGCAGCAGAAAGCGATGCTCGAGGATCTGAAAAAAGGCGATAAGGTCATCACTGCGTCGGGCTTCTGGGGAACGATTACCAATCTCGGCAAAGAGACGGTGACGCTGCAGATTGCCGACAATACCAAGGTCAAGATTCAGAAAGAGCATATTGCGAGAATACGGGCGGAAGACGACGACAAAGAGTAGTCGGACGACGGTAATCACAAGAGGATGCTCAAACAGGCTGCCCGGCAAGGCTGCGGCAAGCGAAGAGGCGAGGCGTAGGCGGCGGTACGGTGAGTCTCTGAGCACGGCGAGAACGATGCCTGTGGGCTGTTTCAGGATCCTGCAAGAGAGGGTGGCGGAGACATGAAAAAAGTTGGTGGACGGTTTGCGTTACTTGCGTTGGTCATTGTGCTGTCGGTGGTGTTCTTTTTGCCGTCGTACAAGCCTCTATACCAGGCCTTGCCCGACTGGGCGCGAACGATTTTGCCGGATAAGGGTATCACGCTGGGGCTGGACCTCCAGGGCGGCATTCACATGGTGATGGAGGTCGATGAAGACCGGGCCGTCGAGATTGCCGTCGAGCGATCGGTGAACTCCCTGCAGGACATGTTGGTCGACAAGAAGCTGCCGGCAGAATCGGTGAAACGGACGGCGTCGAATCAAATCACCATTCAGTTTGCCAATGCCGAGTTGAAGGCGCAGATCCAGAAGCTCTCGGAAGAGTATCCCACCTTCTTTGAAGTCGAGGCCGTCGGATCGGCGAACAGCCTCGTCTGGGAGTTACGCGAGGCGGAGATCAAGCGGATCAAGGATTCGGCGATCAATCAGGCGCTCGAAACGATCCGGAACCGGATCGACCAGTTCGGCGTGTCTGAGCCGCTGGTGCAGCGCCAAGGCTTGAAGCAGATTGTCGTGCAGTTGCCGGGTGTCAAAGAACCGAAGCGGGCGAAGGACCTCATTAAGGAAACGGCCTTGCTCGAGTTCAAGATGCTCGACGAAGACAATATGATGAAGATGGACTTCCCTGCCCGTATCCCGAAGGAAAAAGAAGCCGAGGTCTTGGCGCAGTTCCAGGGCAAGGTGCCGGAAGGCGATCAGATCCTGTTCGAGCACCAACTCGACAAAGAGACCGGACGTGAATTCCGCACGCCGTACCTGGTCAAGAAGCGAGTCATGCTTACCGGCGATGTGTTGAGCGATGCGCGAGTCTCGATCGGAGAGTTCAACGACCCCTATGTCTCCATCACGTTCGATGCCAAAGGCGGACGGGAGTTTGAACGGATCACCGGAGAGAACATCAAGAAGCGCATGGCCGTTGTGCTCGACAACACGATCTATTCCGCTCCCGTGATTCAGGACCGGATCTCCGGTGGCCGGGCTCAGATTACCGGGACGTTCAGCACGCAGGAAGCCAACGATCTGGCCATCGTCCTGCGGGCCGGTGCGCTTCCGGCTCCATTGAAGATCATTCAAGATCTCACCGTCGGGCCGTCGCTCGGCCAGGACTCCATCGATCAGGGGGTGAAATCCACGCTCATCGCCGGAGCGCTGGTGGTGGTGTTCATGATTGTGTATTACCGGCTGTCCGGGGTGATCGCCGATTTCGCCTTGCTGCTGAACCTGGTCTGTCTGCTCGGCGCGCTGTCGGCGCTGAATGCGACGCTGACTCTGCCGGGCATCGCGGGGATCGTGCTGACCATCGGTATGGGCGTGGACTCCAATGTGCTGATTTTTGAGCGCATTCGCGAAGAATTGCGCGCCGGGAAAGCCGTGCGACTGGCGGTGGATGGCGGCTATGACAAGGCCCTGCTCACGATCATCGACGCGCACGTCACGACCTTGATCACCGGCGTGGCCCTGTTCTTGTTCGGCACCGGGCCGATCAAGGGATTTGCCGTCACGTTGTGCTTGGGGATCGCGATCAATCTGTTCACGGCCTTTGTCGGAACCAAGGTCGTGTTTGACCTGCTGAACCAAGGAAAGAAAGTGGATACGCTCAGCATCTAACCGTGACGCTGGTAGCGGAGACTGAAAGCTGAACGCGACGAAAAGGGAGTGAGCATGTTAGAGATTCTTGGGAAAACGAATTTTGATTTTATGGGCAAACGCAAGCTGTCCTTTGCGTTCTCGGGCGTCATGGTATTGCTCGGGCTCATTGCGATCGTGCAGATCGCGCGGGGCGCGGCCAATCTTGGTATCGACTTCGCCGGCGGCACAGCCGTGCAACTGAAGTTCGAGCAGGCCATCCACATCGATGAAGCGCGAAAAGCGCTGGAGTCGAACGGGGTCGGTGACGCGGAGCTGCAGGAATTCGGGCAGGACAACAAATTGCTCGTCCGCGTGAAAGCCTCGACGACGATCGAGGAGAAAACGGCGGAACGGGTCATGGCGATCTTTACCAAGGAGTTCCCGAACAACAAGTTTACGGTGGACTCTTCGACCGAGATCGGACCGACCATCGGGAAGAAGCTCCAGGAAGATGCGCTCATTGCGGTCGTCATCTCCTTTGCCGGCATCATTATGTACGTCGCGGCCCGGTTTGAGTTGCGGTTCGGTGTCGCGGCGGCCCTGGCCACGTTCCATGATGTGCTGGCCGTGCTGGGCGCGTTTTATCTGCTGGATAAAGAAATCACGCTGCTGGTCGTAACGGCGCTGTTGACCCTGGCTGGATACTCGTTAACCGACACTGTCGTGGTGTTCGACCGGATTCGAGAGAATTTGAAATCGCGGCGGCGTGATTCCGAAGAGACGACGATCAACACGGCCATCAATCAGGTCCTCAGCCGGACGATCGTCACGAGTTTAACGGTGGTCATTGTGCTGGTTCCCTTGACCGTGGCCGGCGGCGAAGTCTTGCATGATTTTTCGCTCGCCCTCCTGGGCGGCGTCATTTTCGGGACCTACTCCTCGGTGTTCGTGGCCAGTCCATTGCTCCTGCTCTGGCCAGGCACGAGCGGACAGATGATGAAACGGAACTAGCGGGGACGGGCGCGCGCTCGTCCCTCACGCGTGCGCCGGTTGGCGCGCGGGCGTGAAGCGCTCGGTTTCCGGATGCCGTCGGTTTCTATCCGCAGGTTGCTTGGGGCGTCCGCATGAAACTCTGGAGTCGGTCTCACAGTCTCCAGCAGAAAATCATCACGGCCATCGTGATGGTGGGCCTGCTGCCACTCAGCCTCTCTCTCCTGCTCAGCTACGTGGAAGAACGGCGGGCGCTCCGCGAGGCCATCGGCGCCAACTTCAAAGAAGTGGCGGTTGAGGCCTCGCGCCGCACTGAAATGCATGTGACGCGCGGGATCAATGAAGCCCAGCAGCTCGGGGCGACCCCGTTTCTCCGCACCGCCGTGACCGAATCGAACCGTACCTACGAGGGTAAGGACGAGCGCGCGATCGATGCCATGATCAAAGATTGGCAACAGCGCTGGCGCCAGCGCGATACGCGCAGCGAGTTCCCGCTGTTCATCAACCGCATCGTCACGAACTATCTCATCCGCTGGCACGATATTCGGAAGTCCGACTATGTGGGCATTCTGGTTACGGACGCCCGCGGCGCCCTCGTCGTCAGTTCTATTCCTCAGGTGGAGTACTTCTACGGCAAGACGTCTTGGTGGACGGCGGTGGTGAAGTCGCAAGTGTCTCGTCCGTATGTCAGCGATATCGCATTCGATCCGGCCTTCGGGACGCACGTGGTGGTGGTGGCGGTTCCGATCATTGAGGACGGCGGCCAGGGAGTCATCGGCGCCGTGACCATTCTGCTCCGGCGGGATACGCTGTTCCATTCGATCGGAGAAGTGTCGATTGGCTCATCCGGCCACGCGATGCTGTTCAATTCCGACGGGGTCTCACTGATATGTCCGGTGTTGTCGCCGGAAGAGCACACGGTCACGCCGGAGTTTGTGAAGACCATCGTGCAGGACAAGGCTGGCTGGGCCATCGCACCCGACGATTCCCATGGCAGCCACAATGCTTTGATCGGATTCGCTCCGGTGCGGTTCAGCGAACCCTTGGCGCCCGGCAGTATGGGCGGCAAGCAGTGGGTGACGGTCATTCGGCAGGACCCGGAAGAGACCTACGCGCCGCTGACGCGCCTGGTTGTTCGGGTGTTACTGTACGGCGCCTTGGTGTTCGCGGTGCTGGTCGGTACCGGTTTGATCGTGGCCCGGCGGATCGCTCGGCCGATCAAGATCTTGCATGATGGCGTGCTGGAGATCGCCAGCGGCCGGCTTGATCAAACGTTGCAGATCCGCACCGGCGATGAAATCGAACACCTGGCCGGGGCCTTCAACCAGATGGCCGCCAATCTGAAATTGTCGTTTACGCAAATCGAACAGCGGATGCTCGAGGTGCACCGGTTAGAAGAAAAGTACCGGGACCTGATCGAGCACTCTCCGGAAATGATTTATCAGCTGGATCGGGTAGGGCGGTTTGTCCATATGAACCAGACCGGGTTGGAGAAGCTCGGGTATAGTCTCGATGAGATGTTGACGATGCGGCTCTGGGACGTGGCGCCGCCGGACCAGGCCGGTCACATCCTGAGCTATCTTGAGCGGCTTATGGTCAAGGGCCGCAATGCGATTGAAACGATCTTTCTCGCGAAGGATGGCCGCCAGATCGATGTGGAAATTCATGCCACGGCGTTGTTCGATCAGGAGGGGGGCGGCATCGTCCACACCCGCGCGTTCGTCCGAGACGTCACCGAGCGGCATCAGCTGGAGCGGCAGCTTCAGCAATATACGAGCAAGCTTGAAACGGCCGTCTCCGAGCGGACACAGGAGTTGGTGGCCTCGCAAGCACGCTACAAGGCGCTCTTCGACCTCGTGGCCGACTCCGTCTTCATGGTGGATCGTGACGGGACCGTGGTAGCGGTCAATCATCGGGAAGAGCAGGCGCTGGGGTACTCGGAGGCGTCGGTGATTGGCCGCAGTATTTTCGATATTGCCTTACCCGCGTTTCGCGAGGGGGTCCGTGCGTTGTTGATGGAATTGGCCGGAGGGCAGCGGCAGGTCCCGACCCACGAAATCGCCGTGCGTACGGCCGCCGGGGTCGAGACGCCGGTGGAAATGGATCTGATTCGCACCGGCGCCGCCGAAGCTCCGTTGATCATGGTTCAGCTCCGCGACATCACGGACCGGAAGCGGATGGAGCAACAACTGCGGTCCTATCGGGATGAACTGGAAGTGAAGGTGCGGGAGCGCACAAAGGAAATCGAAGAGACACAGCACTATCTAGAGAACCTGCTCGAAAATGCGAACGATGTGATCTATACCCTGGACACGGAGCAGCGCTTTACTTACGTCAACAGCAAGATTGAATCCTGGGGTTATCGGAAAGACGATCTCATCGGCCGACCGTATCTGGCCTTGTTGTCCAAGCGGCATCGGGGTCGGCGGCTCAAGAGTACGCTCGATATCGGCGCCAAGCAGGTGTACGAGGTGGAAGTGGTGACCCGCACGGGCGAAGTCCGGTCTGTTATGGTGAGTGTGTCGCCGTTGCATGGGGTGGACGGGGAGATTCTCGGTGTGCTCGGGATCGCCCGCGATATGACCGACACGAAGAAGCTGGAGCAGCAAATCAGGAATTCAGAGAAGCTGGCCTCCGTCGGCAAGCTCGCGGCGGGAGTGGCCCATGAGATCAACAATCCGCTGGGCGGCATCTTGAACTGCCTTTACAATCTCGCGAAGGGGACGATCGCACCAGCCCGGCGTGAGGAATACCTAGCGTCGATGGAAGACGGATTGCATCGCGTGCAGAAGATCGTTCGGCAGTTGTTGGATTTCTCTCAGCAGCACCAGCCTGAATTTGCGCCGGCCGACATCAATACGGTGATCGAGCGGGTGTTGGTGCTGACGAATCATTTGTTCGTGCCGAACCGGATTGTGCTCGAGTCCGCGCTCGGCCATGGATTGCCGGCGGTCATGATCGACCGGCATATGATCGAGCAAGTCTTGATGAATCTGATTTTGAACGCCGTGCAAGCGATGAAAGAGGGCGGAGTTCTCTCGATCAGGACCTGGGTCGAAGAGGGGATTTGTCTGGTGGAAATTCGAGATACCGGATCCGGCATTCCGGCGGCGGTTCTGCCGAAGATTTTCGATCCGTTCTTCACGACCAAGCGCGAAGGCGAAGGGACGGGGTTGGGTTTGTCGGTGAGTCTTGGGATTGTTGAACGGCATGGAGGCAAGATTCTTGTGGATAGTGAAGTCGGCAAAGGCACCGTGTTTACACTCTGGCTGCCCGTCTCCCGCGAGCGGCAGCCGGCGGAGCGGGTTTCATGACGCCATTCACGATGGTGATGGTCGATGACCAACCGTTGATGCGCCTGCCCATCGTCGAGGCCCGGTGGGTGCTCGTCGTGCATGAGCGGCAGCCGGTGGAGCGAGGGGCATGATGGCTCTTACGATTTTGATTGTCGATGATGAGCCATTGATGCGCCTGTCCATCGTCGATGCCTTGGAAGCGGTCGGCCATGATGTCTGCGCCGCCGCCACCGGAACCGAAGGGATCGAAGAGGCGCGCCGACGGGAATACGATCTCGTGATCACCGATCTTCGACTGCCGGGCGCCGATGGCCTGGCGGTGTTGAAGGCGGCCAAAGAGGCGCGGGCGCAGACCGAAGTGGTGGTGATTACGGCGCACGGCTCCGTCGAAACTGCCGTGGGTGCGATGAAGCTCGGTGCCTTCGACTACATTACCAAGCCGTTCAAAATGGATGAGCTGTTGCTGATTGTCGAACGCGCGGGGACGGTGGTTGCGCTGCGCAAAGAGAATCAGGATCTGAAAGAGATCTTGGAGGATAAGTTCAGCTTCGGCGGCATTCTCGGATCCAATACGAAGATGCGGGCCGTGCTGGATAAGATCAAGACGGTGGCGGCCACGGATTCTACCGTATTAATCCTGGGTGAAAGCGGCACAGGAAAAGAACTGGCGGCCAATGCCGTGCATCAGAACAGCCCGCGTCGTGACTACCCTTTGATCAAAGTGAGTTGTGCGGCTCTTCCGGAATCGCTGTTGGAGGCGGAGCTCTTCGGGCATGAGAAGGGTGCGTTCACCGGCGCGTTGCGTCAGCGGCGGGGCCGGTTCGAAATGGCCAATCGCGGCACCTTATTCCTGGATGAAATCGGAGAGATCTCGCCGGTCGTCCAGGTCAAACTGCTGCGTGTCCTTCAGGAGCGGAAGTTCGAACGGGTCGGGAGTAACCAGACGATCGATGTGGATGTGCGGCTGGTTTGTGCGACGCAGAAAGACTTGCGGAAAGAGGTGGCGGCGGGCCGCTTCCGAGAGGATCTGTTTTACCGTTTGAATGTCGTTCAGGTGGTGATTCCACCGTTGCGTGCGCGGCAGGAAGATATCAGCATCATCGCCGATCATGTGTTGCAGACCTGCTCAACTAAGATGAACAAGAAGCTGCGCGGATTTTCACAGCCGGCGCGAGAGCTGCTGATTCGCTATTCCTATCCGGGTAATGTGCGCGAGCTGGAGAATATGGTCGAGCGTGCGGTGGCGTTGGGCCGTGATCGGGAGCCGATTCAGCCGTCCGATCTGTGCGGCTTTCAGGCCTGCCCCTATCAGGGCGGGGAACCGCAAGAGTCCTGCGGATTTTGCAATGAGGGCCTGACCGGAAAGCCCAAGAAGAAAGAGCTGTCGCTCACCGCGCTCTCGACGGCCCGAGAAGCATTTGAGAAAGAGTACATCCTCTCTGTTTTTGAACGGGTGGAGGGGAGTCGCACCACCGCATCGAAAATCCTCGGTTTGTCCCGCAAAGCCTTGTGGGAAAAGTGCAAACGCTACGGCATCCCCTCGGCGAGGGACGAGGGAGAAGAAGAATAGATAATGCCCGCGCTGTCCCATCTCTTCTCTCTTCCCGTCCCATCCCATCTGTGATCCTGAAAGGAACGGTATGAAACCAGGGTATCGTCTCGTCATTGTCGATAAAGCCGGCGTGTTGGTGTCTGAATTTCAGCTGACAGAGGCGGCCCTGGCTCAGCCGGAAGCCTTTGTCTCTGCGTTGAAGCAGGCAGTTGAGGATGTGGAAGAGGAAGAGGTCTGAGGCTAATCTGGGGGTGAGAATACTATTGAAGGGGCTGTTGTCAGCCGGCCTCACGCGGCCGGCTGACGAGCAACTGCTAGATTTACTCGGTCGGTTCGGCTCCGCCTTCCCATAGCTTGATCGTGCGATCCCAGGAGGCGCTGGCGAGCCGTTTGCCGTCCGGGGAAAACGTAATTTGGCGGACGCCGGCAGTATGGCCCTTCACTGTTTTGAAGTGCCGACCGGCGGCGATATCCCAGAACTTGATGGTGTTATCGTCCCCGGCACTCGCGAGCACTTTCCCGTCAGGGGAGATGGCCAGGGTTCTGACCCAGGCGGTGTGTCCATTCAGGCTCTTTTTCTCAATCAGCTTCGGCATTTCGAAGAACTTAATGGTTTTGTCGCGGCTGCCGGTGATGAGAGTTTTGCCGTCTGGCGTGAAGATCATGGCGCCGATCCAGTAGTCCATCGGTTTTTGGAATCCACCGTCATCTTCAATAAAGTAGCCGCGGGTTTCAGTGGAGTCATCGGCATCGCGCTGCCAGTGCCCGTCGTGCAAGACTTTTTCCTCGCCGCTCGGGAGTACTTCCCACAACTTAATTTTTCCGATGTCGGTGCCGCTCGCCAGGTGGATGCCGTCAGGCGAGAAGGCGACGCAGACAGACCAGTGGTGATCGTATTGGTCTTTGCCAAGGAGGGTCATCAATTCGGTGCCGGTGGTGACTTCCCAGATCTTGATGTCTTTATTGTGGCTCCCGCGCGCGAGCATGAGGCCGTCCGGCGAAAGGGAGAGGCTGCATACATTGTGATCGTACCGGGTGAACAGGAGCTTGGTCGGTTCGCCGGTCTTCGGATTCCACAGGCGAATCGTGCGATCTTCGCTCGCGGTGGCGAGGGTGAGTCCGTCCGGCGTAAAGACGATGGCGCGGATGTCGTTGGTATGGCCGCGGAGTGAGCGCAGGAGCCGGCCGGTTTCAATATCCCACATGCGCACCAGGCGTTCGGCTCCGCCGCTGGCCAGGGTCAGTCCATCCGGCGAGAAGGCGACGGCCCAGACGCCGTGGGAGTGTCCTCGAAAGGTTTTGATCTCCCGGCAATCGGTTTTCCAGTATTCGAGAAAGTCGATAGGCGGCGCCGGGGGCGTCGCTATCGGAGGGGTGCCGGGCAGGGAGGGTGTCATTGTGTGTTCAGGCATTGAGTGCTCCACTCACCGGGAGGGCTAGGGACCTCCCTTGATTGCAAATCGGCTTTTGGGGCCAGTATACTTCTCTCGTCAGCGCTGAGAGATCGTAAGAGATGCTTGGCGTTCAAGTCAAGGTGGCGCGGGGCGCCGTATTTCCCGCACAGGCGATTCCGGTGGTGTCAACGCACTGAGTGCTCGTCACATCCATTCTTTCGAGGCTTCCAATGGAAATCAGATTTCAACCCGCATTGCTGCAAGAGGTAATCGACTCCTTTGTGGAAAAGACGGAGCGCGAAGGCGATCCGACGTACTATAAGGAGTTTCATGAGCATGCCGATCCGATCTATGAGAAGTTTATGCTTGAGGATCGGGAAGGGGAATTTAAGAAGCTGTATCAGTATCTGTTCGGTACGTGGGGGTTCTCCGACATTATTCGGGATTCGTTCAACGAATATCCGCTCTTAAAGGATAAGGTCGGGATTGTGCTGGTGAAAGGCGTGCTGAAAGAGGATCAGGAAGGCGTCGACATTCTTCGCAAGTGGGGATCGGTCGAGCAGGATTTGGCCAAAGATTTTGAGGCCAAGGGCATGAAGGGTGTGGGTATTAAGCTGATCCCGCGACGGTTCTATGATCCCGCCTTGACCCGCTATTGCCGCCATGAACTGATGCACATCTCGGACATGCTCGATCCGGTGTTCGGATATGACCCTGATACGAAAGTCGGACAGAACTCCGGAGAAGAAACGTTGATTTTGCAGCGCTACCGCGTGCTGTGGAGTGTGAGCGTCGATAGCCGGTTGAGCGCGGCGGGTCGGGAGCCGATGCTGAGCAAAGAGGATCGGTTCAAGGAGTTTCGGTCGTGGTACCGGAAGATCGCGCCGCCCCAGTTGAAGTCGGTATTCGAAGGCCTTTGGCAGATCTCGTATTTCACCCATTCTGAGTTAATCGAAATGTCGACCGATACCTTGCGTGTGATGGATCGCGCGGTCGATGTGGAAGGGGGCGAGGTTCCAGAGACGGAAAATAAGGTTATGCTGATGCCGGGCTTTCCCTGCCCGCTCTGCCGCTTTCCAACCTATTCATGGGTGGAAGATATGGGCACCAAGCTGGAGCCCTATGTCTTGGACTTCATCCGCGAGAATCATCCCGGATGGGATATTGAGTACGGCGGCTGCGACCGGTGCGTGGAAGTTTACAAGTTGCGGGCTGACGGCGTCATGTAGGTGCAGAAATGATGAAAGCACCTACCAGCGTCGTTCTCGCATCGTTCAAGGCTTCTGCGTCCCGCGAGGGTGCACGTCGGACGTTCACTCGCTGCAGCTTCGTTGAATAGGCGTTTTGATTATCTGCTGACTCAACGAGCATCATGGCATCTAACCCTTCATATGGCCGGCGAGACTTTCTGAAAGATTCTGTGATGTCCGTCGCCAAGGCGGCGCAGGAGTTTTCCAAGCAGGTCGATGCTGTGCCTGAGGCGCCGGCTCCGGTTTTGCGGACGGATTGGCTGCGTCCGCCGGGGGCTGTAGAAGAAGTCTTGTTTCTGGATCGCTGCACGAAATGCGGCGACTGTATCAAGGCCTGCGATCCGGGTGCGATTGTCTGCCATGCCGGGGACGGCACCCCGGTGATTGTTGCCGACCAGGCGCCCTGCCTTTTGTGTGACGATCTTCCTTGCATTACTGCCTGTTCGACGGACGCATTGCGGCCGATCGATCGGATATCTGATCTTCGCCTCGGGGTGGCGCAGGTGTCTCAGCGGCTGTGCACGGCCGGTCAGGGGTGTCATGCTTGCGTCTCGAAGTGTCCTGTGGATGCCTTATCGATGGATTTTTCAACCATGCGGCTTGAGGTGTCCGCAGAGGGTTGTGTGGGTTGCGGCATGTGTGAACATATCTGTAATACCGTCAATGATCACGTGGCGATCCGCGTGATACCCGCGCGACAACTCGCCGGGCTCTGAGAGTTGATGGAAATTTAAATCAACTGTTCTGAAGCGGTGAATTGAAATGTCTAGAGGGAATAAATAAAAAGTAAACGGGCTGAAATCTATGGATTGAAGTCCGAGTTCTTGCTTGACATCCCTATGACCTTTACCTATCATACGCAGGCCCGTGATAGGTCAAGGTAGTGCTGGTTCTGAAGTTATGTGAGTTGTGAGGCCTGGGTTGATTCCCACATCCAGGAGACAATTGTCATGACGAGTAAACAATCGGTGCAGACTGCAACATCTACCGCTGCTGCCGTTATTCCTAATAATACCCCGACGATCAAAGATTCTCCCGCCGTTGAGCGAGCGCTCAATCGCAGCAAGTTATATCTCCTTGTTTCTTGGAGCCTTTTGTATCCTGAGGACGAGGAGTTTCTTGATTACTTGCAGTGCGGGGAGTTTGTCGAAGACGGTCGCGCGGCCTTGGATGCTCTCCAGGCAGCTCTGGATGCCAATCAGGGTGGAGATCGCGCCAAGCTGAAGCTGGCTGCTTTGAAAAAGCAGTTAGATAATGTCGAAAAGCTGGTGGCGTCAGAATGCGTCAACTGGCAGCTCAGCGATCTTCAATCGGAGCATCGGCGTGTATTCAGCAACGTGATCACGCTGGATTGTCCTCCCTATGAAACCCTCTTCGGTAACGATCACGTGTTTGCGCAATCCCATACCATGGGCGACATCGCCGGATTCTATAAGGCGTTCGGCGTCGAATTGTCGAAGGATATTCATGAGCGGCTCGACCATCTCAGTGTTGAGTTTGAGTTCATGCATTTCCTGGCCTACAAAGAGTCGTATTCCCGCTGCCATGACGGTGCCGACAAGACGCAGATCGTTGTGGACGCGCAGAAAAAATTTGTCAAAAATCACATCGGGCGATGGGTGCCGCTGTTTTGCCGGATGCTGACGAAAAAGTCTGATTCCGGACTGTTCAAGATCGTCGCGGACATGACTTCTGACTGGATTGAATTCGAGACCGCGTTCCTTGGCGTGACTCCGCAGCCCTATACGGAAACAGATTATCGTCCGGCGACCTTTAATTCGCCCGAAGGTCAGACGTACGAGTGTGGCGCGCAGGATCAGGGGAATGAGTTGAGCGTATTGTTGAACGAAGTCGGCGCGCAGTCCTTTCTAGATGTGAAGGACAAGGATAAGGACAAGGAGGAGGGCGGACCAGTCGGAACCGCGTAGGTTCCGAGCAATTATTTCTCGTTTTCTCGACGGTAGTTATACGGCAGTTATTTTGGGCGATGTTATTTAATCATTAATTTGAGAGGAGGGATTTGCTGTATGAGAGTTGTGCAGACGACCAACAAGAAATTGGTGTTTAGCATTCTGCTCTCTGCCCTCGTCGTCGGCGTCATGCTGACGATCGGGCAAGTGCCCTTGGCCGTCAGCCAGCCGGTGACGATCCCGGCGAAGGCAGTCAAGGGACCGATTCCCATGGATGGCGCCAACCCCTTGTGGGAGAGCGTCCCTGGTGTAATCGTTCCATTGAGCGGTCAGCTGATCACGACACCTATGCACCCGAACATTTCCGTCAAGTCGATGTTCGTGAAGGCGATGAGCAACGGTAAGGAGCTCGGCCTGCGTGTAGAGTGGAGCGATCAGACCAAGAATGACACAGCCATTGGTCCGCAGGATTTCCGCGACCAGGCTGCGATCATGTTCCCGGTGACCACATCAGGTGCGCCACCGTTCCAGTGCATGGGTCAGTCCGGCGGAACCACCAACATCTGGCGGTGGAACGCGGAATGGCAGAAGGATCTTGGTAAGGACAGCGCGGGTATGTGGGACGTGGACGATCAGTACCCAGGCATTTTCTGGGACTACTATTTCGAAGAGCCGGCCGGTGGCGTGACCTATCCTGATCGGATCGGTCGGAGCCTTGGACCATTCAATTCAGGTATCTGGTCCGGTAACATCATGTCAGACCCGACGCTCCGCGTGAGCTCGGTTGAAGACTTGAATGCCAACGGATTCAGCACCCTCACCACCCAGGCCCATCAGGATGTGCTCGGGAACGGTGTGTGGGAGCCGTCAGGCTCCGTCAAGGGTGGCGGTTACACTGGTCCGACCTGGCGCGTGGTTATCAAGCGCAGCCTGGAGACCAGCGATCCGAACGACACGCAGTTCAAGCCGGGAATGTCTGTGCCCATCGCCTTTGCAGTCTGGGATGGAAACAACATTGAGCGCAACGGTATGAAGGCGCTCTCCACTTGGTTCACGCTCAAGCTTCCGTGAGTGAAGCGGTCTCGCGAGAGACCATCGCTCATCGCTGAATGCGTTGAGGTAAAGTGAGAAAATGGCCCCGGGTCTGCGCTATGTGAATGGCGAATTGACCCGGGGCTTTTTCTTTTTGCGCGGGTGCTGCGGGCCCGTGAGGCAGGTCTCTCTCTATCTCGCAGAGTGTGCTACAGCAGGGTTGCAAATGAAGAAGACGGGAGTGTATAAACGGTGAGTGAAATCATTCGAAACTATCTGATTTTCCGAAGATATTAGAAAGTGGTTTCCATGAAAGTCTCGTTGTTGTTTCCGCCTACCTGGCATCCCTCTCAACCGTATCTCAGTCTTCCCTCTCTCACCGGATTTCTGCATCAGGGCGGCGTGAAAGACGTCTCTCAGCGGGATCTCGGAATTGAGCTGCTTGACCAACTGCTGACCCGCTCATTTGGAGCGGAGGTGCATGAGCAATTGCTCGCGAAGCAGCGGGAATTGGAGCGAAGTACGATCGGAGAGAGTGGCCCTGGAAGTCGTGAGCATGCCGCTAAGATTGCGGAGTCGCTCGACCGATTTCCCTATTTGATTGATCGCGTGGAGCTGGCCAAAGAGACGCTGCGCAGCGAGGCGTTTTACGACCTCGATGCCTACCGCGGCAGTCTCTTTATGATCGATAAATGGCTGGAGCTGGTGTCGTCGGTATATTTCCCAACCCGATTGACGGTTGTGGATAATCAGTTCAGCAATTATTCGATCTATTCCTCGAAAGATCTTATGAAGGTCATTCGAGATGAAGCTCAGAATCCCTATATCAGCCTATTCCGCGACAAATTTATTCCGTCCATCGTGAACGATCGTCCGGATCTGATCGGCGTGTCGATTACGGCCACGTCGCAGATTATTCCTGGCCTGACGCTATGCCGATTGATCAAGGAAGCAGCTCCGGACCTGCATATTACGATCGGGGGAAGCATCTTTACCCGCTTGGTCGATAATATTCGTCGTTGCCCGAGCCTGTTCGATATCACCGACGACATTGTGGTGTTTGAGGGAGAGACGGCGTTGCTGGAGCTGGTCAATCAGATGGCCGGCAAAAAAGATTTCAGCAAGGTGCCGAATCTAATCTATCGCCAGAATGGAAAAATCACGGTCAACCAGCCGTTCTACTCTGAGAATGTGAACCAGTTGCCGGCACCGAACTATGATGGGTTTCCGCTCGACAAATATCTCTCGCCGGAGCCGGTCTTGCCGGTTCAGTTTTCGCGCGGGTGCTACTACAAAGATTGCGCGTTCTGCGCCCTGACGCTTGATCACCAGAATTTTCGGCAGAAGGAGCCGGGCCGGACGATTGAAGAGCTGAAATGGCTCAAGCAGCGGTATGGGGCGCAGAATTTCTTTTTTACCGATGAATGTTTTGCGCTGGCTCCCACGAAGCGGCTTTGCCAGCAGATGACTGAGCAGAAGCTGGATATCAAGTGGACCTGTGAAATGCGGTTCGAAAAGAACCTCTCCCGCGAACTTCTGACGTCCATGCGTGACGCCGGTTGTCTCAAGATCGTGTTCGGCTTGGAGTCCTTCAATCAGCGCATTATGGATTTCATGAAGAAGGGCATCAAGCAAGAGTGGGTTCGGCGAATTGCCGACGACTGCGTGGACCTGGGCATTGCGGTGCACTGTTACATCATTGTCGGATTTCCCACGGAGAAGGAAGAAGAAGCGCTGGAAACGATGAATTTCATCGTGGAGAACAAGAAGCTGCACGAGTCGTTCGGATTCTCCTGCCAACCCTGCCTGTTCGATCTTGAAAAGGAAGCTCCGATCATGAGCGATCCTGGGGGATATGGGATACGCAGAATCATGCGGCCCTCTGCCGAAGATTTGAGTCTGGGATTCTTTTATGAGGTGCAAGAGGGGATGACGCCGGACGAGTCAGAGAAGCTCTATCAGCATGTGTATGAACGGGTGAGTGAAGTGGTGTGTGAATTGCCGTTCAATTACTCGATGGCGGACGGATTGCTCTATATCGCCCATGAAAAGGCGCAGCCCGTCGAAACGCCGTAGCCGGTCAGTGTGTCCGTGTATCCTCGGACGGTGGCAGCGGCCCGGCATTGACCCTGTTTTTTTGCGACAGCTATAATCAAACCCTTGCTGGTTGGAGTGTACGAGGGGCATGAAAAGCGCGACGATGAGTGATCGGATTTCAGGCCGGATCAGCGATTACGGCCCGATGTTCGAATATACGATCAAGCTCGTCCTGCTGACCTCATTCCTTGAGCTGGTGCTCTATCGTCTGGTCTCTCGGCTGGGAATGCATCTGAGCAAGATGGCGGTCGCGCATCCATGGATCACTCCGACCTTCACGACGCTTACGGAAATTGGAACCTGGCTGCTCAACATCGTGGCGATCCTCTTGTTCCTCTCGCTGGGGTTGACGATGGTCAATCGAAGCGCCGGCCAGGACGTGAGCCGGGCAACCAAGGTGGCGATGAGCTGTGTGGTGTTGCTGCTGCTCCTAACGGCGGCCTTCTTAGTGGTGCCTTCCGGCATGATCGGGTCGTTGATCTATAACGTCGTGGCATTTCTGGCGTTGACGTTATTCATGTTCGAGTATGTCTCGACGCAGCAGCAGCGGTCCCATCGGATTTTCGGGGTGACGTTTTACGTCGGTATTTCCGGGTGGCTCTACTATCAGATTCTTTCTACGGCCTACAGCGTGGCGAATACCGTGGCGGCACCGCCGTTCGTGTATGAGGCCCATCGAATCGGCGAAGCCTTGATGGTGCTGGCGAGTTTTCTGACGTTTGTGGCCTATGGGCAGGGGCTTTCGCTCAAGACGAAAAACCGCGTTCAGCGGAGCCGGGCAATCTGGTTCTGGGCGACGACGGGGACGATCTTCACCACCCTCATCTTTACCGATTATCTGCTCGGCTTGTATGATCCGGCCTTGGCATCAGGGGTTCGGCAAGCCTCCCAGGGGATCGGGTGGATTTTCCAGTTCGGCATGGGCTATACCTTCTATCTGCCCTTTGCCATTTACATGGGGGGGCTGCTCTGTTGGTCCTATACCGTCATTAAGCTGCTCAATATGGGACGGCTGGCGGGGTATGGGATCGGCCTGATGTTTATCGCAGGATATGCGTTGCTCTTTTCCAATCTCACGCTGATGGTACTTTTAGGAGTGATGTTGCTCACGATGGATCGGGTCAGACCGGCGGTCTCGGAGTCTCCGGCGACCGCCACGAATACGCTTATGGGCTCTTCGGATGCCCTGGCAACCGAACAGGTATAATCACCGCAACTGACACAGGGGCATGTATGGACACAACGAACCCAAGCAATGAACCCACGCAAACGGCGACCGCGCTGGATCCTGGAGATCAACCGCTCTCACCCGACGAAGAAATCCTGGCGATCGAAAAATTGCTGGCGGAAGAGCCGGACGATTTCCAAGCCCGCTGCCGGTTGGGTGAATTGTACTTCAGCAAAGGGCGGATGGACGATGCCTTGGTCGAGGTCAAGAAGTCGATTGAAATGGCTGAGGGCTTGCGCGCCGAGATGAATCGCTCGCTCGCCATGTACTATTCGAATCTTGGGACCATCTACGCTACGAAGAACATGGCCGACGAAGCCGAGGCCGAATTCAAGCATGCGCTTGAAGTCTTCCCGCATGACATCCTTGCGTTGTTCAATCTGGGCCGGGTCTATGCGGATAAGAAGAAGTTCATGGAAGCCAAGGATTACTACGAGCGCCTGGTTGAGATGACCCCGGAAGATCCGATCGCCTGGTACAATCTCGCCAGCGTGTATGTGGAACTGGATAATCCCCTGGTGTCCGACTACAACACGATCGATATGGGCATCCAGTGTTACATGCGCACGCTCGAACTCGAGCCCACGCATCTGGAAGCCAGCTTCAAGTTGATGGAGATCGCGCTGAATCACAAGAAGTCCGACCTGGCGATCAAGGTGATGGAGAGCGCCGTCGAGAATAATCCCGACGAGCCGTTGGCGTACTACAATCTCATCAGCGTGTACGACAAGTGCAAAATGTTCGAGCAGGCGGAAGAAGCGCGGAAGCGGTTGAAAGAGCGGTTCGCCAAAAAGGCCAAAGAAAGTTCCGCATCCTGATTTACCCCTTACGAAGGAGTCCATCATGTTTGGGAGTCTTGGATTCACAGAGCTGATCCTCATTCTCGTGATCGTGCTGATCATTTTCGGCGCCGGCAAGTTGCCGCAGCTGGGAGAGGGATTGGGCAAAGCCATCAAGGGCTTCAAGAAGTCCGTGCACGAGGCCGACGCCATTGAGGCCGAGGCCCAGGCACTCGCCGCGCAGCAACAAGCGGCAGCTCCGGCGCAGGCCATTACCGCGGCTCCGGTTCAATCGATGACCGTCGATCAGCCGGCTGCCGTCGCGCAACCGGCCTCGCGCGCGTAAGTTTTCTTTCCGATGTGAAGTGGAGACGCACAGACGTCTATGGATACAGAACTGCAGTTAGCCGGCGGCTATATCGAGACCTTTGCGGGAAACGGGAAGGCCCGGAGTACCGGTGACGGGAAGCGGGCGGTGAAAGCGGGAATTCCGCTCCCGCACCATGTCGCGCTCGACAAAGAAGAGAAGTGGCTCTATTTTGCCGAGTCCGGGTCGGATCGTATCCGGCGAGTCAATATTGCTGAGGGCACACTGCACAATTTTGCCGGAATCGGGGAGACCTGCTACAGCGGTGATGAGGGGCTCTGCGGAGAAGCCGGCCTGTATCTGCCGCTGGATGTCGCGTTCGATTCACAGAATAACCTCTTCATTTGCGACTCCGGCAGCAACCGGATTCGCCGAGTCGATCGGGAGACCGGTGTCATTACGACCGTCGTCGGGACCGGCCAGCACGGGTTCAATGGCGATGGTTCGGCGCTTGAAGTGAATCTGACCTGGCCTGCCGCGATTGCATTCGATCGGGATGATGTCATGTACATCGCCGATACGCAGGCGCATAAAGTCCGCCGATTCGATGCGCGGACCGGGATGGTGACGACGGTGGCCGGCGCCTGGACGGCGGAAGATGAATCGCGCGAGCAGCCGTTGGTGGCGCGCAGCCTCGTCGTGCTTTCCGGGGATGCGATCGGCATCGATTTCAGCGATGACCAGGGCTGGCTGATGCCGGTTTGCTCCGATGGTCTGGATTTGTCGATGTATCTGGATGACGGGAAACCCGCGACGGAAGCGCGCCTTTATGATCTCGTCGGAATGGCTGTCGATAGCAAGGGCAACATCGTCGTCGTGGATAAGGGCAGCAACCGCGTGAGAAAGATCGACATGCAGACCGGGATCATTTCTACGGTGGCGGGGATCTGTCGGTACGGTTACGATGGCGACGACAAACCGGCCGTGAAGTCGATGCTGCATGCGCCCGAGGGAGTCGTTTTTGATGCTGAGGACAATCTCTACGTCGCCGATACCATGAATCATCGTGTGCGGCGGATTGATGCGGTAACCGGCACGATTACCACGGTGGCGGGCAATGGCGACAGCGGATATGAAGACAAGAACATGGGCGGATGCGGCGCCGCGCGGTTTGTCGCCAAAGAATCGGCCGGCACGGTCAAGCACGGCGACGGCTTGCTGGGCATCGAAGCCGTGGTGAACTCACCGGTCGGATTGACGCTCGACTCGCAGGATCATCTCTATATTTGCGAACGCGGCGAGAACAAAATTCGCCGGGTCAAGCTGTCATAGGGATCCACCTAGGGGTGTGTCTGGCCTCTCGGCGAATTGTCTGGTAATCTACTGTGACCAGGCGGCGACCGTCGAACTTCGAATCATCTGCAATCATCTGCATGGTGCGAATGACGAATCTCAGCCAGTCCCGTTCTCTTCTGCTGGTGTTTTTTGCCGGCCTCTTCGCTATCGGAAGTGTCCTGGGCGGGTTGGGAATTCCGCTGGTCAGTTCAGCGGGCATGACCATCCGGTCCTATTTCGTCGAGGGCGAACTACCGTCGACTCCTGACGATGCGGCCTGGGCCAACGTTCCTTCCTTAACGGTACCGCTCAGCGGGCAAGTCATTACGCGTCCGGTCTGGCCTGAGCCCACGGCGCGGGCACTCGTCGTACGTTCTCTCCATAACGGCACCGAGATCGCATTTCTGTTGGAGTGGCAGGACAATACCAAGAACGATCGCCTGACTCCCGGGACCTTTCGAGACGGCGTCGCCATCGGATTGCCGCTCGGAGACGCGCCGGCATTCTTCTGCATGGGCCAGCTCGATCACTACATCAACATCTGGCATTGGAAAGCCGATTGGCAGAGCGATATCGACCGTCGCGCCTCCCGCCAAGCCGAAAAGAAGGAAGGCGGCGTGCGCACGTTCGAAGTCATTCCCCGGCGGGTCTCGTCCGTGGAAGATCTGATCGGTGGAGGATTCAGCACCTTGACCACCAAGGAGAAGCAGGGACGGATTCAAGGAAAGGCGCAATGGAAAGACGGCGTATGGCGTGTCGTGATGCGCCGACCGCTGGTGAGCGAAGAGCAAGAGAATGAGGCGAAGCTCATCCCTGGTCGTGTGCAGACCGTCTCGTTCGCAGTGTGGAACGGCGAGAACAAAGAGCGCAACGGACAGAAGTCCGTGGCTCCCTGGTTCCAGCTGGCTATTGATCCGATTGCCAAGCTCTAAGTTCCCTGGTCTAATAAATCGGCAGTCGCATCTGTCGGTGACTCGTAACCGTATCGCTATGAGGAGCCAACGATTCGTGACCATTTCCTTTCGCTTCGGTCGGAGTCTTTTCCTAGCCATCTGTCTGTCAGGTTTCACGATGGCAGGCGGTGCGCCTGCGGTATCGTGGGCGGCTGACGCCGTGGTCATGACCGAGGATGAGGCGGTTAGGTTGGGCGAGGAATTCGGTGTGATGGTTGGATCGGTGGACGAGGATATTCGGAAAGAGCTGAAGCTGCAGGAGGCGAAGGGTGTCGCCGTATTCGAAGTGATTGGGAACTCCCGGGCCGACTATGCCGGCATCAAAGTGCGATCCGTCATCAAGGAAATCGATAAGACGGAAATCAGGAATATGACGGATTTTGGGATCGCGATCAAAAAAGCGATGAAGGAATGCAACTTTACCCTCGGGACCTATGAACCGGCTGATCCCGGCGATCCGGTCGGGTGGGGCGTGAATTTTCATTTTGTCGGCTGCAAGCGGGATTAAGAGCAACAGATGTCATTGACGCGACGCCTGACCATCGGATGTTTTCTTCTGCTCGCCATTGGGCTGACTGCGCTCTCGCATGAGCGGGCCATTGCGCAAAAGTCCGATGCTCCGGTAACGCCCGACTGGGTGGCCGAAATCGAGAACGTGTTCATCCGCTCTGAAGACTGCAAGCAATGTCATGACCGCCACTATGAAGAGTGGAAAGGTATGCGGGAGCAGACGCCGGATCTGAAAACCTTCGGCCGTGTCGATGCCGCGCTCTTGCACGGGACCTCGCTGGAGTCGCCAGTCTTTCGAACCGTATTGGGCGTGTGGATGCAGACGAAGCCGACTCCCGATGAACAGCAGCGGTGCCTGTCCTGCCATGTTCCGTCTACGACGGTGTTCCCCCAGCATGCAGAAAAGATTGTGGCGCAGGTGTTAGCCGGAAAACCGCAGGTCGAAGGGATCGGCTGCGCCACGTGTCACATGATCGGTGCCGTCTCCGCGACGCCCGGTCCTCCGCCGACCTTCAAGCTGATGCCGGGGAAGACGCTCTATGGCCCCTTTGCGAATCCGGAAGAAAACCTCGTGCACATCGGGGCGCAGTCCGATCTGTTCCGCGGAGCGAATTACTGCACGTCCTGCCATTTCGACAAAGTGAAGGATGTGACGAAGCGGGAGCTGCCGGGGGAAATTCTCCAGGGGACGATCTGTCAGGACTGCCACATGGAGCCCTCGACCGGCAGTTCGACGTCCAAACGCGGATCGATGACGCGAGCCATCGGCCGGCACTGGTTTCGAGGCGTTGTTATTCCCGGCACGTTGTTAAAAAACCGGAATCTCCAGGCGGAATGGATGCCGCGTGTCGATATCGAGGTGGCGAAGTCGAACAACACGGTGGAGGGCACGACGCTGGTCAAGATGGGCAGTCTCCCCCACAGTTTCCCTGACGGGGATCCGGTGCTCAAGCAGGTGCTCCTCACCATCACCGTCAAAGACGCGGCAGGCAAGGTCTTAGCGGAAGAGACGAAGCGGTTTGGTTTGCCGTATGACAAAATTCTGCGCGGTCCGATTCCGGATCCCTTCATTAAGGGCGGCAATACGAGGAAGGTGCCGTTTGCCTATTCGATGCCGGCGGGTTCGACACCAGCCTCGGTTGAGGCCGTGTTGAGCTATGCCTTGATTCCGACGCCGGAGCCGGTTCTGCGGGAAGCTTATCTGGCGACATTGAAGAACGACAAGGAGCGGGACGAGGCCAAGCATGTGCTTGATGAGTACCAACAGCCGCGTCTCCTGACCTATCGCGTCAAGACATTGTAGGGTGAATATTGAAAAGAGATTATGACGTGGGGTTATTCGGGCGCATGAAGCAGGTCGTCGTGGGCGCCGCAGTGCTTGTCGGTGTCCTGGCGGTCTGGAGCGGGGGCGAGCCTGTCTTGCATGCGCAGGATGCGAAGTCTCAGGCCGTAATCGAAAAAGCCTTTCCCAGCTCCAGCAAGTGCAAGCGGTGCCATGAGCGCGTGTTTGAAGAGTGGGAAACCTCTCCGCTCTCCAAGTCGATCCATTCGCCGGCCTTCCGTGCCTCGCTGGATGCCTATCTGAATTCCTCTGCAGGCAAAGACAAAGCGATGTGCTTCCGTTGCCACGCGCCCCACGTGCGTGAATTTCCTGAGCAGGCCCAGCTGTTTGTCGATCAGGCCAAGTCGGGTGATCCCTCGTTGGACGGTGTTGCCTGCGCACAATGCCATTTGATCAAGCAGGTCGATCGAGCCAAGCATCCGCCGGAACCGAAGTATGAATTGGGCAGCAAGACGCTCTATGGCCCCTACAAAGATTTTGTTCAGAATCTCGCGCATCAATCGATGGAGCTGGGACTGTTTCAGAAGTCCGACCTCTGTCTGAATTGTCACCAGTCCGTGCCCTCGGCGGCGAATCTGGGCAAGGCCAACGATTTGCTCGGAAGTTACGAGCAGAGCCAGGCGGTGAAGTCCGGCAAAGAATGCCAGAGCTGCCATATGCCTGAGCAGGTCGGGGAGTCGGCCAACGGCGAGAAAAAGCGCAAAGTGGCCAACCATACGTTCCCCGGGCGCATCGGCAAGCTACGGCAGGAAGCAGCGAAGCTGGATGTGCAAACCAAGATCGACGGGGACAAGACGACCGTCATTGTGAAAGTACAAAGCCTCGTGCCGCATAACCTGCCCACGACTCATCCGGCCTGGGCGTCGGTGGTGTTGGATCTCGACATCAAAGGGAAAAATCTGAAGACGGTGTTCGCTGACAAGCGGATTTATGGCCGGACCTATGCCGATGCGAAGGGGCAGAAGACGGTCTTTGATTTTGAGGCGGCGAAAGTGTTGGAAGACACGGTTCTCAAACCTGATGAAACGAGAGTCGAGACCTTTACCTTCCCCACTCCGAAAGACACGAAGACCTTCGACGTCGATGTAACACTCAACTACGCGCCGATCACAGGGCCTGCGCCGTTCCTCCAGCGTGTCGAAGCCGAAGCCTCCAAGGGATCGCAAGATCCGGTCTTCCAGGCGATCGACATCGTCAAACGCACCGAGAACATTCCCATCAATAAGTAGCCGCATCTCATCGCTCGCGACGCGTAGCTTTCTGCAGAAGTCAGGACGGTTTTCGCGCACGCGAGAGCCGACGACGTTTGCCGAGATACGATGGATGTTACTCGAAGATGATTGTGGAGCTCGGCGACTTCATCTTGAAGATGTGCAGAGAATTGTAGATGCCCTTGGCGGGATGGTTGAGGAATCGGTGACGAGGGCTATTCGTAATGGGTCCACATACACAAGATCTTCACAGTTTTGTCCGGTGCGAGCACCTGGTAGGCGAGCCTGTGTTGAATGGTGATTCTTCGCGAATAAGCGCCTTCTAAGTCACCGACCAATTCCTCGTAGGGAGGGGGAGTCTGGAATGGGTTTTTCCGAAGGATTTCCAGCAAGCGCTCGGTTTTTTCTCGCAGGCCTGCCGCAGCATTCTTCTTTGCATCCTTCTGAGCCTGCTTCGTAAAGACGAGTTGCCACTTCACCATCCGGGGGCTTTCGAGCATTTTTCGATAGGCGTCGCAATTCCCTTGCGGATAGATTGCCTCATGCGGGGGATGGAAAGGAGATATACGGTTTCTTGCATCGCGCGCCAATCTTCTTCGGACACCAGCACCGCGCTTGACCGTTTCCCTGCGATCATAATCGGTTCGTGTGAGGCTGCGGTTTCATCGATCAGTCGATACAGCTTTGAGCGAGCGGCGCTGGCTTTGAGCGTAGTCATGGCAGATTCTCCCAGACGAGTCGATGGCCTTCTGATGTAGTGACGGTACGTGATGTCGTACGCTCTGTCAAGGAGTCAGGCTGGAACGGTGCTCTTGCCGTGGCGTCGGCTTAGTAGAAGGCAATAATGTTCGGTGCTGCGAGAGCCGACGACGTTTGTCGAGATAGGATGGATGTTACTCAAAGATGATCGTGGAGCTCGGCGACTTCATCTTGAAGATTTGCAGAGAATTGTAGATGCCCTTGGCGGGGTGGTTGAGGACCAGGCGTGAGTTGGTTACGTGGGTATCGAGCAGTTCGTATTGTCCGCCGCTGTAGTAGAGATCGCAATCGTCGATCTGGCAGTTCTTGTAGACATGGTTGTCCAGCGCGAGCTTGACCTTGCTGAATGTCTGTCCGTCGATCACGATATAGTTCGGTTCAAATCCCATACAGCCCTCCACCAGTGCGGACTATAACAAGTCTCTTTTTGATCCGCAAACCGCCGGGGAGACTCTCAGCAGGTTGTTCTTCTTGCTATTTCTCCATCTTTCGCCTTGATCCCTTTCGGCCATCTGTATAGACTAGCCAAGTTTTTCGGCTAGTTAGCACCATAGCGGCACCTGCACCACCCTGCGGACTTCTTCTTGAAGTGTCCTTCGGATGGGTTGAAGCCACGGGGAATTGAGCGACATTCAACGGTCGTTTAACCACTAGGAGGGTAACCCGTGAGCGACTCAGCCATCATTTCCTTCGCACTCCTCGCAGCCGTCACCGGCATTGCCTATGGCCTCTATCTGGCGATGTGGGTGTTCAAGCTCGACGCCGGTAATCCCAAAATGCAAGAAATCGCCAAGGCGATTCAAGAGGGCGCGAGTGCGTATCTGAATCGTCAATACCGAACCGTCGGCGTTGTTGCCGCAGTGCTCTTCGTCCTGTTGTGGGGCGCGGGGGCGGTGTCCGATAAATTTGGTTTGTTGACGGCAATTGGATTTCTGATCGGCGCCGGCGCGTCATCGCTGGCCGGTTATGTGGGGATGATTATCGCGGTGCGGGCGAATGTCCGGACAGCCCAGGCTGCCCACAAGGGGATGAATGCAGCACTGACGGTCGCATTTCGCGGCGGCGCAGTGACCGGGCTGTTGCTGATCGGTTTGGGCTTGCTGGCCATTACTCTTTTCTACACAGTGGCCACGCAAATGGCAGGACAGGAGAAGGCGATTCATGCGTTGCTGAGTCTTGGATTCGGCGGCAGTCTGATTTCAGTCTTTGCGCGAGTCGGCGGCGGGATCTACACCAAAGCGGCGGACGTGGGAGCGGATCTCGTTGGAAAAGTCGAAGCGGGTATTCCGGAAGACGATCCGCGGAATCCGGCGGTCATCGCAGACAACGTGGGTGACAATGTCGGTGATTGCGCGGGTATGGCCGCGGACCTGTTTGAGACCTACGCGGTGACGACGGTGGCGGCGATGGTTTTGGCGTTCACCTTATTCAATGGGAACAGCGCGCCGATTCTTTATCCGCTCGCTCTCGGCGGCGTGACGATCTTTGCGACGATCATTGGGATTCTCTTCGTGAAGGTGAGCCCCGGCGGTGAGATTATGCCGGCGCTATACAAGGGTTTGTTTGTGGCTGGCGGCATTGCTGCTGTCGCATTCTATCCCGTGACGAACACGATCATGGCCGGTGTGGGTGGCGTGAGTGGGATGAGTTACTACCTGGCGGCGTTGATCGGCTTGGCGGTGACGCTGGCGCTGGTATTTATCACCGATTACTACACGTCCAAGAGCTATGCGCCGGTGAAGGCTATTGCCAAGGCGAGTGAGACGGGCCATGCGACGAACATCATCGCCGGACTGGCGGTGGGGATGGAGGCGACGGCCTGGCCGGTCGTGGTGATCGGAGCGGCGATTCTGACGAGCTACTCGATTTGCGGCGGTGCGGCTTCGGGCGGTTTGTACGGCGTGGCCGTGGCGGCGGTATCGATGCTGTCGATGGCCGGAATCGTGGTGGCGATCGATGCATTCGGCCCGATCACAGACAATGCCGGCGGGATTGCGGAGATGGCCCATCTTGGGAAGGAAGTGCGGGACATCACCGATCCATTGGACGCGGTCGGGAATACGACCAAAGCGGTCACGAAGGGCTACGCGATCGGATCGGCTGGCCTCGCGGCGGTGGTATTGTTTGCCGAATATGCGCGTGAGGTCGCCAAGGGGGCCGGAGCGAGCACGTTCGATCTTTCCAATCCCTCTGTTCTAGTCGGACTCTTCTTAGGCGGAATGCTGCCGTTTATTTTTGGCGCCCTCTGCATGAAAGCGGTAGGAGAGGCGGCCGGTCTCGTGGTGGAAGAAGTGCGGCGCCAGTTTCGGACGATCAAAGGAATCATGGAGGGAACCGGCAAACCGGAATATGGAACGTGTGTCGATATCGTGACGCAAGCGGCGATCAAAAAGATGATGGTGCCGGGCCTTATCCCCGTGATTTCTCCGATTCTTGTCGGTGTGATTCTTGGTCCGCAAGCGTTGGGCGGCATGCTCGTCGGCAGTATTGTCACCGGTTTGTTCGTGGCGATTTCGATGACGAGCGGCGGCGGGGCTTGGGACAATGCCAAAAAGTACATTGAAGAGCAGGGCCTGAAAGGAAGCGATACGCACAAAGCCGCAGTGACCGGCGATACGGTCGGCGATCCCTATAAGGACACGGCTGGTCCAGCGATCAATCCGATGATCAAAGTCATCAATATTGTGGCCTTGCTCATTGTGTCTCTCATTGTGAAATAGCGAGGCGGGCAGGACAGGGGAAGTCTGCGGGAAATGTGAGGGTGGGCGGATGGTTCATCCTGTCACGTCGCGCGTGTCTCGTTTGTCACGCTTGTGCGTTCGGCTTGACGGCTGAAATAACCCTACGGTAAGGTGATCGAAGGGGATCACGCGCCGCGCTGATCCACGAGGGTTTCCCAGAACGACGGGAGGTGCTCGGATGGAAAAACAAGAGCGCAAACAGGAGCCAAAACGCGAGCCTCAATCGAAAGATGAGGTGAAGGCGAATCCGAAGGTCGTTGAGACCGGGAAAAAGCTCACCGAAGATATCGACAAGCTCGTCGATGAGATCGACGAGGTCCTCGAAAAGAACGCTGAAGAGTTCGTTAAGAACTACGTGCAAAAGGGGGGGGAATAGCGAACGACCGGTTCGTGTTCCCCCTTCTTCATGTCTCTCTCTCCGCTGGCCTCATTGTCCCCTCCGTCCGGAACTTGATCCGCCTCCGATCTTCTCTGTCGCGACCGTTTTTGCATGGTTTGACAAAGGGGTGGTGAGCATTTACCATCCGCGGTATCCGACCCGTTGCCCCTATTCGCTTGTAGCCCGTACCGAGGCATGGATGACGTCTAAGCTCTGGGTGTTTCGTGATATTGATCCCGGCCGGCGGGCGACTCTGGCGCAGGCCCTGTCGATCTCGCCTGCGACCGCAGGCTTATTGTTGGCGCGCGGGGTCACCACGCCTGATGAAGCCACCGCCTGGATGACTCCGCTCCGCGCGCATGATCCCTTTCTAATTCCCGACATTGAAGCCGCTATCGATCGATTACGCTATGCCGTGCAGCATGGTGAGCGGGTCTGTTTCTATGGCGACTATGACGTTGACGGGATGTCAGCCACGAGCATTTATTATTCGTTTTTCCGCGGGCTCGGGGCGAACGCGCAAGCCTATGTGCCCCATCGGGTTCGTGAAGGATATGGTTTGAATGAAGGGGCGGTGCGGGCGCTGGCTGCCGAAGGGGTGAAGCTGCTGGTCACGTCGGATTGCGGGACGACTTCGCACCATGAAATTGCGGTGGCCAATCAACTGGGCATGAATGTCATCGTGACAGACCACCATCAGACAGATGAGCAGATGCCGCCGGCATTGGCAGTCATGAATCCGCACCGGCGGGAGGCGCGCTATCCGTTCCGTGGGCTCTGCTCAGGCGGGTTAGCCTATAAGGTGGCCGATGCCTATCGGCAGCGCTATGGCCAGGGAACGGTCGCACTCGACTCGTTGCTGGATCTGGTGGCCTTGTCGACGATTGCCGATGTGGTGCCGTTGCAGGATGAGAATCGAGGGTTGGTGCAGGAAGGCTTGCGGCACCTGTCGCGCGGGGCTCGCTGCGGGATTCGGGCGTTGAAACAGGTTGCCGGAGTGACGCGGGAGTGCACCTCGGAGACGGTGGGGTTCAAGCTCGGCCCTCGGTTGAACGCGGCAGGGCGGTTGGATCATGCAATCAAAGGCGTGCAGTTGCTGACGACCGAGTCCGAATCGGAGGCCATGCAACTCGCACAGGAGCTTGAACAGCTCAATCGTCGCCGGCAGGATCTTGAAGCGGAGATCATGCGAGAGGCCGTCGCGATGCTTGACGGTAGCGAGGCGCCGCCGGCGATTGTGCTGGCCTCCCGTGGGTGGCATTTGGGCGTGGTGGGCATTGTGGCGGCGCGGTTGATGGAGCGATATCATCGTCCGGCGATTGTGCTGGCCATCAATGAGCAGGGCGTCGGCAAAGGATCGGCCAGGACCATTCCAGGGTTCGACCTCTATCAGGCCTTGGCGTCGTGTAAGGATCTGCTGGTGGCATTCGGTGGGCACCCCAGTGCAGCGGGTATGACGATTCACGAGTCGCAATTGCCGGAGTTCCGAGCACGGTTCGCGGCGGTGGCGGGAGCCTGGTCTTTGGCGGGAAATGTGGTTCCTACCCTGCATCTCGATTCCGAAGTCTCGCTGACTGACGTGAACATGCGCCTCATTCAGGAAATCGGCTCGCTGCATCCCTTCGGAGCCGGCAACCCCGAACCGATGTTTGCCGTGAAGGGATTAGCGATCATGGAGGCGCGCGTCGTCGGCGAGAAACATTTGAAGATGACGGTTCGGCAGGGGCGGTCGCTGCCATTCGACAGTATCGGGTTCGGCATGAAGTCGTTGTCAGAGCAGGGCCTGACGCTCAACCAGCCGGTGGATCTGGCCTTCACGCCGGAGATCAATCACTGGAACGGACACGATCGCATTCAATTGCGCATTCGGGATATGCGCGCGACGGCTAGGGAGTAACGCGTCGATGGTCTACGAAACCGTCACGGATATTGATCAACTGCTCGATCGCGTGCGGAGCTATCAGCCGGATGCCGATCTCAGCCTGGTACGTAAGGCCTACGATTTTTCAGCGAAAGCGCATGAGGGGCAAACGCGCCGGTCTGGCGAGCCCTACGTGCAGCATCCCGTCGCGGTGGCTGGTGTGTTGACCCTGCTCAAAACGGATGTGGCGGCGGTCGTGGCGGGACTGTTGCACGATACCTTGGAAGATACGGTGGCGACGCCGGCCGAGCTGGAGCGCGAGTTCGGGAAAGAGGTGGTCCATCTGGTCGATGGAGTGACCAAGATCGGCAAGATCACGTTCCGGAGCTATGAAGAGAAGCAGGCGGAGAATTTTCGCAAGATGGTGCTGTCGATGGCGGACGATATCCGCGTCGTCATCATCAAGCTGGCGGATCGCCTTCACAATATGCGGACGCTCGAACATTTGAGCGAGGCGAAGCGCGTGGAAATTGCCCAGGAGACGCTGGAGATTTATGCCCCGCTTGCGAACCGGATCGGGATCGGGTGGGTGAAGAATGAGCTGGAGGACTTGTGCCTCAAGCATCTCAAGCCGGATGTGTATGAACTCCTGCGGGTGCGCGTCGCCAAGCGCGATGAAGATCGGGAGCAGTACATTCAGGAAGTGCGCGATCTGGTCGAAAAGGCGCTAGCCGACGTCGGGTTGCAGGGGGTGGTGTACGGCCGCCCGAAGCACTTGTATGGCATTTACCAGAAGATGAATAAGCAGGGTATTTCCTTCGAGGAAGTCTACGATCTCACCGCTTTGCGGATCATCACCGATACGAAGATGAATTGTTATGCTCTGCTCGGGGTGATCCATTCGCTCTGGCGGCCTCTCCCCGGACGTTTTAAGGACTACATCGCGATCCCCAAATCCAACCTCTATCAGTCCCTCCACACGACGGTGGTCGGACCGAAGGGCGAGCACGTCGAATTCCAAATTCGGACCGACGAGATGCACCGCGTGGCTGAATATGGGATTGCGGCGCACTGGAAATATAAAGAACAGGATACCGTCGCGGAGAAGGACAGCAAGGCGTTCGGCTGGTTGCGGCAGTTCGTCGAGTGGCATACCGATTTGCCGGACAATCGGCAATTCATGGATTCCGTCAAGCTCGAATTGTTTCATGACGTGGTCTATGTGTTTACCCCCAAGGGGATCGTGAAGGAACTGCCCAAGGGATCCACTCCGGTCGATTTCGCCTATGCCATTCATACGGAGGTTGGCGATCATTGTGTTGGGGCCAAGGTCAACGGCAAGATTGTGCCCTTAAAGCATCAAGTGACGAGCGGGGACACGGTCGAAATTCTGACGTCGCCGAATCAGACGCCGCATAAAGATTGGCTCAAGTTCGTCCGGACCTCGCGCGCCAAAACGAAAATCAAGCATTGGGTCAAAGCCGAAGAGCAAACGCGCAGCATCGACATCGGGCGGCGGCTGTTGGAGTCGGAGCTGCGGCGCCACGCATTCGCGCCGGCCCAGATGTTACGGTCGGAGCAACTGCTGGAGGTCGCGCGTCAGCTCGGACACGACACGCTCGACGAGCTGATGGCGGCGATAGGGTTTGGTCACCTGGCAACGGCTGAGGTCATCGCGAAGCTGGTGACACCGTCGCCGGGAACTGCCGTGCCGGTCGCGGAGCCGGTTACGACGCCGAAGACTCCGGTTGGTAAATCAGACGACAAAGGCGTGCAGGTCAAAGGCGCGCGCGATCTCTTGATGCAGCTGTCCCGCTGTTGCAATCCGGTGCCGGGAGACAGGATTCTCGGCTACATTACCCGCGGGCGCGGATTGACGATTCACTCGGTGGATTGTCCCAACCTGGAAGCGCTGGACTACGACCGGGAACGGCTGGTTGAGGTGGAGTGGGACACGGCGACGCCGGGGTTGCATCCCGTGAAGGTCTCGGTGATCACCGTCGATAAGACCGGAGTGTTGGCGAAGGTGTCTTCCGCGATTGCGGAGTGTCAGGCGAACATCAGCCGGGCGGAAATTGCGACGCGCGAAGACCGGAAGGCGGTGTTAGATTTTGTGGTCGAGGTCAGCGATACGAAGCACATCAATCATGTGCTCAAGGCGATTGAACGGGTCGATGGGGTGATCTCTGCGCGGCGTATTCGGGCGTGGCAGGAGAGATAGCGGCGGCTGGCCGGCAGGTCTTACGGATTCGCAAACTGCAGTTTCGTTCCCTTCTCGATCTTCAATCCATCCACGGTTCCGGCGGCAATCTCCAGCACGTACATCGCCCCGTCATTCGGGCGGTATTGGGGGCAGGAATCATCTGTTCTGGTGCAAATCGGCACGTTCCGTTCAATGTGGATCACGCGCTTTTTTTCATCCATCCAAATCAGATCAAGTGCGATCAGGGTGTTTTTCATCCAGAAGGTCCATTCCTGGGCCTGGTCGAAGAAGAACATCATGCCATGGTCTTTTTTGAGGTGATCGCGGTACATCAATCCGGCGGCGCGTTTCTGTGGGGTATCGGCGATTTCAGCTTGAATGACGGTTCCTGAAGGGGTCTTCACGGGAATCAGCCGTGCAGCTTGGTTTCCGGGAGGAGACGTGGCGTCTCCGCTGGACGGGCCGACCAAGCCGAGCACCATGAATGCCATTAGGATCGCGCGAATGAACATGGAGGCATGGTACTGGCCGGCATGGTGGCAGTCAAGATATCGCCATCGCGCGATGGCGTGGAGCAATGGTGTTGTGTGAGCGAGGTTGGCCGCCTTGCAATCCCGAGGAGACCTGTGCGATCCTCGGCCATCTCAGTCAGGAGGTCCGTATGAAGGAAGTTCGCAAGGTTCATTACGTGAAGGGTGTGTTTGTGTGCCCGAGCTGCCGCCAGTCGTATGTCCAGGAGAAATGGATCGAAGCCTGGCGTGTGCGCTGCCATCGTTGCGAGTATCGTGGAGCCCTCACGGATGTGTCCGTTGAAGAGCGGATGGAAGAGGAAACGTTTCGGCGGTGATCCGGTTTCCACCTCTTGTCGGGCATGAGGACCATGGTCAACCCACAGGTCCTGTGCCCACCGCACTCCCCATTCCTTTCTTGCCTACCGCTCTAGCCTTCTGTCTTCTTCTTTTCATCGCCATTCTCGGGGCCAGTCCTGTCTCTGCGGATGAGTCTGCTCACCTCTCCGTTAAAGTTCTGGTCGCCTACCATTCTCTCTCCGGGAATACTGAACGGATGGCCGAGGCGGTGGTCGACGGCGCGAAGAGCGTTCCGGGCACCGTGGTCGTGATGAAACGAGTCGGGCAGGTCACGGCAGACGATTTATTTTCATCCGATGCGGTCGTCGTCGGTTCACCGGTCTACTGGTCCAACATGTCGGGGGAAGTGAAGACCTTCCTCGATAATTGGCAGTTCAAGTTCGGAGTCTTTCCTGACTTTAAAATGAAAAATAAGGTCGGGGCAGCCTTTGCCACGGGGGGACAGATCTCGAGCGGCAAAGAGGTGACGATGCTGACCATTCTGGCGGCGATGCTCGGGAATCAAATGATCGTCGTGAGCGGCGGCGGCGCATTCGGCGCTTCTGCGACCACTGAAGGCGATAGTCCCGGCATCGACAACAAAGAGCTGGCCGACGCCAGAGCCTTGGGCCAACGGGTTGCCGAAGTTGCCGCGTTCATCCACTCAGCTCCTACCCGCTGAATCTTTTTCGACAATCTGAAGTTTTCTAAATAGCTGGGCACGCAGCGGGGGACGGAAGGTGATATTGACCGCCTGTCGCGCTTCCGTGAAGGGGTGTGGCGTGCGGTGAGTTGATATTGAGAAGAGGGTTACCGGTCTGTTGCGCGGGGGCAGGAGGTCGCTGATGCTTGAGTCGCAATCTCGACGAGCTCACCAATATTCTTTGCGCAACGTCCGCAGCAGCCGTTTTCCTTGAGCTTGAACTTGGCTTTAAGGGCGCAGGGAGTCACGTGGCCGGCCCGGCCAGCTTCACGAACGTCCGATTCAGTAATCCCGTTGCAGAGGCACACGTACATGGGAACCTCCATGAACGATTATGATAACCATTCTCAGTGTAATGGCATGCGGGGATTCTGTCAAGTCTCTTTCGATAAGCCAGAAGTAGGGTGTTTGGCTATCTCGAAGTCGCCGCTTTATCAGGACTTTGTCAGGAAATGGTCGATTCCAATTGGACGACCATTTCGCGGATCGTGTCGAATCCTGATTGCCAGAAGGCTTCCGCCGTCATATCGACGCCCACTTTGGCCAAAATATCCTGGGGAGCTTCAGACCCGCCGGTCTCCAGGAGCTCCAGGTACTTTGGGACGAAAGCCGCACCCTGGTCCTTGTACATGCGGTACAAAGCCAGCACGAGCAGATTGCCGAAGCTGTAGGCATAGCAATAGAACGGGCTGGCGAAGATGTGGGGGATACTGAGCCATTCCCACTGAAACTCATCGGGGACCTTGACGGCCTTGCCGAACTGCTGGCGGAGTTCGCTCAGATAGGCTTTCGCCAGCTGGTCACCCGTCGCGCCGTCTCCCACCATCTGGTGCGCAAGTTTTTCAAAACGGACGAAATAGGCCTGGCGCAAGACCGTGGCATAGATATCGTCGAGCTGGCCGATCAGCAGTCCCTGGCGAACGGCTTTGTTGCGCTCCTGAGACATCAGCGCATCGGAGAGAATTCGTTCGCCGAAGACCGAGGCGGTCTCTGCGAGGGGAAGGGTCGAGTGGAAGGTAAAGACGGAGTGATCCTTGGCCATCATTCCATGGACGGCGTGTCCCAGCTCATGGGCCATGGTGGCGATGTCGCGGGCTTCGCCGGTATAGTTCAGCATGACATAGGGTGTCATGCCGGGGACGACGCTGTAGCAGTAGGCGCCGCCGAGCTTGCCTGAACGGGTCGGGCCGTCAATGTGCCGGTCCGTGAAGACCTGCTCTGCCAGATCGGCCAGGCGAGGAGAAAAGCCGCGATAGGCCTCCAGCACCATCTTTGCCGCGTCCACATACTTGTACTTCTTGGCCTCCGTGCGGTGGGGCGTATAGAGGTGATAGCGGCTCATCGGCGTGATTTTGCAGATCTTTGCTTTGAGTTTGAAATAGGTCTGAAAGATGTCGGCGTTCTTGGCGCAAGCTGAGAGCAATACATCGACCGCCTGATCGGGCACATCGTTACTGAGGTTGCGCGTCGCAATCGGAGAGTCGAAGTGGCGGAGTCCGAGGTTTTCCGACTTCCAGTCGTTCACAAGCGTCTTGTAGATTTCGCCGAGCAGGTCTCGCTGGCCTGAAAACACCCGGTAGAGTTCTTGATAGGCGGCCTGCCGCACGGAGGCTTTCTGGCTGCGGACATACGCCATCAGTCCTTCGCGGTTCATCGTCTTCTTTTTTCCGCCGACCGTCAGCGTGAACGTAAATCCGTTGGTCACGATGTCGTAGAGTGTATGAATCGCGCTAGACCCCGTCACATTTTTCAGATTGACGATTTTTTCTTCAGGTTCCGACAACGTGTGCGGCTTGAATCGCCGGATGGTTTCCAGGTGATACCGCAGGTCGCCGGCATCGGCCATGAGACGGGCCGCATTCGTGTCGTCGACGCTTTGCCACCAGAGTTCAAAGAACAGCAGACGGTTACTGAGGGCGGTCAGCCGTTCCTCGACCTGAGTCTTGAACGAGCGGGCCGCGTCGTCTTTGGTGTTTTCTGAAAACCAGAGATAGGCAAAGGCGCCTAATCTTGATGAGCCTTGCGCGACGGCCTCGCTGCATCTGAGTAACGCGAGCAGATCCTGGCTGGACATTGTCGGCGACAGACCCGGCCGAGCGGCTTCGATCTGTACCACGTTCGCGTCCAACTCGGCCAGGAGCGCATTCAGTTGACGCGTTGGATTCTTGACGAGATGGGTGAGGTCCCATGTATCGGAAAACGTCTTGGGTTTGGATTGGCGCGATGAGGAAGCGGTTTTAGTAGAGGATCTGCCGACCATCGTCTTCTCCTTCGTGAAGCAAGGGTGAATGAGCAGAGATCATACCATTGAGACCGGCGAAGCACGGAGAAAAAGCGCGAAGCGATATGGTCACGGCCGCGTTGACAGCGGTCCGACGGGATGTGAAAATCGCCTAGCAAAGGAATTGAACATGACTGATCAAGAACTCAATCGGGCAATCCAATATGTGACGGCCAGCACCTCGTATGCGCGAGAGGTTGTGGCGGACATCATCAACACTGGTTTGGGTGAATTGTCGGCCATCGGGTCGCAGTCGTCGCGGCGATTTGAACGGGCGACGTTACTGGAATATGTGACGCAATGGGCCATTAAGCGCACAGGGCAACCTGAGCCGTTGGTCCGCGAAGTGCTCGGCTGTGCCAGCCGGTGGTTGGATGAGGTGTATGAAGAAGTGGCGAAGCGTCAGCCGGAAGCGTTGGGGCTGGCTTCCAACGATGATGAGGGGACGGAAGCGGTGTGAGTCATGGCGCGGTTTCGATCTCGAAAAACATTCAAGCTAGTCACTCATCTTCGGGAAGGTCGTCAGGCCCCGCTGCCTGCCTGGAAGCGGGAAGAGCAGGGGTTGTCACGCGATCTTGAGGAGCGCTGTTCGACGGTTCAGCAGCACTGCGGCGACGAAGCCAGTCATCTGCGTTTAGGCCGCCTCGTCCCTCGTCTGACCCACTATGATTTCGGTGTCAGAGAGTCCGCGCTGGCCGAGCTTGAATTGGCTACTCAGCTGATTCGTGTCGGCGCCCGAGTGAATTTTCTGCCGGAGTCGCAAGCGCGAACCGCCGATCTGGAATGTTATCTGGGTCGGGAGCGGTTCTTTGTCGAAGCGACCGCCATGGTGGGATCCGCAGAACGCCGGCAGCTGCCGGTTCGTGGTCTGGCTGAGATCGATGTGCAGGGCGACGAAGAGGATCGTGGCGTCATCCTGATCCATCGCATTCTCGCGCGCATCCGGCAGAAGGCGAAGCAGTTGGCCGACTACTGCGATCCGGTGGTGCTCTGTATCTCCGTCCCGCGTGCGGACCTGTTGGGAGACAAGACGAGCCGGCATGAAGAAATCTGGCTCGACCTCAAGGCGCTGGCCGGTTCGGTCACGGTGCTTCTCACGACATTGCGGCAGCTCAGTGCCGTGATGATTGCCCTGTGGGATGTGGAGCCATTGCCGTCGAAGGCAGGGACGAGACTGGCCAACGTCGATCTTGTTGAACGGCCGAAGCGGCAACGAGGCTATCCGCGTGTCCGGATGTTCGTGCAGAACCCCGGGGTACAGTCACCGCTGACAGCGTTACAGCAAGAGACCTTTCGGCAGGTGCTCTAAGCGATCAGTTGGGAAGCGAACTCTTCAACATCTCCAGATTCTTCGTCACCATGGCATCGCCGTTTTTCGTCGAGACATCGATGCCGGTGCTCGACACCGCGCGACATTCGTCGATCCGGCCGAGCTTGTGCAGAGATTGTGCGAGGGCGTAGTAGGCGGCAGAATAGGTGGGCTTCACCGTGACGCATTGCTGCAGGGCCTTAGCCGCTTCCTCAAAGTTGCCATCTTCCATATAGGCTTTCCCGAGACCGAACCAGGCCACCTCGTCGGTCGGTTCAATCGCGAGCACTCTCTTCAGCGGTTCGATTCTGGGATTGGGCATGTCGTCCTCCAGGCAGGCTGGTGAAAAAGCCCGCCAGCGGCGTTCTCGCATCGCTCAGAGGCTCAACGTACGGAAAAAGTACGATTCGCCTCTTCGCTCGTTGCGGCCTTGCTGGACGGGCTTTTTGATCAGCCTGCGTAATTGATCATCGACCGTAGCACGCATGTTCGCTCGTTGTCTATGCCGATTCCTGCATGCTAATCTGATTTGATACAGCAGGGTGATGCCTTTCACGTTGTACCTCTAACGGCTGACGGCTTTTCGCATGGGCAAGACCGGACTCGTCTACGATCCGCGGTATCTCGAACACGACATGGGGCTGGGCCATCCCGAGTCGCCGAACCGGCTGCGCGCGATCATGCAGCAGCTGGAGCAGAGCGGGACGATGGCGCAGCTGATCCGGATTGAGCCACGCATGGCCGAGGATGAGTGGATCTCTCTGGTGCACACGGAGGCCTATCTTGCCTCGCTGAAGCAGCATGCGCCTGCGAACGGTCGTGTCTCGCTCGATCCCGATACCTCCATGTCTCCCGGTTCGCTCACCGCCGCCTATCTGGCAGCGGGAGGGGTGCTGGCTGGCGTGGATGCGATGATGGCGAAGCAGGTCGATCAGGTCATGTGCGCGGTACGGCCTCCGGGACACCATGCCGAAGCTAATCGCGCGATGGGATTTTGTCTGTTGAACAATGTTGCGATCGCCGCACGCTATGCCCAGAAGAAACATGGTCTTTCCCGTGTCTTGATTGTCGATTGGGACGTGCATCACGGCAACGGCACGCAGCACAGTTTTGAAGCCGATCCGTCGGTCCTCTTTTTCAGCACGCATCAATTCCCGCACTATCCCGGTACCGGCCGCGAGTCGGAGCGGGGCCGTGGCGCAGGGGACGGCTACACGATCAATGTGCCGATGGAAGCAGGAGCAGGTGACGACGAGTATCGGGCCATCTTCCACAAGGTGCTCGTACCGGCGGCAGAGCAGTTCAAGCCTGAGCTGGTGATTATCTCCGCTGGATTCGATGCACACAAAGATGATCCACTCGCCGGCATGGGATTGACCGAGGCGGGCTACGCGGAGTTGACCGGCATCGTCGCCGGCATTGCCACACGTCACGCGCAGGGGCGCATCCTTTCGTCCCTTGAAGGCGGATACAATCTTACCGCCTTGGCGGCTTCCGTCGACGCCCATGTGCGCGGGTTGTTAGCCGTATGACCAGGCTGGTGAAAATAGGGTTGGGCGTGGTCGTGCTGGCCGCCGCGATCTACGTCTATTACACCGAGATCAAGCCGGTCGTGATTTTCGGTCTGCGCGATGAGTATGCGCACGCGATTCCCTTTCAGAAAGTGCCGGAGGGTCTGACGAGTCTGAGTGCTGAGTCATGCGGCCAGTGCCATCGCGAGATCTATGACGAGTGGAAGACTAGCATTCATGCCCATGCCTATGAAGATCCGTTTTTTCAGGCTTACTGGAAGAAGGATAAGAACATCTGGGTTTGCCTGAATTGCCACACGCCGTTGGAAAATCAACAGCCGACCTTGGTGAAGGACATTCCGCGCGGTCGAGTGGAGAAGGCGGTGCAGGAGCCCAATCCGCACTATGATCCCGCCTATCAAAAGGAATCGGTCACCTGCGCCGCCTGCCATGTGCGCGACGGGGTGATCTATGGCCCCTTCGAAGATTCGGCCGCGCCGCATCCCACGAAGTTCGACCCGAACTTCCGGACGACCCAGGTCTGTCAGCGCTGTCACAATGTCGTCTCAGGCCCTGCCCAGTTCTACAATGTGGGCCCTTGCGGGACGTATGCCGAATATGAAGGCAAGTTCTTTATGCAGGAGCGGGGCTTCATCTGCCAGAGTTGCCACATGCCTGAGGTGACTCGCCCGGTGGCGCCAGACAGCCCCATCCGCCATGGCCGCCGGCATTTGTGGCGGGGCGGGCATGATCCGGACATGATTCAACGGGCGGTGGCCATCGAGGTCAAGACGGATACCCCGCAGCCCAAACCGGGCGACGAAATCTCCTTTACGCTCAACCTGATCAATGCCGGTGCGGGGCACAAGATTCCGACCGGCGACCCAGACCGGTACTTTACCATCGAGTTCTCCGTCGAGGACGCGCAGAAGAACGTGTTGGATCAGCAGAAATCGACGATGGGTCGCTGGATTCTGTGGCAACCGGCCATTCTCGAACTGTACGACAACCGCCTCCTGCCTCTGGCGAGCCGGGAGTATAGTTTTGCCTATCGTCTCCCCCCCAAATCAGAGGGCTTGATTCTCAAGGCACGGGTGCAGTACCACATTCTCACGGACAAGCAGCACGAGATGCTGCGGACGAAGTACGGACTGACGGGGAACGACCCCTATCGGTTCGTGATCTATGAACGGGAGTTTCCTCTTTCTGAAAAACTTGCGGCGGTCATGGAACAGGAAAATCGCCGGCAGACCGCGCTCAGCCGTCTGCAAGAAGGAACGAGTTGCAAGGTGCAGGCTGCGAGCTGATTCGATAGGAACAAAGGAACCACATGACACACCCTTTATTGATGGATACGGATACGTTGCAGGAACGGCTCGGACAGCCCGGGTTGGTGATTATCGATGTCCGGGGGAAATCGGCCTATGAGTTCGGCGGTCACATTCCCGGTGCCGTGCATTCGACCTGGCACGAGTACAGCGATCCGAATGCGATTCCGAAAGGGCTCCTGAATCCCGATCTGGCTCAGATTGAGCGGCAGCTCTCGGCCTTAGGGATCAGCAACGACAGCGAAGTGGTCATCTACTCTAACCCCTTCGACAACTGGGGCGATGAAGGGCGCATGTTTTGGATGCTGGAATATCTCGGGCATCAGAACTTGAAGGTGCTCGACGGAGGCTGGGTTAAATGGACGGCGGAGAAACGCCCCTTTGGGCATGGCCGTGAAACACCCAAGCCGGGGACCTTTAAAGCCAAGCCAGTAAAAGCCGTGGCCATTACGAAGGATGAACTCAAGCTCATTGTTCGGCAGGCGCACCCGCAGACGGCTGTGTTGGATGCGCGCAGTCTGGAAGAGTTTCTCGGGAAGGAAGTGTCGGGGATTCCGCGACCCGGACACATTCCGTCCGCAGTGCATGTCGCGTGGAACACGTTTCTCAACAAGGACGCGACGGTGAAGGATTTCGTCACCATCAAAGATGCGTTGCAGGATAAGGGTATACAGGATTCCCAGGAGATCGTCTGTTACTGCACCGGCGGCGTTCGATCGGCCTGGCTCTATTTTGTGCTGAAGCTCGTGGGCTATCAGCAGGTCCGCAATTATCCGGGATCCTGGTGGGAATGGAGCCGGGACTTTGCCTGTCCGGTTGAAAAAGACATCCAGGGGTTGCAGAAAATTCTGGGGTTCAACGAGTCGGCGCGACCTTCTTGACAGTCAAAAAAGCGCTGTGTAAGGTGAATTCACGAGCGCATAATTTTTTGAACTGATCTGCGTAATCCTAATCTAAACCAGGGGGAGGTCAGAATGACAAGGTCTATTCGCCGCGGAATGTTGGTATTGGCGGCAGTGAGTGCGATGGTGGCCGGTCCGGTCATGACCGGGTTGGCGTTGGCGGATAATAAGCATGTAGCCGAGGCCGTTGAGCATGCGAAAGAAGCCGCAGCTCATGGCAAGCAGGGCCATGCCGATGCATTGGTGAAGCATGCCGAAGGTGCCCTCCACCATGCGGAAGCGGCCGGTATCAAGAATCCTCATTTGGACGAAGGCGTCAAGCATCTGAAGGAAGCCGTCGAGCACGGGAAGGCCGGTCACGCCGATGTGGCCACGCAGCATGCCGAAGGCGCCGTGACGCATTTGTCGGAAGTGAAGTAATTCGTTTTCAGCGTACCGGGGTCGGCGGTCAGCCGACAACCAGAGTGTTTGGAGCGGGCAGGGGACCACAACCCTGTCCGTTCTTGCTTGAGGCGGAGGACGCGCCGTGCGAATCGGGTATTACCAGTATGAGCCGGAGTTTGGTGCCGTCGCCAAGAACCTGGACGCGATTCGCGCCATGCTGGAGCAGACCGAGGCCGATCTCATGGTGCTGCCGGAACTCTGCGCGTCGGGCTATCAGTTTGTGTCGGCCGAGGAGGCGCTGCGACTCTCTGAACCGGTGCCGGACGGAGCGACGACGAAGATGCTGGTGGATGTCGCTAAGCGCCGTCGGATGCATATTGTAGCGGGCTTGCCTGAGCGGGCGGGATCACACTGTTACAACTCGGCGGTGGTCGTCGGGCCGTCCGGATTTCTCGGCTGTTATCGAAAGAGCCACCTATTTTTTGAAGAGACGCTCTGCTTCGCTCCCGGTGACACCGGCTTTCAGGTCTGGGATATCGGCGCGGCCAAGATCGGTGTCATGATCTGTTTCGATTGGTACTTTCCGGAATCCGCGCGGACCCTGGCCCTCATGGGGGCGGACATTATCTGCCATCCTTCGAATTTGGTCTTGCCGAATTGTCCGGACTCCATGCCGGTGCGGTGTCTGGAGAATCGCGTCTTTGCAGTCACGTGCAATCGTATTGGGACCGAAGCGCGCGGCGGCAAAGATGCCCTCACGTTCATCGGCAACAGCGAAGTCGTCAGTTCCCGCGGCGTCATTCTGCAACGGGCGCCGCGCGACCGTGAAGAGCTGGCTGTGGTCGATATCGATCCGACCGAAGCACGGAACAAGACGCTCACCCGCTACAACGATCTGCTCGGCGATCGCCGACCCTCGCTCTATCACAAGTAGTGTCTCCCCGTGAACGCGGGTTGTCGTTCAGCGGCCGTTCTCAGCGCAGGCTTGCGCCGCGCGAGTGAGCACGGTAGGATCTTTCTATGGACCTGGAACTCGGCAAGGGCATTTTCCTCGTGGCGACGCCCCAACTGCGCGATCCGAATTTTCGGCAGACGGTGGTGCTGCTCTGTGAACATGGCGACGAAGGCGCGCTCGGTGTAGTCGTCAACCGGCCGACGGCTATGTCTATCTCAGAAGCGCTCCCGCAGGTGCCCATCATCGAAGGGGCGAGCCACGTGCTCTATGCCGGGGGGCCGGTGCAGACGAATCATGTCATGCTGCTGTACCGGGTCGACCAGTTGCCGGAGAATTCTCACCACGTGTTCGACGGCGTGTGTCTCGGCGGAGACATGGGCGTGGTCGAACGGATTCTCACTGGGCCGACGACGAAAGATTCCTTCCGCGCCTATCTCGGCTACTCGGGCTGGGGGCCCGGTCAGCTGGAATCGGAGATGAAAACCGGTTCGTGGATTACCTTGCCCGCCGATTCAAAAATCGTGTTTGAACAAGATCCGGCTCAGGTGTGGCAGGAGATTCTGCTGACCCTGGGCGATACCTACAAACACTACGCGGATATGCCGTTCGACCCTTCCTGCAATTGATCGCCCTATTCACGTGTTGATCTTTCCCACTTTGCGATCGCGCCACGGCTCCATTGAAGCCCGTCGGCGGCAGTGTTAGGCTGCCTGCATGGGATGCCTTCCCCGTTCTCCTGGTGCAGTCGGTCGGTGCATACGACTGATCAGTCTCTTCGTCGCCGCGTTTCTTTCTTCTCACTGCGGAGTCGGATACACCATTTATAAATCAGAGTCGAAGCTGGATCGGCTGGCCGTGCCGATGACCAAGGCGCAGGTGCTTGACGAGATCGGCCGTCCCGACCGCGTTTTGCGGGATGATGGCCGGCTTCTGGTGTGGGAATATTCCCTGACCACCCGCAATCAATGGCTCTATGAGCTCGGCCTTTGTCCGATCTCGGTCTGGATCGGCGGGTGTGTTTTCTATCCCTTCACCAACATCGCCATGGAACGGCAACGTGAATATCCTCAGCATGTCGTGTTGGTGAATGAAGAACTCTGTACCTGGGGTCCCCCGGTTGCGATCTTGCAGCGGCGAAAGTCGTGCGAGGTGGCCGGCGTGCCGCATGGCCGGATGGACGGCCGGACAGGCCGGCCTGAGCCGGTCGTAACGGGGTTGGGGCCGATCAATCGTGACTCCATCGATCGGTACCGCACCATGGCGGTGATGTTGTTTGAAGACGGGCCGAATGCGCCGGGCTCCGGCTCGCGCGTGGCGGGGATTGTGACCACCTTGTTGTTGGATCTCGAGGTGAACATGGTCGAGCGTGCCAAGCTCGATGAGGTGCTCAAAGAGCAGGTGATTCAGCTGACCCATGCCGATGATGCCAATGTGTTGAAAGTCGGCAAGCTGGTCGGCGCCCATGCCATCATCGTCGGCGGCGTGCAGCAATGGGAGCAGCACTCTGAAGCACGGACGAACAGCGTAGCGCTCTCGCTGCGGATGATCGATGTGGAAACCGGCCAGCTTCTCTTCAACGGCGAAGGCCATCTGACCGATCAGACCACCGACGATCCGGAGAGCTCCGCCCGCATCATTGTTCATCGCATCCTGGCGCGGTTTGGCTCGCAGACCGGCCTGCTCGGGTCGGGACACATTGGCGTAAATTGGGAACTGCTGGAAACGGGCGGCGCTCGCTACTATGCCGTGCGGGAACTCCGCAGTGGCCTTCCGGCAGAGAAAGCCGGGCTGCTCGTCGGAGATGAAGTCGTCGGCTGTAACGGATCTTCACTCGCTGGGGTCACCTCAGAACGCGAAGCCAAGCGAGTGTGCCAGATTGAGGCGGGGCAGTCGCTGAAACTCGATATCCGTCGCGGAGGTTCTACCCTGGAACTCGGCATCGTGGCCGAATCAAGGCCGGGGTTGTGAGATGCCGTTTATACGAGGCTATTTGATGCGAATCGCCATAAATGTCAGATCGTCATGAATGAGCGGTTCTACCGCGTATGCCTGTAACGCCGACAGGACGGTATTTCTAATGGTCTGAGGATTGCTGTCACAGGTATTGAGCAACGCCTGCAGCCGTTCGATCCCAAAAATCTGGCCTGTGGCGTCGGGAGTTTCGATAATGCCGTCGGTATACATAAATATCGTGTCTCCTGATGCCAGTGTGAGCGTTTCCTGGTCATAGGGGAAATCTCGGTTGATGCCGAGGAGCGTATTCGTGACATGGTCTGAAGGGGGAAACGTCATTTCATGCCATGCACTGTCGGTTGTCCTCCGCAGCAAGGCCGGCGGGTGGCCTGCATAGGTATAAAAGAATTTCTTTTGTTCGCGGTACCACGCCACCACGGCGGCGGTGGTAATGGCCTTGTAGCCACAATCCACTGCGGCGACATTCAGTTCTGCCAGGACTTCATTCCCCTGTACGTTATTCATTTTGCTTCGAAGGGAATTGCACATCCACTGACTCGTGTCGGCCACCGCGGCGCCGTGGCCTAACACATCGGCAATTGCGATGCGAGAGAGCAGGTCGCTTTCACATACGCTGAAGTAATAAATGTCCCCGCCTTTGCCGCCCTCGCAGGCTGCGGAGAATAGACTGACTTCAAGCCCACTGGTCGTGACGGTCATATCTTTGTCCTTGATGCCGCACCAAATTTCTCCACAGGCCATGACTTTATCCATGTTCGCCTCCTTTGTCTGATGGCGTCTGCCGCTTCTTGGCCATCAGTATCGGCAGGTTATGCCCAATATTGAGTCGCTATCTGGCCTGCGAGGGATAAATTTAGGTCAATCTATGGTGGTTATTTCTCACTGAGTGAGATGCACTGAGCGATATAAGCGATATCCCTGAGGAGTAGGGAGCTGAAGCCTGCTCAGGGCGCTCTGTCCTACAAGGGGCTAGGGGACAAACTGTGAAGAGAAAACCTATTAGGTCTCACTCGATAGCGCCATGCCTGCTGGAGTGTCCGTGGCAGGGTGGTGAGCCAAAGAAGGTGAGTCGTAGTAGCCGAGGGAGCTTGTCGCCAGTGACGCGACGAGGATGGACATTTCCAGTGTAGGCAAGATTAGAAATGAAAATGGATATCGTGAATCCAACCTCGCCAAAAATGCTTGCGCCGAGAACGTGGCACCGGGCAGATCGACCGACAACAGGCAGAGTTTGATAGAGACGGCGGCGGAGAAAGGCGGCAAGATCATGCCCAGCGCCGTGCTCCTATCATTGCGTCAAGGCGGTTGCTAGAAATCTTCCCGTGTATGACGTCGATACTTTCGCCACCTGTTCCGGTCTCCCTTCCGCGATAATTTGTCCGCCTGCCGCGCCGCCTTCGGGGCCTAAGTCGATCACCCAGTCGGCTGATTTGATCACGTCCAGATTATGCTCCACGACGACCAGGGTGTTGCCTGCGTTCACCAGCTTGTGCAGGACGGCGAGGAGTTTTTTCACATCTTCAAAGTGCAGGCCGGTCGTTGGCTCGTCCATGATGTAGAGGAGGTCTTTTGCCGATCCGTCTTTCAGCTCTGCGGCGATTTTGAGCCGCTGGGCTTCGCCGCCGGAGAGGGTGGTGGCGGATTGCCCGAGGCGCAGGTAGCCGAGGCCGATGGAAGAGAGCAGATGCAGCCGCTCTTGCAGTTTCGGCGCGCCGGTGAAGAATTGCACCGCGTCATCCACCGTCATCGCCAGGACTTCTGCAATCGTCTTCCCGCGATAGTGGATGGCCAGGACTTCCGGCTTAAACCGCTTCCCGTCGCAACTTTCACAGGGCACATAGAGGTCTTCGAAGAAGTACATCTCCAGCTTTTCCACGCCGGCGCCTTCACAGCGCTCGCACCGGCCACCGGTGGTGTTGAAGGAGAAGTGCCCCGGTGTCAGCCCCTGGCGGAGCGCGTCGCGCTCGGAGGCGAAGAGTTGGCGGATCTCGTCGAAGGCTTTTAGATAGGTGATGGGATTGGAGCGGGGGGTGCGGCCGATGGGTTGTTGATCGATGAGGCGCACGCCCTTGAGGTGCTCAATGCCTTTGATGGCTTTGAAGCGTCCCATCGGGAGCGCATCGACCCGAAAGGCGCGCGCCAAGGCGCGGTACAACGTGTCTTCGACGAGTGTGCTCTTGCCGGATCCTGACACACCGGTCACACAGATGAACATGCCGAGCGGCAGCCGGACGGCGAGATCTTTTAGATTATGTTCGTTGGCTCCCGCGATCACGAGCACCTTCCCGTTGCCGGACCGGCGGGATTTCGGGAGGGGAATCTGTTCTTCTCCTCGGAGGTAACGGGCCGTGAGGGCGCGCTTGTCCTGAATAAATTCCTTGGCCGGGGCGGCGCAGATGATCTCGCCGCCCCGTTCGCCGGACTGCGGTCCGAGTTCAACGAGATAGTCGGCCGACTCGATCATGTGGCGATCGTGCTCTACGACAACGACGGTGTTGCCGACGGCGGCGAGGTCTTTGAGAATTCCGGCGAGCAGATCGGTGTCGCGAGCATGGAGCCCGATGGTCGGTTCGTCGAGGACGTAGAGTGTGCCGACTAGTCTGGCACCGAGCTGATTGGCTAATGACACCCGCTGGGCTTCTCCGCCGGAGAGCGTTTTCGTTTGCCGGGCCAGCGTGAGATAGCCCAGGCCGACCCGCAGCAGGAACCCCAGCTTGGCCTTCAACTGGCGGAGAATGTCGGCGGCAATGTTTTGCTCGAACGGCCGCAGGGTCAAGGCTTCCAGCCAATCCAGCAGGCCTGCAATCGTGTGGTCGGTGATCTCGTGAATATCGGTGCCGGCAATCTTCACGAAGCGGGCATCCGGCTTCAACCGGCTGCCGTGACAGGCCGGGCATTCCACTGGCGTACGATAGCGGCTCAGGAGCACGCGCACATGCAGCTTGTAGCGTTTCCCTTCCATGTATTCGAAGAAGTCGTTGATGCCGTCGAAGGACTCATCGCCGTTCCACAGTAGCGCCTGAGTTGCTTTCGGGAGGCTGCGAAACGGGGCCGTCACGTCGATGCCCTTCCGTTTCATGGCCAGCAGCAGCTGCTTCTCCCACCAATCCGTTCCGGGCTTGCTCCAGGGCTCGATCGCACCGTCAGCGAGCGATTTGCCGTGGTCGGGAATGACGAGTTCCGGATCGTAACGCAGGACATTGCCGAACCCTTTGCATTCGGGGCAGGCGCCGATCGGATGGTTGAAGGAGAAGAGGATCGGCCTGAGTGGTTCAAAGGTGCGACCGCACTGCTGGCAGAGGAAATGGGTGCTGAAGGAGTGATTGCCGTGGCCGATCACCTCGACCGTGCAGCGGCCTTCGCCCTCGCGGAACGCGGTCTCGATCGCTTCGACGAGGCGGGTTCGATTATCCGCGCGGATTACGAGCCGGTCGAGTACAACATGCAGTGTCGGCTCTGTGTGAAGCGGCGGATGAGCGGTCTCAAGCAGATCCAGGATCTCGTTGCCGGCCTTGAGGCGGGTAAATCCGCGAGTCAGGAGCGATTGGCGGAATGCTGACTCCAGCGCGGCGGTAGGCGTGGCGACAGAGAAGAGAATCATGGCGCGCGCGTCAGGAAAGCGTGTGAGCAGCTCGGTAGCCACCGTGTCAGGCTGGAATGAACGGGCTTCCTGATGGCAGTCAGGACAGACCGGCTTGCCGATCTTGGCAAAGAGCAGGCGGAGCAGGTCTGAGATTTCCGTGGTGGTGCCGACGGTCGAACGGGCGGTACGCACCTGGTTCTTCTGTTCGATGGCGATTGCCGGCCGCACGTTGAGGATGCGGTCTACGTCGGGACGCGCTACTTTGTCGATGAACATGCGGGCGTACGTCGAGAGGGATTCCACATAGCGCCATTGGCCTTCGGCGAAGAGTGTGTCGAAGGCCAGGGACGATTTGCCTGAGCCGGACAGGCCAGTGATCGCCGTGACCTGATTGTGGGGAATACGGAGTGAGATGTTCTTGAGATTATTCTGCCGCGCGCCTTCGACAATGAGGTCGGATGACGAAGGCTTGGGCAGAGGGGTGATGTCCACGGCGTGCGCTCTGGTCATGGTAAAGGGAAGATCCTAGCAGCCGGCCCTTTCTGCTTCAACGGGGAACGGGGAAAGGCTTGGCGGCGGCGTTCAATAGTGAGAGGATGGGGGCATCCACCGGGAGGGACGCATGACTCTGACGACGACACCGAGCATTGAGGGCAAGCGAGCGGTCAAATATCTGGGGCTTGTCAGCGGGGATGCCATTCTGGGCGCGAATATTTTTCGCGATTTCTTTGCATCGATTCGGGATATTGTTGGCGGCCGGTCGGCTTCGTACGAGGCTGAGTTGCGGAAGGCCAAGGATATTGCTATCGGTGAAATGCGCGAACAGGCCAGGAATCTCGGGGCCAATGCCATTGTCGGGATCGATATCGACTACGAAACGATCGGCGCCAGCAGCAGCATGTTGATGGTAAGTGCCAGTGGCACGGCGGTGGTCGTCGAATAGCCGGCGTCTCATGGCACTACTGTCGAACGTAGAATACCTTGAGTTGGGCCGTCAGATCGCCCGGATCCTTGGCTCCAGTCTAGAAGGAGCCTCATCAGATGCCCTGCGTGAATTGGCTCTGGCCTACGATCCCTCAGCCAGCGATGCCCGGATCAGCGCCGAGGTCTTTCTCTTTCACAAGTTTCTTCTCATGCAAGCCTGTGCCGGTGTCTTTCCGGAGTCACATGTGGCGCATGTGGTCGGCGGGTTTTTCGCTGCATTGAATGAGAAGATGAATGGCTTGGAACTCGGTTCGGACCGGCAGCAGGCCATGGAGCAGATGTGGCAGCTCCGTGCCGGGCAATTCGAGCAGCCGTTTTCAAGCGATCGGGCCGAGTTTCTTGCGGCCAGTCCCAATGCCTTCCATTGGAAACTGACGATCTCGCGCTTTTGTCAAAATGTAAAAGAGATCGCCAATCCCCCCGACATTTGGGCCGGCACCAACAGTCCCTCTCAGGAAGCCAGCCGTCGAGTCACTCACGCCCTCAATCAGATGATCTCAACGCTCAACGAAATGAACCGGCTGCATTTCAGCGGTGTGGTGTAGCAAGCAGCGAGATTCGGTTTCAGTGTTAAGCGGAGGGTGTTGGCATGACTCCTACAGAACATAAGGCTGCGTCAGAAGCGCTTCTTCTTGAGAATCGCATTCCTGTTAATAAGAACCTTCCGTTGGTTGAGTCGAGCAAAGATGTGCATTTACGTTCGAGAGACGAGTTGTTAAAGAGACTTATAGCCCTTTGGGCAGTTGTTGGGGCCGCTATCTTGAAAGATAAGCGACATTTTGGGGCCTATATCAACAGCCGCAATTATCAGTCTTGGCTTTCGAAGCGCGAAAGTTCATTTTTGCTTACCAATTCTTTACGCGAGAAGGAGCGTATCCAGTTTTCCTGGAGACTTGAAAGTCTTTATTTTCTATCCTGGTGCGGTGGACTCATTAAGGGCATCAAGATTCCAACGGAACAATCAAGTGTTGAGCAAATCATGGATCTATTTCCTCAGGAAATGGAAGAGCCCAGTAGATTACGGGAAGCGATTCAAATCCGAGAAAAGGAAGAAATCATATCTTGGGCTGACCTTCTGTATCGCTTGCACTGGGCTGTCCGCCAATCGGAGTATTCGGAGAAGAAAGAGTTTCCCTTGGAGAGAGAGGTGATTCAAGAGTGGCATCATGCGGTTAACTGGATGACATGTTACGAAAGTGAAGATGATTGGGACATGGTTGGCACAGACACATAGGTTGCAAGAGCTGTCTCATACCGTAAGAAAATGAGCTTCCTATGATTACTTCCCCTGTTGATTGATTAGGTTGGTGTGTCTTTTGTCTGTTGTGCTACTTGTAGAACTGTCTAAGTTCTTGATGCGGATCTGAATCTAAAGTGTTGGACGTGAATCTTTCTTTATATCTGGATCGGATCAACTATCACGGCAGGCATGGGGCGACGCCTGAGGGATTGCGCGCGCTTCATCTCGCCCATGTGTTCACGGTGCCGTTTGAAAACCTGGACGGCTATCGAGGCGTTCCGGTGTCGCTGGAGCCGGCTGACTTGTTTGCCAAGATCGTGACTGCGCGTCGTGGCGGGTACTGTTTCGAACTGAATGGGCTCTTCAGTCTGCTCCTGGAGGCCATGGGGTTTGAGGTGACGCGGCTGATCGCGCGGGTGTGGTATGGGGCGAAACCGCCCTATCCGAGAAGCCATCAGGTGCTGTTGGTGAGAGTCGGCGAAGAGTCCTGGCTGGTCGATGTCGGCTTCGGCGGGAATGGATTGCTTGAGCCGATTCCGCTCTTGGCCGGGCCTATCGCCAGGCAGCTCGACGAGCAGTTCCGGCTCACGTCGCTTGAGTCAGGAGAGTTTCTCTTGCAGTGCTTGGTGCATGCAGAATGGGAGAGTCTCTATGCGTTCACGCTCGAACCGTATTGTCCCGTCGACTATCGGTATGCCAACTATTTCCACTCCCATTCCCCGGACTCCCTGTTCATGCAACGGCGGGTCTGTACGATTCCGACGAGAGAGGGACGTACGACGTTGGTCGATCAGAGTTTGAATATCCGGCGATACGGAAAGAACGAGAAATCAGTGATCGAGAGTGAGGCCGCCTACGCCCGCGCGCTTCGCGAGCATTTTGGCATCGTCCTGCCGTAACCCTGCCGGATCCTATCGGATGATCAGCCGCACCAATCCGACGCAACTGATATAGAGCGCGAGTGAGCCGACCATTGCCGGCCAAAAGCCGAAGCGCGGAACGCCGGCAATCATGGATACGACATAGACCGTCCAGGGCGGCACGAACCACAACAGATTCTTTGCGTAGCTGACGATCGCGTCGTTGCCGCCGTTCAGATAGATCAGGATAAATGTGGCGCCGGTGATGGCGGGGAAGGTGCTGGCGAAGGCCGCGAGGAACGATCGGCCCTGCGCGCCAAGGTACGTCGACAGGCTGACGATGGTCCCGCCTAAGAGAAAGTAGAGTACATATCTGCCCCAGTCGTTCACGGATCAGGCCTCCTTCGATTGCCGGTTTTTGCCTACGCTGAATCGTGCGCAGCGATTCTACCCAAGTGCCATTCGCACCGCACTATACATCACCATGACTTCGACGGCATGCGCGACGATGGGGATATAGAGGTTGTTGGTCTTGAGCCGCAGGGCCCCCCATACGAGACCATCCCAGACCGCGATCCAGTGCAGGTGTTGGAAGGTCGTCACCATAAAGGGGTCGAAGGAAAATGCGACGGCGCTGGTGATGAGGGCCAGAGGAGAGAGGCGCCGGATGAGGGGGGATTGCCATAGCGGCGCTTCGAGCACGGCGAGTCGCCCGAGGAGAAATCCTCGAAAGTTAATTTCGACGAAGAGCGCGATGCCGACGATCACCCAAGGCAGCATGAGGGCGAGAGGGATGCGGGCATGGGGGGTGTCTTTGAGAAACGTGATGTCGAAACCCATGGCGGGGATTGCCGTGAGAATCATGATGGTGTTGAGGCCCCCGAGCCCGAGACCGATCGCGACCCCCCACCAGAGGCCGGCTGGCAATCCACGCGGGTACAGACCGAGAAGCGGGAGCGCCGGGCGGTTGTAGGTTGCCCATAACGCGAGTGCGAGATAGGCCAGGATCTGAGGAGCAAACTGAAGGAGTGTCAGTTCTTGCAGCGACGTAGGGAGACTGTAGAAAACAAGAGTGGCGGCTATCGGGAGCAGCGCCAGCGCCGCTCCTCGTTCATGTGCCTGAACCGTAGTCGTTTGTCCGCTCGGTTCAGGCGTCGGCATCGAGGACTATTGCAATTGTAGATTGTACCGATCCAACGTGGTGGCCTTATGTCGTGCCAGGTTCGAGAGCGACTTATTGTAATCGACGACCGACCGGAGCTCGTTGCCCTGGGCGGTCGCGAGGTCGCGCTGGAAGTCGAGCACGAAGCGCGTGGTGCTCAAGCCGACTTTCAGCCTCTCTTGCTCGGCCTGCAATTGCTTCTCGGCCATGATGCGGGCGGAGCGGGTGGTCTCGATCCGCTTGAAGTCGGTCTGCACACGGCGGACGGCTTCGCGCACGCCCACAATGATTTGCTGCCGCACGCTCACCAGGGAGGCTTCGGCGTTCTTGAGTTCGAGTTGACGCTTGTTGTAGGTGCTGACTGCTGAGCGGTTTCCGAGCGGATAGCTCAAGACAAGCCCTGCCCCATAATTATAAAAGTCGCCGCTTAGATTTTTGCTGACCGAATCACCGTAGTCTTTCCCCAGTCCCGCCATCCCGAGCGTGCCTTGAAGCGAGAGGGTGGGGAGCAATTGGTTGCGGGCAAACTGCTTGTTGAGCTCGCCCGATTCGAGGTTCTTCTTGGCCTGGACGATTTCCGGGCGCTGTTCGATGGCGGTATCGATGGCTTCCTGCAAGCTGATGGGCTCGAGCACCACAACCGGCGCATCGGTCGGCGTCAGGCGCACATCCTGTCGCAGTTCCTCTTCGCCGGGATTGAGCAGCCGGCGTAACTGATCCTCCTGGTCGCGAATGGATTTTTCCGCCACCAGGACTTGTTCCACTCGTGACGCGACGGCGGCTTCGGCCTGCAGGACATCGACGATCGACATGACACCGGCTTTCGTCTTGGCCCGGTTCGTTGCCAGCAGCTCTTCCGCCGCCTTCAGGGCCGCCTGTGCGACCTTCAGGTTCTCGTTCGCAAACACCAATTCCCAATACGTTTGTTCGACGGTGGCGAGGACGGTCAAGACGCGATCGCGGAACACGTGCTGTTCGACGTCGGCATTATTCTGCGCAACCTTGATGAACGTCTTGGTAATGTCGATGCCGGCGTTGCGCAGCAGGGGTTGGGTCAAGGTAAGCGCCAGGCCGCCGGTATAGGCAGGATTGAACAGGAATCCGGTCGCCACGTTCTGGTTCACGTTGGTGCGGGCGGGGCTGTAGTTCACATCGACGTTACCGCCCGTGATGAGATTTTGCGTCGCATCGACGGTAACGGAACTGTTGCGCTGATCGAATGTTTGAATGTCCGACAGGGAGCCGCCGGTGCCGCCGAAGACCGGCCGATTGAGCGGGGAGACTTGGCGGTTGTATTGGCCGTTCACGCTGAAGGTCGGATCGAATTTGGCTTGCTCAATGGTGATATCGAATAACCGGCTCTCTTTTGTCTGGCGGCTGATGGAAATATCCAGATTGCTTTGCAGTGCCCGCACGGCGGCGTCGGGCAGGGAAATGGCGTCGCGCCGTTCCGCTGGCGTGCCTGTCTTGACGGGACCTTGACTCCAGCAGGGGCTGGTTGTCAGAAACACGAGTGTGACGACGAGACCGCTTCTCCATCCGGACGCGAGATGAGCGTGGAACCTCATGAATCCTCCTTGATCGACAGGCCGAATAGGCTCATATTATACTGATCGTCTGGAGATTGTCATGGCTCACCACATCCAACCATCGGGTAGACGTATGAAGCGGCGTTCGATCACGAGTGCGCTCGTCAGGACGGGTCTGATGGTCGGCGCGCTGTTTGTCGCGTGCGCGCCGGTTTCGGCGCAGACGGTGTCCGGGGTCCGGTCGTTCGATGGCGGCGTAGGGCCGCTGTTCAATTTGGCTGGGCCGGGCAGTCTGTACCTTGATGGGCAGGGAACGCAGGGATATTTGTATCAGCCCGGTGGGAATATGGAGACGTATAGTTTTCGGAACCCGACAACGGGGCAGGCCTGGAGCGGCGCGGCGATGACCTTTGGCCCGCAACTTTCAATCGGATTGATCCAGGGCGCCAACCAGGGCGGATCACCGCTGGTCTTACCCGGCCCTCCCAGACAAACCAGTCCGCTCCCTTCGATCTCTTCAACGCTGCTCGACGAAATCCCCTAACAGTCTATCGGTTGTACTTACGGTTCATTCGCCAGTTGCCACGCCAATGACAGGACGTAGCGCGCGGTTGTCATGAGCATGTCAGGGCTGAGGGTGTCGGTGGTATCGGTCGGCTGATGATAGTGGGGATGAATCCCGCCGCTGACGACGGTGACGGTCGGCACGCCGGCTTCTTTAAACGGGACATGGTCGCCGCCGGGGAAGAATCCAAACACATCGAGCTTGGATGCGAGACCCGCCGGTTCTCCCGCTTGCTGCGCGACAGTTTTCTCCAGCCCTGTCACCCCGACCGTCAAGCGTCCATTGCCGATTCCGGCATGGTCGATGTTGATCATGGCTTTGGTTGACGCGAGGGGCACGAGGGGGCGGGCGATGTAGAGGCGCGAGCCGAGCAGGTTATTTTCTTCGCCGCTAAACGATACAAAGAGGATCGTGCGCTGCGGGCGCAGGTCTGATTTTGCCAATGCGCGCGCCACTTCCAACATCACGGCGGTGCCGGAGGCATTGTCGTCGGCGCCGGGGAAGAGCAGTCCCGCCGGTCGGCCGAAGTGATCGCGATGGGCCCCGATGATGATGGCGTCCGGGCCGGTGCCGGGGAGCATACCGATCACGTTTGTAAGCAGACCTTCCTGAGTCATGGTGTTCCAGCGGAGCGCGGCGTAGTGATCCGTTTGCGTTGCGCGGGACAAACCATCCTTATTGAGCTGTTCCTGAAGATGACGAAGGCGATCTGCGTCGCTCGGCGCGGCAAGGATCTGTTCCGCGAGCGCCGTGCTAATCCATGCGCCGGGTATGGCTTGATCGGGAGGGAGCTGTCCGTAGAATGCGCTGGGCTTTCCCGTGATGCCGCGCCGGGCTTCATAGGGGTTGAGAATCGGCCCTGTGGCGGTCAAGTAGGCGAGCGCTCCGCGGTCTCGTGCGAATCGAACTTTGTCTGCGTGGCTGACCGGCTGCTGGTAATGCTCAGGCTTACCCCGCAGGAAGAGAACGATGCGATTGGCGACATCCACGCCGGCATAGTCATCGATGCCGCGAGCGGGATCGACGATGCCGTAACCGACAAAGATGACGCGCCCTTGTGCCTGTGCAGTGGGGGAGTCGAACACCGGTAAGTAGTCGGGGCCGAGGATGACGGTCGTCATGTGGTCGGTGTTGCCGATTCGAAGCTCTGGATCCGGTTGAATCGTTGACGTTGGGATGATCGACGCCATCACGCCGAGCGGTGTGCCATTCCTTCCGCTGAGAAAGGGAACGTTGAGTGCGCCGTTCATGATAGGGGGAAGTCGTAGTCTGGCTGCGGTAAGTTCTTGCGCAACCCATTTCGCTGATTGCACATCGTCGTCACTGCCGGCCAGGCGTCCATTGAACGAGGGGGCGCTGAGCGTGCGAATGTCGGCCAGCATCCGTTCGGTTGAGAGGGTGCTCAGGGAGGTCTGAAGTCCCGCGTCGGATGATTGCGCCGATACAGGTTCGGCGCTGATCAGGCACAGGATGATCAGACCCAGGGCCATGCGGCGGGTTGCCAGAAATGCTATGGTCAGGTGGCGTGTCATTGCGGTCCCCCGTCCTGTCGTGATTCCGACGAAGATGATAGCACAGGGGGCTAAGCGGGTTGCACCGCGAGGGTGAGCCAGGTACTATTCGTCACGGAGAGTTTTGATACGAAACACCATGACACAGGCCGATTCGTTTCCCAACCGTCTCATCACGGAATCCAGCCCCTATCTCAGGCAGCATGCGCTGAATCCTGTCGACTGGTATGCCTGGGGCCCGGAGGCTTTGGCCAAGGCCAAGGCTGAAGATAAGCCGATTCTCCTGTCGATCGGCTACTCGGCTTGCCACTGGTGCCATGTCATGTCTCACGAGTCTTTCGAGAATCGTGAGATTGCGGCCGTGCTCAATGAACATTTTGTCAGCGTGAAGGTAGATCGAGAGGAGCGTCCCGATCTCGATGATATTTATCAGAAGGCCGCGCAGGTGTTTTTGGGGCGGGGAGGCGGCTGGCCGCTAACCATGTTCCTCACGCCGGATCAGGAACCGTTTTACGGCGGGACCTATTTCCCGCCCGTGTCGCGACACAATCTGCCGGGATTTCCGCAGGTGTTGCAAGGCGTTCTGGATGCCTACCGGAATCATCGTGACGACGTGGTGAAAAACGTCGAGCGGGTGAAGGCGGGATTGGCCAGGGTGAGTACGCATCAGCCCTCCTCTGAGCCGCTCACGGATGCGCTGCTGGTTGACGGTGTGAAGGATTTGGAACTGTTCTTTGATCCGGTCAACGGCGGATTCGGGGAGGGCCCTAAGTTTCCTACAGTGCCGCCGCTCAGTCTGTTGTTGCGCCATACCTATCGAGCGAAAGACGCGACGGCGCAAGAGAAGGTCTTGCTGCAGTTGCGAAAGATGGCGGCCGGCGGGATCTATGATCATCTCGGCGGCGGGTTTCACCGGTATTCGGTCGATGGACAATGGCTCATTCCGCATTTCGAAAAGATGCTCTATGACAATGTGCAATTGGTGCGCATCTATCTAGACGGCTGGCGACTGACCAAAGAGGCGCGGTTCCGCCAGGTAGTTGAAGAGACGCTCGAATGGACTCGTCGGGAACTGACGCATGCTGATGGAGCCTTTTTTGCTGCGCAGGACGCCGATAGTGAAGGTGAGGAAGGCCGGTTTTTTGTCTGGGATCAGGCGGAAATTATGGCCGTGCTCGGACAGGAGTTGGGTGCGATGTTCTGCCGCGCCTATGGCGTGACCGATGGCGGCAATTTCGACGGGAAGACAGTGCTGAATCGGCTGGGGGATTCTGGATCGTCTGTGGAGGCTCAGGAGCAGCTTGAGGCGACCCTGCGTCCGGCCAGGAAGAAATTGTTGGCAGCCCGCGAGCAGCGCGTGAAACCCCAACGGGACGAAAATGTTCTCACGAGCTGGAATGCCCTCGCCGTCTCGGCTTTTCTTGATGCCTACCAGACCTTCGGGACTCCGTGGTACTTGTCATCGGCGGAGCAGGCCTTGACGTTTTTGATCGACTACGCGATTGCCGATGGTCGTGTGTCTCGCACGGTCGCCGGAGGAAGCGGGCGGATCGCCGGCTATCTTGATGACTATGCTTATCTGGCGGCGGCCTTACTCGATGCCTTCGAGACGACTTCCCATAGCTGGTATTTGGAGCAGGCTCAGGTCGTGGCGAATGGTATGCTGACGCACTTCTGGGATGAAGGACTCGGCGGATTCTTTTTCACGGCCAAGGATCATGAGACACTCATCCATCGAATGAAGTCCGGCACGGATAGCGCGATGCCGTCCGGCAATGCGGTGGCGGTGCAGGTGCTGGTTCGCCTCTTTTCTTTGACGGGGGAACGGACGTATTATGATCGCGCAGAGCAGACGCTGCGGGTATTTTCCCAGTTAATGGATCAGAATGCCTATGGGGCATCCGGACTTCTCTGCGGGTTGGACTTCTTCTTGTCCAAACCGAAAGAAGTGGTGATTGTGGGGGCACGGGGCAATCCACTGACAGAGTCGCTTCTGGCCACGTTGCATCAGCAGTATGTGCCGAACAAGATCCTCCTGGTCATTGATGAGGCACGCCGAGGAAAAGAGGGCGAGCTGCCGCTGGCTGCGGGGAAAGTGAGCGTGAATGGACAGCCGACGGCCTATGTTTGCCAGCAGTACACCTGTTCGGCGCCGGTGACGGAGAGCGCTCAATTGGAATCGCTTTTATAGAAAGGAGTCCCTGTGGCTGGCGGCGGATCTGGACAGGGCCTGTACGAGCATCTCTATAAGCGGTTCTTTGAACATCGCGAGGACCATCAGGGGTATGACTTCCAACATGCTCCGGGCGGTAGCTCGGCGCCTCCGTCTGTCACGTTCGTGCAAAAGCTTCGCTGGTGGACCTGGGATCGCTGGCGGCGGCGAAAGCAAATTCTGGCTGAGCGGGATCGGTTGCAGCAAGATATCGTGAGCATACGGCGGAACTCGTCGCCGGGCTCAAATCTATAGACGGTGATTCGAACATGATCAAGCGGGAGGTACTCAGCAATATGCGTCCTACAGCTCAGAACATTCGAGCGATGCTGTCGGCCTGTCTCTGGGTGACGGTGGTACTCTTGGCGGGGGTTGCGCCGGTGGCGGCGGTTCCCCGCGAGAACCATGAGGAGAAGGAAGCGAATTTGAAGCAGCAGGCGACCGGCGGCCTTTTCCATAAGTGGACGTTCGACAAGGAGGCAACCAAAAGTATTCCTGGAGGTTTTGTTCCGCTTTCATCTGGGGCCGGAGTATCGGGGATCTGGTCGATAGAACACGATGAGACCGCTCCGTCCGCTCCGAATGTGGTGATGGGGACGTCGGTGTGCGAGGAAAGCACCTGCTTCAGGCTGCTGATTGCGCAGGGCCTTGAGTATGAGTATCCGGATCTCACGATGCGTATTCGATCGGCTGATGGAGTGGCTGGTGTGGGTGGATTTGTGTTTGCCTTGCGGGATGCACAGAATTTTTATGCAGTTCTCGTCGATCTTGGGGCCAAGCGCGCACAGGTCATCCGCGTGATTGAAGGCGTGACGACAGTGTTGGGTCAAACCGCCGTGACGCTGAAACCCATCGATTGGCATAGTCTTCGGGTTCAGCGGAATACGATTGTCAGCAAAGACTTTATTGAGGCATTCGTCGATGGAGTATTGGCGCTTTCGGTAGAGGACCAAATGCTGGGAACCGGTCAAGTCGGTGTGGTGATGCAAGGGAAAACAACCTGGTTTTTCGATACGTTGCACGCCGTTCCTCTATTTTCCCATCGACCGCTGTCCTCACCGGCGGCCTATTGAGCGGTCTCTCGCGATGAGCCGATTGATTCTCTGCTTGCCTTTTCTCAGTTTGCTGGAGTAGCATCGACTTGCTTGATTGCGAGAGGCCTGGCAGGCAAGCGTGGAGAGTGACAAGGCCTGAATCGATGTTGTTATGGTTGTGCCCGGGAATTTGATCGGAAGCCAGAGCTAAGCCGCCGCTGTGTTGACGTCTTCGGCCCATTCCTTCCTTCCTCCGTTCTCGAGTCCAACACAACACCATTTTCTCAAAGGAGGAACCCCATGGGTTCGAAGATTTACGTCGGTGGATTGCCCTACTCAACAACCGAGCAACAGCTGAGCGACTTGTTCGCTGTGCACGGAGCCGTGACGTCGTCACGCATCATCACGGACAAGTTCACGGGGCAGTCCCGTGGATTCGGTTTTGTGGAGATGTCGGGAGACAGCGAAGCGCAGGCGGCGATTACCGCGTTGAACGGCACGCAGCTCGGCGGCCGGACATTGACTGTGAATGAAGCCCGTCCTCAAGAGCCCCGTTCCGGCGGCGGCGGTGGCGGGCGTGGCGGATTTGGTGGCGGCGGCGGCGGTCGGTACTAAGCCGGTCACGATCTCTTCAGTGCATGCATGAAAGGGCTGCCGGAGTTTCCGGCAGCCCTTTTTTATTCCTCGGTCCTTGCGCCGGTCGTGCAGAGGCGGTGTCTTTGATATGATGACCGTCGGAGGTCCCCGTGCCGTCGTTCAAGCTCGAAGCCCCATTTCATCCTTGCGGTCATCAGCCTGGTGCGATCGCCAAGCTGACTGCCGGCGTTCGTGCCGGCAGGAAGCATCAAGCGCTGCTCGGGGTGACCGGATCGGGTAAGACCTTTACGATGGCGAACTTAATCGAGCAAGTTCAGAAGCCGACGCTCGTGCTCGTGCATAACAAGACCCTGGCCGGGCAGTTGTATCAGGAGTTTAAGCAGTTTTTCCCGCAGAACGCCGTCGAATATTTCATCAGTTACTACGACTACTATCAGCCTGAAGCCTATCTTCCCCAGACGGATACCTACATTGCCAAAGACTCGTCGATCAATGATGCGATCGATCAGATGCGTCACTCGGCCACCCGGTCGTTGCTGGAGCGGAACGATGTGATCATCGTGTCGTCGGTCTCGTGCATCTACGGGCTGGGTTCGCCGGAGATCTACCATGGCATGTTGCTGTATCTCGAAGTGGGGATGGAAATTCGTCGCGAGAAGATTTTGGCGAAACTCGTCGAGATCCAATACGCGCGGAACGATGTCGATTTCCATCGCGGGACGTTCCGCGCGCGCGGGGATGTCATTGAAATTTTCCCGGCGGCCAGCGATGCGGTCTCGGTTCGTATCGAACTGTTCGGCGATGTGATCGATGCGATCCACGAGATCGACCCACTGACCGGAAAGTCGTTGGGGAAATTGCCCAAAGTGCCGATCTATCCCAATACCCACTACTTGATTGCGCCGGATCGGTATGAGCGGGCGATCACGGGGATTGAGGAAGAGCTGGATGAGCGTGTGCTCTATTTCAAAAAGCACAATCAGCTCGTCGAAGCCCAACGTATCGCGCAACGGACGAAGTTTGATCTCGAAATGATTCGTGCCATGGGATATTGTCACGGCATTGAAAACTATTCCCGACATTTGAGCGGACGGGCCTCGGGCGAAGCTCCCCCTACGCTCATCGACTATTTCCCCAAAGACTTTCTCATGATCATCGATGAGTCGCATGCCACGGTTTCGCAAGTAGGTGGGATGTATGCAGGGGACTATTCACGGAAGCGGACATTGGTGGACTACGGCTTTCGATTGCCCTCCGCGGTGGATAACCGGCCGCTCAAGTTTGAGGAGTTTGAGCGGATCCTCAATCAGGTGATCTATGTGTCGGCGACGCTGGGGAACTATGAGCTCGAGCATGCGGCGGAGGCGGTGGTCGAGCAGATCATTCGTCCGACCGGATTGATGGATCCCTGCATCGAAGTGCAGCCGGCCAAGGGGCAAGTGGATCATCTCCTTGGAGAGGTGCGGAAGGAAGTGGCGAAGGGCGGCCGTGTCTTAGTGACGACCCTCACGAAGCGGATGGCCGAAGATCTCAGCGAGTATTACCATGAACTAGGATTGAAGGTGCGCTATCTTCATTCCGACATCAAAACGCTTGAACGGGCGGAGATCATCCGCGACTTGCGCCGGGGCGTATTCGATGTGCTGGTAGGAATCAATCTCCTCCGGGAAGGGCTGGATCTACCCGAGGTGACACTGGTGGCTATTCTTGACGCCGACAAGGAGGGCTATCTGCGTTCCTATCGGTCTCTGATCCAGACGTCCGGGCGTGCGGCTAGGAATGTTGAGGGCCGTGTGGTGTTTTACGGTGATGTCATCACCGAGTCGATGAAGGTCGCCATGTCGGAGACGGCTCGCCGGCGTCTGATCCAGGCCGAGTATAACTCAGCCCATGGGATAACTCCGGCGAGTATCAAGAAAGAGATTCCTGCGTTGGAGTATGCCGTGGCCGAGCTGGATTATGTTCAGCTGGATCTGGTGGCGGAGGCCACGGAGCCCTACGGCAAGGACGAAACAGTTGGTCAAATGATTGTTCGGTTAGAGGCCGAGATGAAGGCAGCAGCCAAAGAGCTGGCCTTCGAGCGTGCGGCAGAATTGCGCAATCAGATCAGAGCGTTGCGGTTGAAGGATTTGGACCTGAAGGCCTAGACGTGTTTATAGAGATAGACCCCGATAAACATACCGAGGATGCTCAGTAAATTGACCTTGATGCTGAATCCGATGGTGAATTTGAGGAGTACCAAATCGATTGTGAGAGGAGGGCTGATACCAGGGGTAAAATGCGTGGAGAAGATGCTTTGAATGTTACCTTGCGGTGCCATCACGTGCAGAATTTCTCCGAGAATTCCGCCGAGTAGCCCACCAATGAGGACAAAAATGAGAAGAACCCAGGGTGACTTTCTCACGCGCTATGTACGCTCCCCCGATAGAGGCCCAATCGACGTCGACTGAGGGCACCATATCGGAAGGTCCAGGGTCTGTCAACAAATCCGATGGCTTCGCGATCTCTTGACTTCGCCGGACCGGTTTCTATACACTGCCCGATGCTCTTTCTCTAGATTTTACGAGGCGATCGGAGAACTTGGGTAAGACTTCGATTGCCTTTTTCTTTAGGGCCCTATGCTGGACGCGCTGAGCGATAAGTTCGAGAAGATCCTGAAGAAGCTTCGTGGGCAAGGTGTGCTGACGGAGCACAACATCGGCGAAGCTTTGAAAGAAGTTCGGCTGGCGTTGCTTGAAGCCGATGTGAACTTCAAAATCGTCAAGGATTTCATCGAGCGAGTTCGCGTCAAAGCCGTCGGACAGGAAGTGTTGCAAAGCCTGACGCCCGGGCATCAGGTCGTCAAGGTAGTGTGGGATGAACTCTGTGACATGATGGGTCGCGAGAAGGCGGGCTTGGCCCTCCATTCTCAGCCGCCCACCGTGGTGATGATGGTCGGGTTGCAGGGTGCCGGAAAGACTACGACCTGCGGCAAACTGGGGCGTCTTTTCAAAGGTCAAGGGAAACGGGTGCTCTTAGTCGCTGCTGACCCGCGCCGACCTGCGGCGGGAGATCAGCTCAGCAGTCTTGGCCGCGATCTCGGGATTGATGTTCATCGCGTCGACAATGCGCAGGCCACTCAGGCGGACGTCGTGCGGATCTGTCAGGCCGGTGTCGAGCGTGGACGCGAGCAGGGATTTGATCTGGTTGTACTGGATACCGGCGGACGTCTGCACATTGATGATGCGTTGATGGGGGAGTTGGTCGCCGTGAAGACGGCGGTGGCGCCGCATGAAGTTTTGCTTGTGGCCGATGCTATGACAGGCCAGGACGCCGTCACGATGGCCACCCAGTTCGATCAGAAGGTGGGGCTTACTGGGGTCATCCTGACGAAGGTCGAAGGCGATGCCCGTGGCGGAGCGGTCTTATCCATCCGCGCGGTGACCGGCAAGCCGATTAAGTTTCTCGGGGTGGGCGAAAAGCTGGATGCCCTGGAAGTCTTTCACCCGGATCGGATGGCCTCCAGAATTCTCGGGATGGGCGACGTCCTCTCGCTGATCGAGAAGGCGCAGGCGACATTTACGCAGGAACAGGCCGAAGAGGCGCAGCAGCGCCTGACCAGTAACAGTTTTACGCTTGAGGATTTTCGCAAGCAGATGGCCCAGATGAACAAGCTGGGTTCATTGGAACAGATTCTCGGCATGTTGCCGGGTGGGCAGAAGTTGAAAAGTGTGATCGAGGGGGACAAGCCGGAGCGCGAGATGAAGCGGGTTACGGCGATGATCGATTCGATGACGACCCGCGAGCGGCGTGACCATACCATCATTAATGGCAGCCGGAAGAAGCGGATTGCTCGCGGCAGCGGCGCGAGCGTGCAGGAAGTGAATCGCCTGATCAAGCAGTTCTTGTCGGCGAAGAAGTTGGCTAAGGCCATGACGGGGACAGGGGGGCGGCGACAACTCGCCCAACTCATGCGCTCCATGTAGCGAGATTCATTCACTCACCGTGTTGGACGGTTTTTCAAAGGAGGATAGTTGTGGCAGTTCATCTTAGATTGGCTCGGACAGGCAGACATAAGCGGCCGATGTATCGGTTGGTAGCGGCGGATTCCCGGAAGGCCCGCGACGGCCGGTTCCTGGAAATTCTCGGCATTTTCGACCCGCTCAAGGAACAGGGGCTTCCGGATGTGAAGCAGGACCGGGTGTTGACCTGGTTGCATCATGGCGCTCAGCCGTCGGTGACTGTGCGGACGTTGTTACGGCGATCCGGTCTCTGGAAGCAATTTGAAGCAGAGAAAGCGGCGAAGAAGAAGGCCTAGCAACCATGGTAGCCGAACCGGTCGAGCTCGTAACAGTAGGACGGATCGAACGGTCGTTCGGCGTCAGGGGCGAGGTGAAGGTACGTTCGCTCAGCGATGTACCCGGTCGATTGGAGTCATTGGGAGCCGTGAGTCTGCTGGCCACCAATGGCAAGACCTGGGATACGCGGGTGACGCATATTCGTCCTGCGGGGCCTGGATATATTCTCGCGCTCGAAGGCCTGACTTCCCCTGAGGAGGCCGGGCTGTGGCGCGGCGGGTTGATTCAAATCCCGAAAGGCAGTGCGCCTCCGTTGCCGCAAGGGCAGTACTATGAATGCGATCTTATTGGGTTGCGAGTGCAGGATGAAGAGGGGAACGGTATCGGGACGTTGACCGACATCTGGGAATTAACCGGCAATCATGTGTTTGTGGTGCAGGACGGGAGCAAGGAAACGCTCATCCCCGCAGCGCGAGATTTGGTTGTGGCCGTTGATTTACAGCAGCGGGTGATGACCGTACACATGATCGAAGGGTTGGGAGCGTGACGTGTTGCGCATCGACGTTCTGACATTGTTCCCCGAGATGATTCTGCAGGCGGTGGGGCATAGCATGCTCAAACGCGCGCAAGAGAAGGGATTGCTGGCCATCCAGGCGCATAATCTTCGTGACTACACGATGGATCGTCACAAGGTTGCGGACGATGTTCCCTATGGCGGCGGTGCGGGGATGGTCATGAAGGCGGAGCCGATCCTGCGCGCAGTGGATGCGTTGCGTGTCCAGGCCCAGTCTTGCGGGGAGGAGATCCGCGTGATGTTTCCCTCACCCCAGGGACGAACCTTCACGCAGGAGTATGCGAAAGACGTGGCCGCCGAGCCGCGCCGGATCGTTGTCCTGTGCGGACATTATGAAGGGGTTGATGAGCGGGTTCGTGAGGCGCTCCGGCCTGAAGAGGTGTCGGTCGGCGACTATATTTTGACTGGCGGCGAATTGCCGGCGTTGGTCTTGATCGATGCCGCCACGCGATTGGTGCCGGGCGTGCTGGGTGATCCGGAGTCCGTGGTGGAAGAATCTTTTTCTGATTCGCTCCTGGAGTATCCGCATTACACTCGGCCCGCCGAGGTGCGAGGCATGGGAGTTCCTGACGTGTTGCTCTCCGGGCATCATGAAGCCATTCGTCTTTGGCGCCGGAAGCAGGCGTTGCGCAGCACCTATGCGCGGCGTCCGGACCTCATCCGGGATCGCAGTTTGAGTCGTGAAGATCAACGGTTACTGAGCGAGATTATTAGCGAGGGTGTTGTCTCAACGCCCGTTTGATGGAAGGAAAGGGAGAGCATCATGAATCGGTTAGAACGTCTTCAGCAGTCATTCACCAAAGCCACGCCGCCGAAGTTTGAAGTGGGCGATACGGTGCGGGTCCATGTCAAAGTCGTGGAAGGTGAAAAGGAACGCATTCAGGTATACGAGGGAGCGGTGATCGCGCGCAAAGGAACCTTGAATACGGAAACGTTTACCGTCCGTAAGGTCTCCTATGGCGTCGGCGTGGAGCGAATTTTCCCGGTGCACTCACCGATTGTGACCAAGGTGGATGTGGTGCGTCAGGGCCGTGTGCGTCGCGCCAAGCTCTACTACCTCCGGTCCAAGAAGGGCAAGTTCGCGAAGGTCGAGGAGCGCGAGTTTGTGGGTGAGGGGAAGGCCGCCGCAAAGGCAAAAGCGGCAGAGCCCGCCAAGGCCTAAGGGCGTCAACGGGTGGTCGGTACTCCGTCCTTTCCGTACCTCTGAGTCGGTCTCATGCGTCGGGGGACATGCTGGTTGGGACCTACCGAGGAGTTTGAGCAAGAGGCCCGGCGGTGCGGGTATCGCCGCATCGCCGGCGTCGATGAAGCCGGACGGGGCCCCCTTGCGGGGCCGGTCGTTGCAGCGGCCGTTATTCTTCATGTTCGTTGTCGCCTGATCGGGGTGGACGACTCCAAGCAACTCTCCGTATCAGCGCGCGATCGGCTGTATGCCGAGATTATGGATCGGGCTGTCTGTGTCGGCGTCGGGTCATCGACGGCGGAAGAGATTGACCGGATCAATATTCTTGAAGCGACCAAACTGGCGATGCGCCGGGCGCTTGCCGAAATCTTGCCTGCTCCTGATTATGTGTTGATTGATGCCGTGTCGCTTACAGGAGTGGCGATGCCCATTCGTCCGATCATCAAAGGCGATGCCTTGTCGTTGTCTATCGCGGCTGCGTCGATTGTGGCCAAAGTCACGCGGGACCGGTTGATGGCTCAGTTCCACGCAGCCTACCCGCAGTATAACTTCCTATCGCACAAAGGGTATGGCACAGAAGAACATCTGGCTCGTCTGGCTGAGCATGGCCCATCCCCGATCCATCGACGAACCTTTGCGCCTGTGTCGGCGGCGTTGAGCCTGTCCGCACTCGAGCCATTGCGATCCTGAGGTTGCCGGTGACGATGTGTGATCCACGCCATGAATTTGGTCGGGACGGTGAGACAAGTGCTGAACAGTTTTTGCGCCGGAAGGGCTATGCGATTCTAGAGCGGAATCTTCGGACCACGATCGGTGAACTTGACCTGGTGGCCGATGATCACGGTGTGCTGGTGTTTGTGGAAGTCAAAGCACGGACCACTGGAGCGTTCGGCGGTGCGCTCCTGGCGGTGGACCGGCGGAAACAGGCCAAGTTGATCCGATTGGCCGGACAGTATCTGGCCCAGCGCCATTTGAGCGATCGAGTCTGTCGATTCGATGTGGTCTTGGTGCAGGGTGGCGCCGAGTCCTCGCGACAGATCGAGCATATCGAGCATGCGTTCGATGCGCCGGATCAAGCCGGCTGGTAGCGGTATTCCCTAGACAGGTTATGATGGATGCGATGATTCAACTAATCCATGTCTCGAAGACCTACGATCGCCGTCCGGCGCTCTCCGATCTCACGCTCGATATCGAGAAGGGGGAGTTTGTCCTGTTGATGGGACCGAGCGGGGCCGGGAAGTCGACGTTGCTGCGCATGTTGATTGGCGCTGAGCTTCCGGACGAAGGCCAAATCTTTGTCCAGGGAAAGAATGTGACGAAGCTGAAGAAATCGGAGATTCCCTTTCTTCGCCGAAAAGTCGGGACGGTCTTTCAGGATTTTCGGCTGTTGCCGAAGAAGTCGGTTTTTGAAAATGTCGCCTTGCCGTTGATCGTCCAGGGAGCGTCGTCGGTCGATATTCGCCGAAAGGTGACGGAGGCGTTGCGGGCAGTCGGAGTCGACCACAAGAAAGAGCAGTTTCCAACCGGCTTGTCCGCGGGAGAGCAACAGCGCGTCTGCATTGCCCGGGCGATTGTGAATGGGCCGATCGTGCTGCTGGCTGATGAGCCGACGGGCAACCTGGACCCCGAGCGAACGGCAGAGATCATTGAGCTGTTTAAGCTTATCAATGCGCGTGGCACGACCGTCATTGTCGCGACCCATGACCCGCAGGTCATGGCGCAGATTAACCGCCGTGTCATTGTTCTCCAGGAAGGCGTCATGGTTCGGGTGCCTGCTCATGCCGTGCAGGTGAGCGTATGAGACGGTTATTCTATTTGCTCCGTGAAGCCTGGGCCAATATGCGAGCGAATCGCACGACGACGGTCGTGGCGATTCTGACGACGGCGTTTACGCTGTCCTGTGTCGGGATCTTTCTGCTGCTCTATGTGAATCTGCGGAGCGCAGCAGGCTGGCTTCAGGAAGATATCAAGATCATGGTCTACCTGGAGGACCAGCTTACCCGGGACGCCGTGGTCGAGCTGGAAGATCGGCTGAAGGCGGATCGGATGGTGGCGGCCACGGTATTTATTTCAAAGGAACAGGCGCTGGGTGAGTTTCGCGCCCAGTTTCCCGAAGATTCCCATCTGCTCGAAGGGTTGGGGCAAAATCCGCTCCCGGCTTCGTTTGTGGTGACGCTGACGCCTCAATTTCGATCCCCCGATGCGGTGAAACGGTGGACGGAACGGGTCCGCACGATCGGAGGGATCGCGAAGGTCGATTACAATCAAGAATGGATCGACGCATTGGCAGGGCTCATTCGGTATATCGAGCTGATTGCCATCGGCGTCGGGGTGATTCTTTCGACTGCTGCGGTGACGATTATCGGGAATACCATCAGGCTGACGCTGTTTTCACGGCGAGAGGAAGTGGAGATCTTGCGGCTGATCGGCGCTACTAGGTGGTTCATCCGCATCCCGTATTTGCTCGAAGGCGCAGTGTTGGGCGCCTGTGGAAGCGCGTTATCATTGCTGATTTTGAAAGGCGGGTTCGAGCTGTTTCGTCAACAGATCAGTGCAACCGGCCGATTGAGTGGCATCGAACACATGATCACCTTCTTCCCGGTCTCAGTCTGCTTGGCGCTGGTGCTGGTCGGGGTCGGGCTTGGGTTCGCGGGTAGTTTCGTGTCGCTCCGGCGGTTTGGAGAGGGGCGGGCATGAGGGGATCTTTCACCTTCATGGTTGTCGGGAGCCTCGTGGTGTATGCGAGTGCCGCGGGCGTTGCCTTGGCCGCGGGCGATCCGATCTCCGAAAAGATCGAGCGCGAGCGGAAAACGCTGGAGCAGCTGAAAGATAAAATCGAGGAGAAACGCAAACGGGCGAATGAAGCGGAGAAAAAACGGGAGTCCGTGCTTCAGGGGATACAAACGCTGGATGAACGATTGGTGCGAACCCGCCAGGAACATCAGGAGATTAACAAGAAGCTCCGGAAGAAGGATCGCGAGATCGACTCCATCACTGAACAGCTCGGGGCGATACGTGGCAGTATCCAAGAGCGGCGGGAGGCCATTCTAGCCCGGCTTCGCGTGCAGTATATGGAGGGCCGGGCCGGCTATGTGAAGACTCTGTTGTCGGCGGGCTCCTATGGAGATTTTCAACGACGCTTGCAATATCTCTCGGCGGTGTCTCAAAAGGACTTTGAGTTGATGGGGACGTTCCGCGCCGATGTCGCGCGCATGGAGCAGGCGGAGCGGCAACGGGCGGACGCTCGCGCAGGAATGTTGGCGTATAAGGACGCGACGGAGAAGAAGCTGTCCGATATTCGGTCTCTGCAGAAAGAAAAGAAGGTGTATTTCACCAAGATCACGCAGGAGAAAGAATCGTTCAGCCGGGCGGCCGAAGAGCTCGAACGGTCTGCCTCGCGGGTGGATAGCCTGTTGCATGAATTAGAGACGCGCCGGAAGGCCCTGGCCATGCGGCCGCCGACCGCGCCGGCGGTTCCGCGCGGGGCCAAGGGCGCCTTACCCTGGCCGGCGGACGGGCAAGTTGTGTCCTTCTTCGGCCGCCAAAAGCATCCGACGTTCAATACCTATGTGCAGCGTAAAGGGATCGAAATCAGAACAGTGGAGGGGAGTTTCATCCATTCCGTCATGCCGGGAACCGTCGTCTATGCCGACTGGTTGAAAGGGTATGGACTGGTTATAATCGTGGATCATGCCAACGGGTTTTTCTCGCTCTATGCCCACGCCGCGAGGATTTTGACCAAAGTCGGGGAGCGTGTCACGGAAGGGCAGGCGATCGGAGAAACCGGAGATACGGGCATGATCGGTGAAAATACATTATACTTTGAGCTGCGTGAAGGGTCCGACGCCGTTGACCCGATGCTGTGGCTGGCAAAGCGATAGAAAACTGAGGCTGGAAACGGATTGGATTGGTGACAGGGTTCGGGTATTTGGACGGAAAGGATAGACGCGTTATGGAACAGCAGCCGCGAGGGAAGTCTTGGATCATCGGGCCGATGATGGTGGTGGCCATCGTGTGTGGAGTCCTGATCGGCAAGGGCTGGGAGCGAACCGGCCATGCGACGGAAACATACGAGGAGCTCAAGACCTTTTCGGAAGTACTCAATCAGGTCCAGCGCCATTATGTCGATGAAACGAAAACGAAAGAATTGGTGCAAGGGGCCATTCGCGGCATGCTGTCAACGCTCGACCCCCACTCCGCCTATATGACGCCTGAGATGTATAAAGAGATGCAGGTGGAAACCAAGGGTGAATTCGGCGGCGTCGGCATCCAGATCGGCGTGAAGGAAAATCGGTTGGCTGTGATCGCCCCGATCGAAGGGACGCCGGCCCAACGGGCAGGAATCAAAGCCGGAGACTTCATCGTGAAGGTCAATGAGGAGACGACCAAGGATCTCACGCTGATGGATGCGGTCCAGAAAATGCGCGGGCCGAAGGGAACCAAGGTCAACCTGACCATTCAACGCGACGGGACGCCGGATCCACTGCAGTTTACGCTGATGCGGGATACCATCAAGATCGAAAGCGTCAAGTCGAAGATCATCGACAACCTGGGCTATGTTCGGCTGACGCAGTTTCAGGAAGCGACGGGGCGCGATCTCGCGAAAGCCATCAAGCAGTTCCGCGAACAGAAAGTCCAAGGGGCCATTCTGGATCTCCGGAACAATCCCGGCGGATTGCTGACGGCGGCGGTCGACGTGTCCGAGCAGTTCCTCCCGAACGGAAAATTGGTGGTGTTCACCAAGAATCGCGAAGGCAAGAAGGATGAATGGCTGGCGAAGTCCAAAGATCAAATGGACGAGCTTCCGATGATCATTCTCGTGAATGAAGGATCGGCGAGCGCGTCGGAGATTGTGGCCGGAGCGCTGCAAGACTGGGGACGTGCGGTGATTGTCGGCACCACCTCGTTCGGGAAGGGATCGGTCCAGACCATCCTTCCGCTCGGTGACGGCTCAGGGCTTCGTCTCACCACGGCGAAATACTATACGCCCAAGGGACGATCGATCCAGTCCACGGGCATTACTCCCGATATCGTAGTCAAACTGCCGGCTCCGGCCCCCGCAAAGGACGGCAAACCCGGCGAGCAGTCGCCTGACACTAAAGCCATGAAGCCGGCCCAGGGGCAAGGGCAAGCAAAAGAGAAAGATGCGGCACCGCATTCGAACGGGAAGGCACCGGAGGATGCGGCGACCAAGAACGGGGCAGCCCCGCAAACGCCGCCGCTCGACAGTGCCGGCGATCCAGCTCTTGAGCAGGATGCTCAACTGCAGAAGGCCGTTGAATTGCTGAAGACCTGGAAGATTTTTAAGGAAATGAAAGTCTCCTAACTCGGAGGAGACAATTTCTGCTGTCGAATGGCCTGGAGCAATGCATCCTCCGATCCGGTAAATCCTGGAACGGTGCGGAGCAGGTGGGATGAGACCAGTTGCTCCAGGTCATCCAGTGTTCGAATCCCCAGCCTGGCATAGAGATAGCTGACTAAAGAATCGTGAAGCCCCGGCAGCCTCGCCCAGTTCTTGACCTCGGGCGGCAAGGGCATCTTCAGTTCTTCATACGTGCGAACGGTTCCCGTCTCTAGAAACTCTCTGATTTTTCCCGCCAAATCTTTCCCGATTCCGTCGATGTCTTCAAGCTCGTGACGCTGGGCCACGAGTGCGATGTCCTCTTCCAGCGCCAGAATCGAATCTGCAGCCCGGCGATAGGCCCGGATGCGGTAAGGGTTGGCCTGTTGGGTGGCTAACAGTGTGGCAATCGATCGAAAGACTTGTGCGAGCTGTTCGTTTTGCGTGGACATGTTAGGGTACTCCGGCTATCGACGACCGCATTGTGCGGGGGATGCCCCTCTTGAGACAAGAGGGAGCGCTAATTGACAACCAGAATTGTGCTCCAATAGGATGCTAGGGAATGGCTAACGAGATTCAAATCCAAGTGAATGGGGAGCCGCGTGGGTGGCAGGATGGCGGGACGGTTGCCGATCTCCTGAGTGATCTGGCGATTGCAGCGGAGCGTGTGGCTGTAGAGTTGAATCTTGAAATTCTCGACCGGAAGGATTTTGGACAGCGGAAGCTTTGCGAAGGAGACCGGGTCGAGATCCTCGGGTTTATCGGCGGCGGATGTGAGACCAAAGGAGAATCGGATGGACGCGAACGATAGATTGACGATCGGCGGGTATGAGTTCCGCTCACGACTGTGGGTGGGGACGGGGAAGTATAAAGATTTTGCCGAGACGAAAAAGGCGATCGAGGCCTCCGGCGCCGATGTGGTGACGGTGGCGGTGCGGCGCGTGAATATCACGGATCGGTCGAAAGAGAATCTCCTCGATTACATCGATCCGAAGAAGTACACGATTCTTCCGAACACGGCCGGTTGTTACACGGTCGAGGACGCGGTGCGGTACGCACGGCTCGCACGGGCAGCCGGCATCTCCGATCTCGTGAAGTTGGAAGTGCTCGGCGATGAACGAACGCTGTTCCCGGATACCGCTGGCCTCATTGAAGCTGCCAAGATTCTGATCAAGGAAGGGTTCATCGTATTGCCCTATACGAATGATGATCCCATTGTTGCGAAAAAGCTGGTCGACATCGGTTGTCCTGCGGTGATGCCGCTGGCGGCGCCCATCGGCTCCGGTTTGGGGATCCGCAACCCGTATAACCTTAAGATCATCATGGAGACGGTGAAGGTTCCGATCATTGTTGATGCCGGAGTGGGGACGGCCTCCGATGCCGCGTTGGCTATGGAGTACGGAGCCGATGCGGTGTTGATGAACACGGCGATCGCAGGGGCGCAGCATCCGATCGCCATGGCGGAAGCGATGAAATATGCGGTCTATGCCGGTCGGCTGGCCTACAAGGCCGGACGTATTCCCAGAAAACTGTACGCGACCGCGAGTAGTCCTATTGAGGGCATGCTCTAATTTCCAATGTCGAGTAGCGATAGCGGAGCGGCTTCTTGGGAGTGGCGTCCGCCGTCGCGTTGATTTGTCCGCTCAGGTGTGTTGCCGCTTGCCCCATGCTGCCTGTTAATTTCCGCCTGCTCTTGGTCACGGATCGGTCGTTGGTTCACGGACGCTCGCTTGAGAGTGCTCTGCGGGAATCGGTGGCTTCCGGTGTGCAGGCAATCCAGTTGCGTGAGCGTGATCTTCCGACCCGGGAACTCCTGTCATTGACGCAGCAGATTCGTGCCGTGACGCAAGAGCGTGCCGTTCCGTTGCTCATCAATGATCGTGTTGATCTGGCGGTGGCATTGGATCTCGGCGGGGTCCATCTTCGCGCCAGCAGTCTTCCGGTTTCGGCCGCGCGCCGAGTCGTGGGGCGGCATCGGCTCATCGGAGTGTCGGCGCATTCAGTCGCAGAAGCGCGCCAGGCCGGCGATGACGGGGCCGACTACGTGATCCTCGGCCCGATCTTTGAGACGCCATCGAAGCGGGAGTTCGGTGATCCGCTGGGATTCGCGGTGCTGGCTGATGCCTGCCGCCATTCATCGGTCCCGGTGTTCGCCATCGGCGGCATCACACGCGAACGAATCGAATCCGTGCGTGACGCGGGGGCATTCGGCGTGGCGATGATCGGTGGAATTCTTGGCCGAGCGGATGTCGGGAACGTCACCGCCGATATGCAGTCGGCAGTTCGGACCGCGTGGCCGTCTGATCCGCGCGATGACTCGCATGCACGGTGAACTCGTGTAGTTGACCACCCCCAGGTCGGGTGTTAGAATCCGTTCACTGGCTTGAAGATGCGAGTGCGCGCGCTGTTCTAGCGTTACGGCGAGTAGGCACATGGCAGAGAAGAAGAGCGGTTCGAGCCGAATCCGGTCCCTCCGAGATTCCGTGAAGCAAATCACGAAGCGGTTGTCAGAGGGGAAAGCGGACGTGATTTCAAAAAACGACGACCATGCCCGCGAAGTCGACAAGCTTCGCGTTCAAATTCAGTCGATGGAAGAAGAGATCCGTCGGCTATATCAATCCCGCTACCAACTCGACCACGTCACCAAACAGAACGACAAGCTCGTTGCGACGTTGCAGGAAGCCAAGGCTCAGATCGAAGCGCTCCGCGCAGAGATTGAGAAGCTGACGGCGCCGCCCTCTTCTTACGCGATCTATTCCTCCATGAATGACGACGGCACGGCCAACGTGTTCGTGTCCGGGCGGAAGATGAAGGTCAGTCTGTTCCCTGCCGTCAATGGGAAGACGTTGCGTCGCGGGCAGGAAGTGGTGTTGAACGAAGCGCTGAATGTCATTGAGGCGAAGGGCTTCGACGTGCAAGGCGAGGTGGTGCGGCTCAAAGACGTGCTGGAGGGCGGCCGCGCGCTGGTTACGCTGCATTTCGATGAAGAGAAAGTCGTAGAGCTAGCCGATCCGCTGTTGGCCGAGCGGCTCAGCGTCGGCGATCATCTGCTGTACGATCCGCGATCCGGGCATGTCATCGAAAAGCTGCCGAAGTCCGAGGCCGAAGATCTGGTGCTCGAAGAAGTGCCGGATGTCGATTACGAGCATATCGGAGGGCTTCAGGCGGAATTGGAGCATGTGCGCGATGCGGTCGAATTGCCGTTCCTCTACGCCGAGTTGTTTGCGGAGTTCAAACTGAGCGCTCCTAAAGGCGTGTTGCTCTATGGCCCTCCCGGTTGCGGAAAGACGTTGATCGCCAAGGCCGTGGCCAATTCGATTGCCAAAAAACTGGGCCATCTCACGGGAAAGCAAATCCGGAGCTACTTCCTGCATGTGAAGGGTCCTGAGCTGCTGAATAAATATGTCGGCGAATCGGAACGGCAGGTGCGTGAAGTGTTCAAAAAGGCGAAGGAGCAGGCGGCGGAGGGCAATCCGGTCATTGTGTTCTTTGACGAAATGGACGCCCTATTCCGGACGCGTGGCACGGGGATTTCGTCCGACATCGAGTCGACAATTGTGCCGCAGTTCCTTTCCGAGATTGACGGGATGGAACGGTTGCGAAACGTCATCGTGATCGGGGCCAGCAACCGGCAGGACCTTATCGATCCGGCGGTGCTGCGTGCGGGGCGGCTGGATGTCAAAGTCAAAGTCGGTCGTCCGGATGCCACAGCGGCTCGGGATATTTTTTCAAAGTATGTTTCCACAGGATTGCCCTTTGCGCCGGAGGAGTTAGCGCAGCACGGCGGCGATCGGAACGCACTGGTTGAAAAACTGACGACGCTGACCGTGGATGCGATGTATGCGGCGTCCGAGGAGAATAAGTTCATCGAGGTGACCTACGCCAATGGGGAGAAGGAAGTGCTCTACTTCAAGGATTTCGCGAGCGGCGCGTTAATTGAGGGCATTGTCTCCCGCGCCAAGAAATACGCAGTGAAGCGGGCCATTGCAAAGGAAGGGGTCGGGCTTCGTTCGGAGGACCTCATCCGGGCCATTCGCGAAGAGTTCAAGGAGCATGAAGATCTTCCGAATACGACTAATCCCGATGACTGGGCGAAGGTGGCCGGTAAGAAAGGCGAAAAGATCGTGCATCTCCGCACGATCAGCGGCGGGCCGGCGGAGTCCCGCCAGATTGAAACCGTAACCACGGGCCATTACCTCTAGTCCTGTCATTATTCTATGCAAGACCAGCCGTCGACGAATTTCTCCCGCGTGATCGGCACGGAAACCGAGTTCGGTATTGCAGCCAAGGATGCGGCACTATCGGATCCCGTGGCCGGGTCGATTGCCGTGATCGGCCACTACCCAGGGTTGCCGGCTCCCGACGCCATTTGGGACTATGAAAACGAAAATCCCCTCTTGGACGCGCGGGGCTTCGAGGTGGAGGGAGAACGAGAACGCCCCAACCCTGAGTACAATCGCCAGCTGAATAAGGTTTTAGCGAACGGCGGCCGTCTCTATGTCGACGGAGCGCACCCTGAATATTCCATTCCGGAATGCTCGGACCCCAGGGAAGTGGTGGCCTTCGAACGCATCGGAGAACGGATCCTTGCCAAGAGCCTCACTGAATTGACCCGCGCGCGCGGTCGTGAACAGTGCGTCGTCTATAAAAATAATTCCGACGGCAAAGGGAACAGCTACGGGTATCACGAGAACTATCTCGTCGCCCGTTCCGTCCCGTTTGATCGCATCCTCCGCGTGCTGGCGCCGTTTTTCGTGACCCGGTTGATTGTGGCCGGAGCCGGGAAGGTCGGCGCCGAGAATCAGACGAATCCCGCCGAGTACCAGATTTCCCAGCGTGCCGACTTTTTTGAATGCCTGGCCGATCTCAACACGATGGTCAAGCGGCCCATCATCAATACGCGGGATGAGCCGCATGCCGAATACAGCAAGTATCGGCGGCTGCATGTGATTGTGGGTGACGCCAACATGGCGGAGTTGTCCACCTATCTCAAGGTGGGAACGTTGAGCATGGTGTTGGAGTTGCTGGAAGCGGGTGCGGATCTTCCACAGATTGAGTTGGACGAGCCGGTTCGCGCGATCAAGCAGGTGTCTCGCGATCTGGATATGAAACAGTCCTTGAAGCTCGCGAACGGCCGGCCGACGACAGCGGTGGCGATTCAACGAGCCTACTGGAGCGCGGCGAAGACGTATTACGCGACCCATCCAACCACGGAGATCATGCAGGACGTTTTGCATCGATGGGAACATGTCCTGGATTGTCTGGAGAAGGATCCACGGTTGCTGGTCGATGAGTTGGATTGGGTCGCCAAGCGCCATATGATCGAGTCGTACCTGGATCGGAAAGGGTGCGGATGGACGGATCCGCGAGCCAAGCTCATGGACCTTCAGTATCATGATGTGCGGCCGGACAAGGGGCTTTTCTACACGCTTGAGCGGGGAAACCTGGTCAAGCGCATTGTGAGTGAGGCTGAAATTGTTCGCGCGGAAACCATGCCGCCTCCGGGGACGCGCGCCTATTTCCGCGGGCGTTGTGCGGCCAAGTTTGCCGCCTCACTGTATGGGGTCAGCTGGACCTCGGTGCTGTTCGATTTCGGGAATCCGACCATTACCAGGATCCCGTTGATGGATCCGAGCCGGGGCACGGAAGCCATGACGGGTGCGCTGCTGGAGAGTTGTCCGACGGCCGAAGCCCTTGTCGCCAAGTTGAAAGCCTAACCCAGGGAGCCGCGTTACGCGCCACATATGAATCTTCCTTTTTTGCCGAATCACGATGAATCGAGCTTCTTCGATTTTATCTCCAAGCAATATCCCGGGCTGACGCTGGGAGGAACCAGCGGCGGTGGGTTTCCCGGCACCCAGGAGTCACCACGAGGGGGCGGCGCGTTGACGGTTCCGCAGGCCACGACGGTGCTGGCCATTAAGTATCAGCAGGGTGTCGTGATCGCCGGTGACCGCCGGGCGACAGAAGGGTTTCAAATTGCGGACCGCCGGATCGAGAAAGTGTTCAAGATCGATGAGTATTCGGCCATGGCGATTGCCGGTGCAGCCGGGCCCTGCATCGAAATGGCGAAACTGTTTCAGACCGAGCTGGAGCATTACGAAAAGTTGGAGGGGATGTCGCTGTCATGCGAAGGGAAGGCCAATAAGCTCGGCCAAATGGTGAAGGCGAATTTGCCCATGGTGTTTCAAGGGCTCGTCGTGATGCCGCTTTACGTAGGTTATGATCTCAAGCGAGGTGAAGGGCGCATCTTCAAGTATGATATCACCGGTGGGCGGTATGAAGAGTCCGACTATCATGCGATCGGGTCAGGCGGAAAGGATGCGCGGAATACGATGCGCGAACATTTTCAACGCCAACTCCCGGAAGCCGAGGCCCTCAAGCTCGCGCTGATGTCGCTCTACAATGCCGCCGACGATGATGTGGGAACCGGTGGTCCCGATCTGGTGCGGGGGATCTATCCGACCGCCAAGTTCGTGACCGCGCAGGGGATCACGGATGTGCCGAACGACAAGATTCGGGCGGTCTATGACGTGTTGTTGGCCGCCCGCCGCTCGAAGGAGACGTAACGATGCCGATGCCCTATTACGTGTCTCCCGAGCAGATGATGCAGGATAAGGCGGAGTATGCCAAAAAGGGCATCGCCAAGGGCCGTTCGAGCATTGCCATGGAATATGCGGATGGGGTGTTGTTCACCGCGGACAATCCCAGTGCGTCGCTTCATAAAATTTCCGAAGTGTATGACTGTATCGCGTTTGCCGGGGCGGGGAAGTACAGCGAGTTTGAGAATCTTCGAAAGGCCGGCATCCGCCATGCCGATTTGAAGGGCTTCATGTATAGCCGGGAAGATGTCACGGCTCGGTCGCTGGCCAACGGCTATTCGCAAAGTCTCGGTACTATCTTCAGCCAGGAAATGAAGCCGCTGGAAGTAGAAATTCTGGTGGTCCAGGTGGGACTGAACAGCCATGCGAACGAAATTTATCGTATTTCCTTCGACGGCAGCATCATCGATGAAAAGACTGTCGCCGTCATCGGCGGCCGGTCGGAGGCGGTGTTGGCGGCGATGAAGGACAAGGTGGCCGGTCCTCCCCCGTCTCTCAAGGCCGCGCTGGGTTTCTGCGTGTCTGCGCTGGAACAGACAGCCAATCAGAAACTCAACCCTGAAGGATTGGAAGTGGCCGTGCTCGAACGAGCCCGCACCGGCCGCAAGTTCAGGCGGCTCACGCCGGTTGAAGTCCAGCAACTCCTGACAGCCTGATGCGGAAGTCGAAGCTCGCTCTAGGGCCCTGTATTGTGTTGTAATCTTCCATGCTATCCCCCGGTTCTATAAAACAGCGGATCTTCGGCCTGGAAAACGAGTACGGCCTGATCTTCTCGCCGAACGGGCGCATCTATCTGCCGATGGAAAAAGTCCTCGGCTACATCTTTGAAGGTCTGATCCCCAACAGCTGGCCTTCCAACGCCTTCCTCGTCAACGGCGCCCGGTTTTATCAGGACACCGGCTGTCATCCCGAATACTCCACGCCCGAGTGCGATAATATTCTCGATCTCGTCATCCACGATAAAGCCGGGGAGCGGTTGCTGGAGGCCTGTCTTCCCGCGGCGGAAGAACGGTTGCGTGAAGAAGGCCTGTCGGGCGAAATCTACATCTTCAAGAACAATACGGATTCACTCGGGAATACCTATGGCTGTCATGAAAACTTTCTGATGCGGCGTGACGTGGATTTCTGGAAGGTCACGGAACAGCTGATTCCATTTTTCGTCACCCGGCAAGTCTACGGCGGAGCCGGGAAAGTGCTGAAGGTATCTGGGAAACCGCAATATTTCATTTCTCAGCGCGCCCAGCATATACACGAGAAAACGTCGTCTTCCACCACGTCCTCTCGCAGCATCATCAATACGCGCGATGAACCGCATGCCGATGCGGAACGGTACCGCCGGCTGCACATTATCGTCGGGGACTCCAATATGTCGGAGTTCGTCACCTATGTGAAGGTCGGCACGGCTGCGCTGGTACTCTCGATGATCGAAGCCGGGTATGCCGTGCAGGGGATGGAGTTGGAAGATCCGGTCAAAGCGATTCGGGAGATTTCTCGCGATCCAACCTTGAAGAAAAAAGTGAAGCTGGATGACGGGCGGCAGTTGACCGGCATCGAAATCCAGCGGGTCTATCTCGATCGCGCGCAGCAGTATTTAGCTCAGCAGGAGCATGATCCGGTTCACGACGATGTGTTTCACAAATGGGCGACGTTACTGGATCGGTTGGAGGATGATCCGATGCAGTTGGTCCATCAGGTGGACTGGGTGACCAAAAAGCATCTTATTCAGTCGTATGTCGATAAAAAGGGCTGTGGGTGGGATGATCCCCGTGTGTATCTGCTGGATTTGCAATTCCATGATGTGAAACGCACGCGGGGCCTTTATTATCTCATGGAGTCCAAGGGGCTCATTGAGCGGGTTGTGGAAGAGGACGCGGTGCAGCGGGCGATGTCGACGCCGCCGCAAACCACGCGCGCCAAGGTGCGGGGCGATTTTATCCGGTTTGCCAGGGCCAAGAATCGGTCGTATACCGTGGACTGGACCTATCTCAAACTCAACGGGTATTGGGAAGAGACGATTTTGTGTATGGATCCGTTCAGTGCCACGAACCGGCGGGTCGAAGAGTTAGTGTCACAAGTCTCAGGAACGAGGTTCTCTCGATGAAGGCCATGATTCAAGCCGTTCAACAGCGCGCGTCGCAATTCGATCGCATGATTCTCACCGCGATGGTCTTGATTGCGAGCATTTTCCCGATTGAACTCGTTCCGGGGTCGCCGCCGGCGCCGAAGGGGGCGGACGGACAATACAGCGGGAGACAGGGACAGATCGTGCTGGTCAAAGTGCCCGGAGACGATCCCCAAGCAGAAGTCCGCGGGACGTTCATGGGACGAACCCTCTCGCTCTTTCTGGACCCGCGAAGCGGCGAAGCGCCGGGGTATGTCGGATTGCTGGGCCTCGATATGCAGGATGAGCCCGGGACGCATGAATTGGCGGTGGACATCAAGACCGGCGACCAGACGAAGCATGTCAGCCTGAATGTGCTGGTCGTTAAAGAAAAGTTTCGAGTCGAGCATTTGAAGCTGCCGAAAGAGAAGGTGGATCTGGACGAGAAAGCACTGGCCCGGTGGAAAGCCGAACAAGAACAGGTGAAAACGGCGCTGGCTGATGATTCACGCGTGAAACTCTGGCAGGGCGGTTTTCAGGAGCCGGTCGGCGGCAAGCGCACTGGGATTTTCGGCAGCGTGAGGATCATGAACGGCCAGGCCAGGAATCCCCACAATGGGGAAGACATCGGCGCTCCTATGGGAACCGATGTGCTGGCTACGAACGACGGGGTGGTGCGGTTGACCGTCGATCATATTTTCTCCGGCAAAGGTGTCTATGTGGATCATGGGCTCGGCTTCTACTCCATGTACTTCCATCTCTCAGAGGTGTCGGTCAAAGAGGGTGATCAGGTGAAAGCCGGCCAGGTTGTCGGCAAGGTCGGCGCCACCGGCCGGGCGACCGGTCCGCATTTGCACTGGGGTGTGAAGCTCAACGGCGCCCGCGTGAATCCGTACGCGCTGCTGGACCTGCCGTTCAAGGGAGCCATTCAGTCGGCTGCCCCTGAGACAGTGACGAAGCCGACATCCGGTGTAGGTTTATCGCCCCCATAGCAGTCGTGTCGCTCAACAGTGTTTCTGCCGCGTCTGATTGAGCTTCTTTGCAGATTAATTCGGCGAGATTCCTAATCCTCCCAGCAGCGGCATGAGCGCTGTTTCACCAGGGCCTTGGCCGTTTTTCATGGCATCGCTGATTTCATTCAGGAGCTGTCCGGCCTGAGGGTTCAAGCCTTTCAATTTCTCCGCCAGATGTCCGGACATCATACCCTGCTGGACTTCCGCTTCTGATAGTTTGCCCTCTTTGATGCTTTGCTGGAGCTGCTGGGCAAGGGCTTGAACTTTTGCAAAGAGATCGGGAGGCATGTTGTTCAGAATCTTGGCGGCCTCTCCCGTTCCCACTTGAGCGGAGCAGGGGAATGCGAGCAACGCAAGCACTCCCCAGACGGCGAGATGGGTTCTGAAATGGATCAGCATGGTTCCTCCTTCAGGCGGTTTGTCTGGCGAACACCTTTCGGCCTGATAGCTATTATCCGTATCGGCTGGGCAGGGAGACAGAGAAATCACAAAACAAGATCGTGCATGGCTTGCACGCGAGGGCAGAAAGAAAAGAGTTTCTCCTAGGTGCCGATGTGCATCAATGCTACTGTCAGAAAAATACGTAGTTGGACGGCAAGGAGGATGAGATGTTCGACGGCATCGCGATACCTGATATTACGTTCTATCTGGTGGCCATTCTTGCCCTCCTGGTCATTTGGCAGTACTACCAAATGCAGATTATGGCCGGACGGATTCTTGCGGTCGATATCTTCGATCGCTCGGGAATTCGCATGTACTTTTTCGTGACGGCCGATGATGATCACATCTGCGAGGTTTGTTCTGAGGCGAACGGACGAGTGTTTTCATCGTCGCAAGTTGCGAAGCGGTCATTTTCCCCGTTGGGTGGAAAGTGCAAACGCACGGTGCCCTGCGCCAGTATCCTCGTCGGTCTGTACGGAGGATGGCTTGAGGCCAGGGGCGTGTTGGAGCGGTTGCGGGCAAATCTCAGAGGCAGGAAAAGCGTTCAATTGGCGCCTGAAGAAATGCGCGCCATGGTAAATGGACAGTGGGAACGCAGCATCAGCGCGGATACGGACCGGATTGGCATCCACATCATTGAAGCCATGTGTTATGAGAAAGTGAATCCGGATGTGGCGGTCGCAGGGTATCGCTTCGTCGTCGATCAGGCCAAAGAGATTCGACATCTCATGCTGCTGGTGCCGGCCTATCTTCGGCTTACGCAATTGTTGATCAGAGCGGGCGAAGCGGCTGAAGCGCTTGAGCTGACCGAACGGTTTGAAGCGCGCTTCCCGACCAACCGGCGAGGGCCGCATTTCCCCTCCGATGAGCAGCGTGAGATGATGCGGACTAAGAAAACGCAACTGCTGAAGGGCCTGCCGCTGAAGATGCCTGCCTGAACGAATTATCTGCGCACTCTGGATCGTGTGGTCGCGAGGGAACGCGTACAGAGTTGCCGAGACGCGGAGATCCGGCTAGTAGTTGGATTCGAGGCTGGAGGGCGTCTTGTTGAGGACGGTGGCGGTGGCACGTGACAAGGCTGCGTCATGGCGGTGATCCAACCCGTAGACTCTGAATTGAATCAGGCGCGTCGGAAGCAAGTCGAGAAATTCTTCCAGCGGTTCGGCTGAGACCAGTCTGGTCCCGGGATCGTAGACATAGAGCGGATTGCCTCGGCGATCTTTCGGATCCGGCCTCGGGTCGAGCGGGGCCATGTCGACCCGAAACTCAACTTTCCTCAGCTCCTTAGGAAGCTCTTTGACAATTTGCAGCGCAAATTGCTCGTGACTCGGGAACGCCATGCCCCGTTCCTGCCCCTTCTCTTTCAACGCCGTACTGTAAGCCATTTTCCATTTCACATCGCGATCCAGGATACGCGCCCATTCCTGGCCGAGCCTGCGGCGTGCCTTCTGGCGGGATGTTGTCCACTGGCGGACTTCTTCTAACAGCGACCAGTCTGTGAGCCGTAAATAGTCGTCCATTTTTTTGCGCGGATCGTTCGGGAAGAGCAGCTTCATTGTGTCCCCGAAAATATCTCGCAGATGAATGTCGATCGCTCGGGTCGTGCGGTGAAAATACACGTTGGAATAGAGATACATTCTGGTGTTCAGGAACATTTGCAAGGCCGGAAGGCCGGTCTTGTGGATGGTGAATCCTTTGTCGGTGATGATGGTGTAGTGGATCAGTCGAGTCAGATCGACGGGGCCGACAGCCACGCCGCACATGTACGAGTCACGGAGGACATAGTCCAGGTTGTCGCCGGTATAACTTCCGGAGATGACCGGTTGCAGCATGTCGAGCCAGCGCGGGATTTTGGAATTGTCCTTCCCCTTTTCTTTCAGAATCAGATGAGCGATCTGATCGGGATTCAGCTCCTCGCCTTTGTCGAAGGGACCTGACGGGCTGCGCCTGATTTTCCGAATAATGGCGCCGAGATGGTCACGGACAATGATTTGCCCAAGTTTTTCGTGTGTGAGGTGAAAGCCGTGGAGATAGTTGTCGTCGAAGAAGTGGCAAAAGGGGCCGTGGCCGATGTCATGGACCAAGGCCGTTACCCGCAGGAGTTCTTCGACATAGTTGGCCGACGGGACCTCTTTCACGACTTTCTTGAGATAGGGATAGAGGTGCCGGGCGAATCGGCCGGCCACGTGCATCGTCCCGAGCGAATGGACGAACCGGGTATGTTCCGCCGAGGGGTAGACCCAGCGCGCGCTCTGGAGTTGATAAATATAGCGGAGCCGCTGGACCCAGGGTGAATCGATCAGATCTTTTTCAGTGCGCTCGTGCGGATCGGGCGTCGCATAGGGGACGGTGAACGACACATATTTGTGGATCGGATCGGCGATGAGGGCGGAGCCGTCATAGGGAGCATTGAGGGGTTCGTCGATCGGTTGTATCACAGGCCTGTATTTTAACGCAGCGGATCATGGGGCGGCAATGGCGCGGGGTCGCATGGGGAAGGGGAACAGGAACGGCGATATTTGGAAATGAAATAGCACGCGGCTGGATAGGCCAGGAGCGATCCGACGAGGCTCAGGACGATGCCTCCCAGGGTAAATGGCAGGGCATAGGGCAGCATTTGTTGATAGAGTCCGCTGAAGCTGAGGTCCTGCCAGTCGAATGCGGGCGTATCGGTTTGGCCGATCAGCAAGGCGCCGCTCCAGTAAGTGAGGCCCAGAATGGGGGCAATGGTCCAGGGATTGTTGATCAGTGCCCCGGCTAGCAGCGCCACGAAATTGAGCCTGAATAGCCAGGTGAACAAGCCGACGAGAATCATGTGAAAGCCGTAGGCCGGGCAAAAGGCCACGAACACGCCGAGCGCAAAGGCCAAGGCTGTACGCTGAGGCGGCTCCTGAAGATGCAGGACTTGGCGAAGGAGCGTGCGGAAGGACGTACGCTCACCCACTGTGTTTCATTCGTGAGGTGAAATGGCGATAGCTGGTAATTGGTAATGGCGTCCTGGTGCCATCGGAAGCAAGGGACTGTAGGCCGAATCGGCGGGGACGGATCCTGCCGATCTTGGTGACCAGGAATCCTCTGGATCGGGCCTGACGCTCCAGCTTCTGCTCGTCGTCTGCCGCTACGGTAAAAAGAAGTTCATAGTCTTCCCCGCCTGCCAGTGCGAGTGTGGCGGGATCGATTTTGTGCGCATCGGCATAGGCTCGACAGGCCGGTGAAATGGGGAGTGTTGCGAGAGCGATGTCGGCACCCACCTGACTCTCCTCGCATACATGGCGGAGATCACCGGAGAGGCCATCGGAGAGATCGATCGCGGCGGTTGCCAGTTGGGTTCGGTTGAGCCAAAGGCCTTCCTGGACTCGTGCGGTCGGATGCCGATGCCGGTCGATCAAGAAATCGCGGGCCTTCTTTTTTAAGGCTGTTCCTTGCTGGGAGGGGCGGCGATTTGTGAGGAGCCGGAGTCCCGCCAGAGAATCTCCGAGCGTGCCGGTGACGTAGATCCCATCTCCGCTTCGCGCTCCGCTTCGAAACAAGACGCGGTTCTTTGGCGTGGTGCCGAACAGGGTGAGACTGAGAAACAGGCCCTGACGCGAGGCTGATGTGTCGCCGCCGATCAGGTGTACCTGGTGCTGCCCGCATGCCGACATAAGCCCTCGATAGAGGGCGTGAATATCGTCTGCGCGGAGCGTGGGTGGAATCGCCAGCGATACGAGAAGAAAGCGTGGGGTGGCGCCCATGGCCGCGACATCGCTCAAATTAGCCATGGCTGCCCGATGGCCGATCGACATTGGTGTGGTTGTACGCAGATCGAAATGGATGCCTTCGGTCAGGAGGTCGGTCGTGAGAACGGCCCAGTCGCCGGCGGGGATCGAGACAACCGCAGCATCGTCGCCGATGCCTTTCCGGACTAACGGACTACGCCGCTCATACCGGCGCTGGAGTTGCCGGATGAGCGGAAATTCATGGATGGGTTGCGTGGCCTTCCGGCTGGCCATAGGTCCAACGTTATGGCCGGAGGTGAGCGGGTAAGGCCATGATCGTGGCCCGTGCGGCTCGGCTTCCGGCGGTTTTTCGGCTCTTCTGTGCCCGCGAGGGTTTGTTCCTCGCCGCTGCCGAGGGTGCGGAGATTTTCTTAGGCGCCGCCGGTGTCTTCGGTTTTCGTCGCAGGGCGACCTTCATGACATCGTCCATGGTGTCGGCAAAGTGCAGCTGAATGCCCTTTAAGATGTGCTTGGGAATTTCTTCCAAGTCTTTCTTGTTTCGCCGCGGGAGGATCACGGTCGTGAGCATGGCCCGCTTGGCCGCGAGGATTTTTTCTTTGAGTCCTCCGATGGCCATGACGCGGCCGCGTAAGGTAATTTCACCGGTCATCGCCAAGTCTCGCCTGACGGGAATACCCGACAGCGCCGAGGCAATCGCGGTGGCCATCGTAATGCCGGCAGAGGGACCGTCCTTCGGGATGGCTCCGGCCGGAACATGGATATGGAGATCCTGTTTACTGAACATGTCTGGATTGAGATTGAGCGTTTTTTCCCGTGACCGCACATAGCTGAGGGCGGCCTGGGCGGATTCCTTCATGACGTCTCCGAGGTGCCCGGTGAGCGTCAGCTGGCCCTTCCCCTTCATGGCCGTGGCTTCAATGTAGAGCACATCGCCGCCCGACTCGGTCCAGGCCAGTCCTGTCGCAACGCCGATCTCATCCTTTTCGAGTTCCGCTTCCGGCACATACTTGGGGACGCCCAGGTACTTGTTCAGGTTGGCTGGGGTGACGGGAAATCCTTGGCCTTTCCCCTCGGCGACCTTCTTCGCGACCTTCCGCATGACATTCGCGATTTCGCGTTCCAGATTGCGGACGCCGGCTTCACGCGTATAGTTGGTGATGATCTGCCGCAGCGCGGGGTCGCTCACCTTCACATGCTTGGTGGTGATGCCGTGTTCGGTCAGCTGGCGGGGAATCAAATAGGTTTGCGCGATGCCCAGCTTTTCTTCTTCGGTGTAGCCGGGAATTTCGATGACCTCCATCCGGTCGCGGAGGGCCGGAAGAATCGGATCGATCAAGTTAGCCGTCGTGATGAACATGACTTCGGTCAAATCGAACGGGACCCCGAGGTAGTGGTCGGTAAACGCATTGTTTTGTTCAGGGTCTAAGACTTCAAGCAGCGCGGCTGAAGGGTCCCCACGGAAATCCATGCCGACTTTGTCGACTTCGTCGAGCATGAAGACGGGGTTCGCCGTGCCGGCTTGCTTCATGCCTTGGATCAGGCGGCCCGGGAGCGCGCCGACATAGGTACGGCGATGGCCGCGGATTTCCGCTTCATCGCGCACGCCGCCGAGACTGATGCGGACGAATTCCCGTCCGAGGGCTTTGGCGATAGATTTTCCCAGCGACGTTTTCCCGACGCCCGGAGGGCCGACGAAGCAGAGGATCGGGCCTTTCATTTTCTCTTTGAGTTTCCGAACGGCCAGATATTCGAGGATGCGCTCTTTCACCTTTTCGAGGTCGTAGTGATCCTCATTGAGCACCCGGGCGGCGGCTTTGAGATCGAGATTGTCTTTGGATCGTTTCGACCAGGGTAACTCGACCATCCATTCGAGATAGGTGCGGACCGTGGCGGACTCGGCGGTATCCGGATGCATCTTTTCCAACCGCTTCAGCTGTTTCTCCGCCTCTTTCAAGACTTTTTCAGGCATCTTGGCATCGGCGATCCGTTTCCGGAACTCCGTGACCTCTTCCGCCCGCTCGTCGAGCTCGCCCAGTTCTTTCTGAATCGCTTTGAGCTGTTCGCGCAGGAAGTATTCCCGCTGTGTTTTGTCCATCTCGCCTTTGGCCTGCGCCTGAATCTTTTGTTGCATCGAGAGGACTTCGATCTCTTTGCCGAGAATGTCGCTGACCCGGCGGAGCCGTTGGATCGGGTCCGAAAGCTCCAGCACACTTTGCGTGACGTCGACTTTGAGTCCGAGGTTCGAGGCCACCATGTCGGCCAAGCGTCCGGGCTCTTCCAGATTTTCGATGACGACCATGACGTCAGGAATCAAGACTTTCCCCAGGCTGACGATCCGTTCGATCTGTTCCTTGACCGTCCGCATGACGGCCTCGGACTCCAGCGTCGACGCCGTGATCTTGGTGTCGGGAATTTTGTCGATGCGCACGGAGTAGTAGGGGTCGGATTGAATATAATTCGTGACCTTGGCCTTGGCGATGCCTTGCACGAGAATCTTGATCCGCTCATCGGGCAGCTTGAGCATGCGCATGATGATGCCGACGGTGCCGATCGCATGAATGTCGTCGGGTGTCGGGTTCTCGACGTCGAGGGCTTTCTGGGTGGCCAGAAAGATCATGCGGTTGCCCGCGAGGGCCGCTTCGATGGCCTTGATGGACATCTCGCGCCCCACAAACAGCGGCAAGACCATATAGGGGAAGACGACAATATCGCGAACGGGCAGCAGCGGAAGCTGGTCCGGGACTTCTACGTTTTGCGGAGGCTGAAGGTCTTGTTCGATCGAGTCAGTCATGGAGCATCTGCCCTTTTCTGCGTTGGTGTTCCAAACGAGCGGTGATCCACCCGGCGTTGCGGCGGTGGTCGTCCTGCAATCAGGTACGGCGAGTGCCCGTAGCCGGACGCATTCTGTTTGCGAGGTACTCGTGAAACTCTGGTCCGAGGGAAGGGTTCTTGAGCGCAAATTCTACTGTTGCAATTAAGAATCCCAACTTGTCTCCCGCATCGTGGCGGTGCCCCACGACCTCGTGGGCGTACATCGGCGATTTTTTTGCCAGTTCTTTCAACGCGTCGGTCAATTGAATCTCTCCGTTTTTCCCCGGGCGCGTCTTTCGTAAGATGGGGAAAATTTCCGGCGGAAGGATGTAGCGTCCAATCACGGCGAGCCTGGACGGCGCCTCGGCCGGCGACGGCTTTTCGACCAGGTCGTCTACGCGATGCAGGCCTTTCCCAAGCTTCGTCGGCGTGACAATTCCGTAGCGGCCGACGTCTTGTTTCGGGACTTCCTGTACACCCAGCACAGCCCCATGGCGTTTCTTGTATACGTGGATGAGTTGGGCGAGGGCCGGGACCTGGGCGTCGATGATTTCATCTCCGAGGATGACCGCGAACGGTTCATCACCGATCAGATGTTGCGCGCAGAGCACGGCATGGCCCAGTCCCAAGGCTTCGGACTGGCGGACATAGCAAAAATTCGCGAGGTTCGAAATCTGACGGATCTGGTTGAGCATCTGGGACTTGCCGGTCCCTTTGAGATTTTCTTCCAGCTCGACGGAGCGGTCGAAGTGATCTTCGATGGCGCGCTTGCCTCGGCCCGTGATGACGATGATGTCTTCGATGCCTGAGGCGACGGCTTCTTCAACTGTGTATTGGATCAGCGGTTTATCGACCAGCGGCAACATCTCTTTGGGGGAAGCTTTTGTGGCGGGGAGGAAGCGAGTGCCCAAGCCTGCCGCAGGGATAATGGCTTTTCTGACGGTGTGCGATGACATCGGTGGGATAGTATGTGATGGGTGAAGTGATGTCAAGAAACGGGCAACCTTTCCCGGTCGCTGCGCGCAGCGATTGTGACGCCGCCATATTTCTTTACATCATGGAAAGGGCTCAATATAATCCGAGAGTTTTGCGTCACGGGTCGCATCGGCCTGCATAGCAAACGTGCGGGGCGGTTTCTCTTACCGAGAGACGCGCCGCGAAGGTGGTTCCTCAGAATTAGGATCGGCCGAGTGACATGACTTCGGCTCAGGCCTTGCGGGAGTTTCGGATACGGTCTCAGAACATCGTGGCCGTCTACACTATATTGGCAGGGGGATCTGGGTTTGTGTTGTTGAGCGGGTATGGCAAGTTGCAATGGTGTGTCGTGATGCTGGCGCTCATCCTCTCCTGCCTGGTGGTGGGGGATGCGGTTGCACAGGTGACTGGCCTGAAGGTCAAGACCATCGAGATTCGTGGCAATAAGCGGATCGAGCTGCCCGCGATCGCCGGACGTCTGACCCTCAAGGTCGGTGACCACTACACGCCGGAAACAGTTCGTGGGCAAGTCAAAGTTCTGTACGATACGGGGTTTTTTGAGGATGTGCAGGTCGAGACCGACACGGATGAGGGCGGCACGGCGGTGGCGTTTGTCGTCCGGGAGAAGCCCTTCATTACGGAGATTGTGTACGACGGGAATGAAAATCTAAGTGACGATAAGCTGAAAGAAAAGACCACGATCAAGAGTCAATCTTTTCTGGATCAGCAGCAAGCCAAAGAGAGCGCCGAGAAAATTCGTCTCGCCTATCAGGAGGACGGGTATTACAACGCGCAGGTGATCCCGGTCGTGCAGACGTTGGACGAAGACCGCAAGCGCCTGACCTTCTTTGTGAAGGAAGGGGACAAGGCCCGGGTGAAGGCCGTCGTCTTCGAGGGCATGCGCGCGGCGACGAAAGAAGAGGTGTTCAAGGTCACGGCCACGCGTGAGTGGATTCCCTGGTATGGGCTGTTCACGCAACTGAAGATGCCCTCGTTCGTGTCGGACGCCGGTATTCTGAAACAGGATGAGTTGGCGAACGATGTCGAGCGAGTCAAGGAAGTCCTGTTGAATAAGGGTTACTTGAATGTGCAGGTCGGATTGCCCACGGTGGAACTGACGGAAGACAAGAAGTGGTTCATCATCACATACTCCGTATCGGAGGGCGAACCCTTTACCGTGGCGGAGGTGGGATTCCGCGGATACACCGTCTTCGAGGATGCGGAGCTTCGTGAAAAACTGAAGATCAAAGATGGTGAGATTTTTCAACGGGCCAAGATCCGGGATGAGATCACGCGTCTCACGGACATGTACGGCAGCAGGGGCTATGCGTTTGCCGATGTCGTGCCAAACGTGAATCCGAACAACGAGGAACGCACCGCCAGCATCATTCTCACCATTAAAGAGGGAGAGATGATGCGGATCCGGCAGATCAATATCAATGGCAACGACAAGACCCGCGACAACGTCATCCGCCGGGAAATCCGTGTTGACGAGCAGGATGTCATCGACACGCCCTCACTGAAGCGAAGTTTTCAGCGGCTGAACAACCTGAATTTTTTCGAGACCGTTGAAATCCTGCCCGCGCAAGTCGATGCGGACAAGGTCGATCTGAATGTGCGGGTCAAGGAAAAGCCTACCGGCCAGTTCAGTATCGGCGGCGGATTCAGCACCCTAGACAAGCTCGTGGCCATTGCCGATATCACCGAGGGGAATCTCGGCGGCAACGGGTATATGGGCCGTGTCCGCGGGCAGCTCGGTCAGCAACGGTCCCTCGGTCTGATCACGTTCCGCAATCCCTATTTGAATGACAGCCTGACCTCGGTTCAGCTCGATGTCTATCGCAGCATGACGAACTATATCTCCTACTTTGAGGAAAAGTCAGGCGCCAGCGTGACCTTCGGCCGGTGGCTGTCCGAGTATGTGACCGGAAGTGTCAGTCTGGTGGCGGAACAGCTGAAATTCAAAGATCCGCAGCCGGGGCTCTGTCCGGACTTGCTGCCGCTGATTTGCCGGCAATTGGGGAGTCAGACGACGACCGGATTCCGGACCACGTTGTTCAGGGATACTCGGGACTATTATCTCGATCCCCGGAGCGGATGGCGGGTCGGCGGCGGGTTCGATCTTGGCACGCCCATGCTGGGCGGGTCGAACAACTTCTACAAATACACGATCGATATCATGAAATATACGCCGTTGCCGTTCGACACCAGATTCTCGGCGCGCGCCAGATTTGGAGTCGTCGAGGGCATGAACGGGAAAGATATTCCACTCACTGAGCGGTTCTTTGTCGGCGGTATCAATACCATGCGCGGGTTTGTCTTTGGTAAGGCCGGTCCGGTCGTGCCGAACCTGTACACGATCATCGGAGCCTCAAAACAATTGATTTTCAATTTTGACTATATCTTTACGATTTCAGCCGATGCCAAACTCAACGGGGTGGTCTTCTTCGATTATGGGCGAGGCTTCGACGACAACGAACCGCTCTCGCTGAATCTGAGGAAGTCCGTCGGTGTCGAAGGGCGATGGATTTCCCCCTTCGGACCGTTGCGCGTCGCGTATGGGCTTAATCTCGCTCCGCGGACCGGAGAACGGACCGGAGTGTTTGAGTTTACGATCGGGTCACTGTTCTAATGAGCATGGAGGGGGCGGTGTGACAAGCATGGTCGCAACGAGGAATCGGCGGCGGAACACGTGTGCGGCATTTCTCGCCGTCATCGTCCTGACCGTCAGTGGGTGTGCAGGCGCTGGCGCCAAAGTCGGGGGGACGATCGGGGTCTTGGACCCCGCCAGAATTCTGTCCGATACTAATGCCGGGAAAAAAGCCAAGGACAATCTCGCGGCCTTTTCCAAGAATCGACAGACTCTGATCGAGCTCGATGAAAAAGAGCTGCGCCGGATGGAGGAAGATTTCGTCAAGCAGGCCAGCGTCCTCAGTCCCACGGCGAAACGTGAACGGGAAGAAGCGTTTCGCCGGCGCATGCAGGAGTATCAGCAAAAGGTGACGGAGCTGAACCGGGAAGTGCAGGAGAAGCAAAAAGATGTGATGGACGGGTTCCGCGATAAGATCGAGGCGGTGGTCGGCAAGGTGGCGAAGCGGCTGGCTCTGCAGATTGTCGTGGACAGCAGCAAGGGCGGGGTGACGCTCTATCGCGAGGACGCCCTCGATATTTCAAATCAGGTGATTGAAGAGTTCAATCGGGACTATCCCTAGCAGGAGGAGAGAGATTGTATGAAACGACAGCGCGTGATCGGGATGCTCGGGGTGCTGGCAGCGAGCCTGTGGTTCACCCATGCGGCCGTTGCGGCGGAGGCCTTTAAGGTCGGGGTGATGGATCAACAGGCGGTTATGGAGAAATCCACGGCCGGTAAACGAGCGTTGGAAGAGATGAAGAGTTACTCGCTGACCCGGCAGAAAATCGTCAACGCGGACGATCAGGAATTGAAGGATCTGGAGTTGTCGATGCAGGATTCCAGCAGCAAGCTGAGCGAGGCGATGAAGCAGGAAAAGCAAGAGCAGTTTCGGACGAAGCTGGAAGCGTATCAGCGCCGGTTGGCCGACTTTAACCGGGAAGTACAGCAAAAACAGCGCGAGATGGTGACGGAGTACGCCAAGAAGATCGCGGCGGCCGCGCAAGTGGTGGCGCAGAAGGAGGGCTTTCACGCCATCCTCGACAAGGGCAGCGATGCCATGGTGCGCATTGTGTTGTACCATCAGCCCGCGCTGGATGTGACAGATCGCATCGTGAAGGAATTCGACAGTCAGAATAAATAGTGGTGGCGCAGAAGGCTGGCTATCATGACTTTCCCGGCAAAGGGCAGCGATGCCATGGTGCGGGTTGTGTTGTACTATCAGCCCGCGCTCGACGTGACAGACCGCATCGTGAAGGAATTCGACAGCCAGAATAAGTAGTCGTGGCGCAAGAGGGAACAGAGGAGGCAACGGCATGGCAGTGATGGAGCAGGCAGAGATTCAAGCATTACTCCCGCACCGGTATCCGTTTCTGCTGGTTGATCGGGTGCTGGAGTTGGATCCCGACCGTCGAATCGTGGCGATTAAGAACGTGACGATCAACGAGCCCTTCTTTCAAGGCCATTTCCCCGGGCGGCCGGTGATGCCGGGGGTGCTCATCCTGGAAGCGATGGCGCAGGTCGGCGGCGTGCTGGCCTTTAAGTCCGTGCAGGTCACCGGTCGGCCCGTCGTCTATCTGACCGGCATCGACAGCGCAAAGTTCAGGAAGCCGGTGGTGCCGGGGGATCGTCTGCGGTTTGAGGTGGACGTGATCAAGAAGCGGGCGCCCTTCTGGAAGATGCAGGCCAAAGCCTATGTCGATGACGATGTGGTGTGTGAAGCGGAAGTGACGGCCATGGTGACGGAAGAGAAAACAGAGTCGCGGCCATAACGGGGCCATTTGCGGAGGTCTGGCGTGCAGATTCATGCGACAGCAATAGTACATCCGGGTGCGAAATTGGCGGAGGATGTCGTCGTCGGACCGTTTTGTCTGGTCGGCGAGCATGTCTCGATCGGGAAGGGAACCAAGCTGCTTTCTCACGTGACGGTCGACGGGTGGACCGAGATCGGCGAGCGGAACGAGCTGCATCCCTTCTCGTCTATCGGCGGTCCGCCCCAGCACTTGGGCTATAAAGGGGAACCGACCAGGGTGGTCATCGGCGACGACAATATTCTGCGGGAATATGTCACGGTCAATCGCGCGACGGTGCAGGGTGGGGGGCTCACTTCCGTCGGCAATAAGAATTTCTTGATGGCCTATGTGCATGTCGCCCACGATTGCCGCTTAGGGAATCAGCTGATTCTCGCGAATGCCGCCAGTCTGGCCGGGCACATCACCATCGGCGATCATGCCATCATCGGCGGGTTGACGGGTGTGCATCAGTTCGTGCGCATCGGGGCCTATGCCATGGTGGGAGGATGCTGCGGAGTCGTCCAGGATGTGCCGCCGTTTACGCGGGCCGCCGGCGGGTATCGGTCGAAACTCTACGGATTGAACTCGATCGGATTGCGCCGCCACGGATTTTCCGGCGAGCGAATCTCGGTGTTGAAGAAGGCCTACGATCTGCTATTCCGCCAGGGCCATCGATCCGCCGAAGCGATCAAGCTGGCCCGGGCGGAGTTCAACGATCAGGCGGATGTGGCCCAGATCCTGACCTTCATGGAAGCCACCAAGCGTGGAATTTCCCGTTCGATCGGGAAGGATCAGGGCGACGAGGATGAATCCGCGTGACTGCCTCAATCCCCAACGAAGACAAGCGGATCGGGCTAATCGCCGGGAACGGGCGATTTCCGATTATCTTTGCCGACAATGCCAAGAAATTGGGCTACTTTGTGTCGGCCGTCGCGCATGTGGGAGAGGCGGAGCCTGAACTCGAACAGCATGTCGATAGCATCCATTGGGTGAAGATCGGGCAGCTCAATAAGCTGATCAACGCCTTTAAGAGCGACAACGTGAAGCGCGTGGTCATGCTGGGGGGCGTCAAGAAGACGCATGTCTTTACGACCGTGCGGCCGGACTTGCGGGCGCTGGCCTTGTTCGCGCGGGTCGCGCTCTGGAAAGACGACGACATCCTCAGGGAAATTGCCGCGGAGATCGAGCGGGAAGGGATTACGATTTGTGAGTCCACCTTCGGCCTTGAAGGCATCCTTGTCGAAGAAGGGACGCTCGCCTCTCGTGAGCCATCCAAAAAAGAGTGGGAGAATATTCGCTATGGCTGGGAGATGGCCTATGAAATGGGGCGTCTCGATATCGGTCAATGCGTCGTGATCAAAGACAAAGTCGTGGTGGCAGTCGAAGCGGTCGAAGGGACCGATGGCGCGATCAAACGGGGCGGTGAATTGGCGAAAGACGGCGCGATCGTCGTGAAGCGGTGCAAGCCGCAACAGGATCTCCGGTTCGATCTCCCGGCCATCGGGCCGCGAACGATCGAAGTCATGGCGTCAGTGAACGCGACGGTCTTAGCGGTGGAAGCCGGGCGGACCGTGATGCTCGACCGGGAGTTGTTGTTGGAAAAGGCGCGCCAGGCCGGCATTGCCGTGATCGGGATCAAGCATCTCGAACCGATCAAAGCCTGAGTGAACAAGGGAAAGGGAATGCAGTGAAGGTCTTGCGGGCCGGCGTCATCGGCGTCGGACATCTGGGGCAGCATCATGCGCGCCTCTATGCCTCCATTCCAGGCGTGACGCTTGTCGGAGTTACCGATCAGAGTCCTGAGCGCGGGCAAGAAATCGCCGGACGCCATGCCGCCCAGTTCTATCGTAGTCCTGAAGAATTATTGAAAGCAGTCGATCTGGTCAGTGTGGCCGTGCCCACCTCCTCGCACTTTGCCGTGGCCAAGCGGTGTCTCGAAGCCGGCACGCATGTGTTGGTCGAGAAGCCGATTGCCGTGCAGCCGGTTGAGGCGCATGAATTGGTGGCCCTGGCCAAGGCGAAGGGGTGCCGGTTACAAGTCGGACACAGCGAACGCTTCAATCCGATCATGCGGCTGATGCGGCCACACATCCAGCGCCCAGCGTTTATTGAGGGGCATCGGCAGAGTAGCTACAGCCCGCGCGGGACGGATGTCGACGTCGTGCTGGATCTCATGATTCATGACCTCGACCTGGTGTTGTCCTTTGGCCTTGGTTCGGTTGAAGAGGTGCGTGCTTCCGGTGTCGCGGTCCTTTCTCCAACCATCGATATTGCCCAGGCGCGGATTCAGTTCAGCAGCGGCTGTGTCGCGAATCTCACGGCGAGTCGCGTGTCGATGAACAAGATGCGCCGGTTGCGGTTGTTTCAGCGCGATCACTATCTCTCAATCGATTTCCAAACCCGTCAAGCGGTGATTGTACGGCGCCGCATCCTGTCCGGCGCACCGCCTGAACTCGGCACCGAAACGTTTCAGGGGAATACCGACGAGCCGCTCAAGCTCCAGTTGGAGTCCTTTGTCCAGGCCATCCGCTCGGGGTCGCGGCCCGAGGTCTCCGGTGAGGACGGTGCCGCAGCGCTGGACGTGGCGCACCAGATTTTGGCCGCCATCGCGGAACATGCCGCGCGCCAATCATCCTAGCCCAGCGGCGGCTGTCGGCATCGTGATTTTCATGATCGAATGGCTCTCTGGCACAGGCGATTCAGAATAACTCGATGCTCAAGATGAAAGACTATCGATGCCGCAGATTTTGATCGTAGCCGGAGAGGCCTCCGGCGATCTTCATGGCGCCAACCTGGCACGGGCACTTCGCGAGCTCGATCCCGCCGTCCGGTTAGTCGGTGTCGGTGGGGCTGCAATGAAGTCCGCGGGCGTGCAGTTGGTGGAAGGCTTCGGCCATCTTGATGTGATGGGTATCGTCGGCTTTTCGGCGCTGAAGGCGATCATCCGCCGATTTGCCGCCATGCGCCGATTGCTGAGATCTGAACGCTGGGACGCCGTGGTCTTCATCGACAATCCCGGGCTCAATCTGCGCTATGCCTGGTTTGCCAAGTCGGCCGGGCTGCGGGTGATCTACTATATTGCACCGCAGATTTGGGCCTGGCGGCCGGGCCGCATGAAATATATTCAACAGCGGGTCGATCAGGTGATGGTGATTCTTCCGTTCGAACCTGAGCTGTATCGTCAGGTCGGTTTGCCCTGTACCTTTGTTGGCCATCCGCTGCTGGATGCCGTCGCCCCGTACTATGATCAGGCGAAGCTGCGCGAGCAATTTGGTCTACAGCCGACCGGCCGGGTCATCGCGCTGTTGCCGGGAAGCCGGTCGGCGGAAGTGCGGCTGCATCTCCCGATCCTGCTGGATGCGGCGGAGCGATTGCTGCGCGACGATCCGACGACGCAGTTTCTCATGCCCCAGGCCTCGACGATCGCCGATGATCTGATCCGGCCGCTGCTCGAAAAAAGTTCGGCGGCGGTGACGGTGGTTCCGGAGCAGGCGAGCGAAGTGATGGCGGCCGCCGATCTCATCTGTGTGGCATCGGGGACCGCGACGTTACAGGCGGCGGTTGTCGGGACGCCGATGGTGCTGTTCTATCAAGCGCATTCCTGGTTGACCTATCGGCTGGCCCGGTTGCTGATTCGAGTGAAGTGGATCGGATTGGTCAATCTGGTGGCCGGCCGGCCGGTCGTGACGGAATTAATTCAGCATGAAGCCACGGGCGCGAGGGTGTATCATGAAGTCCATCGGCTATTACATGATCAGGCCGCGTATGATGAAATGAAGCGGAGCTTGCAGGCGGTGAAAGCGAGCCTCGGACAACCCGGCGCTTCCCGCAGAGCCGCTCAGGTGGTATTGGACGCATGTCGAGCGTAGATCGATTCCTTCGGTTGCTGAAATATGTTCGGCCCTATCGGGGCCGGTTTCTCGCCGCTATTGTGTGCTCCGGCATGGTCGCGGCGCTGTCCGGCGTCTATGCCTGGCTGGTCAAGCCGGTGCTGGACGGTATTTTCATCGAGAAGGATGAATCGCTCTTATTGGTGCTGCCGCTCGCGCTCCTGGCGGTGTCGATCGTCAAAGCCCTGTTCAGCTACGGGCAAACCTATCTCATGAATTATGTCGGCAACCGGGTGATCGCCGATATTCGTCAGGCGCTGTTTCTCCATGTTATGCGGTTGCCGGTCGGTTACCATGACGCCAATACCTCCGGACGGTTGGTGTCGCGCGTCGTCAACGACGTGGGGTTGATGGCGAATGCCGTCTCCAATGTCCTGAAAGATATGTTTCAGCATGCGCTGACGTTTATCGTCATGCTCGGCGTCATCGTCTACCAAAATTGGCAACTGGCGGGCTTGTCGATCATCGTCATCCCGCTCGCCGTGGTGACGATGTCCCGTATGGGCCGCCGCCTTCGCGCGCTGGCCACCAGCGGACAGGAACGGATGGGGGACATGTCGTCGACCGTGCAGGAGACATTGTCCGGGATTCGGATGGTCAAAGCCTTCCGTCGCGAAGAGGCAGAGGCCGCCCGATTCGAACTGAGCAACCGAGCCTTTTTGAGTACGACGCTGAAGGCCAATCAAGTGTGGTCGATTGGGTCGTCGCATATGGAAGTGATCGGAGTGGTCGGCGTGGCCGTGATCATCTGGTACGGCGGCTACCTGGTGCTCCATGGCAACATGACGCCGGGGGCCTTCTTTTCATTTCTGACGGCGATGTTCATGGCCTATACGCCGATTCGAAAATTAGCCGGGGTCAACAACCTGATTCAACAAGCTCTGGCTGCGTCGGAGCGGGTGTTTGAAGTGCTGGACCTGCCGACAGAGCAGTCGCAGGACCGGGGTACGCTCGTCTGCCAGGGGATTTCCGACCGGATCGAATTGCGCGGGGTGTCGCTGAGCTACAGCGGGCAGACGACGCCGGCCTTGACGGGAGTTGATCTGGCCATTCGTACCGGTGAAATGGTGGCGTTGGTCGGGAGCAGCGGCAGCGGGAAGTCTACGCTGGTGAGTTTGTTGCCGAGATTTTACCAGCCGACAAGCGGGCAGATTCTTCTCGACGGCGCGCCGCTGGAGTCCTATACCTTGGCATCGCTGCGCACGCAGATCGGCATCGTCTCGCAGGATGTGGTGTTGTTCGACGACACGGTTGCCAGCAATATCGCGTTCGGACGCCCGGGCGCGAGCGCGGCGGATATCGAGCAGGCCGCCAAGCAGGCCTACGCGCATGACTTTATTGCCCGGCTGCCTGAGGGCTACCAGACGACGATCGGCGAACGGGGTGTGAAGCTGTCGGGTGGCGAGCGCCAGCGCGTGGCCATTGCCCGGGCGATTTTGCGCGATCCTCCGTTGCTGATTCTGGATGAAGCGACATCCGCGCTCGATACGGAATCGGAGCGCATCGTGCAACTGGCGCTGGCCAATCTGATGAAGAACCGCACGACGGTGGTGATTGCTCATCGGCTCTCGACCGTGCAGAATGCCACCAGGATTGTGGTGCTGGACCGTGGCCGGGTGGCTGAGATCGGCACGCACGAAGAGCTCTTGCGGCACAACGGCCTGTATCAGCGGCTGCATGCCATGCAGTTCCAGGACGTGACAAATGTTTAACAGGATGCTGAAAGTATCCGCCAGCAGCGTTCTCGCATCGTTCAGACCCTCAACGTACCCCGAGGGTACGATTCGGCCCTTCACTCGCTGCGGCCTTGCCCGCGGAACGGCGCGTCTCGGCGCGCCGGGGGTGGGCGGGTGAGAACAGTGGCTATTTTGAGCATCCTGTCGATCGTATAGGTAATTGGCGATGAGTGAGAAAGATCTCATAAGACTTCCGATGAAGAAGCGGATCCAAAACTGGGTCAAGTTCTCTCTGCTCCCTCCGCTCGGAGCGCTGGTGATTCGTGGGATCAAGGGAAGTATGCGGCTGGAGCAGCGCGGCTATGAGCCGGTAGATGCGCTGTATCAAGAGAAACGATCCATTATCCTGGCCTTCTGGCATGCTCAGCAGTTGATGATTCCGTTTGGGTATCGCGGGCTCGGGTCGCATGTCTTGATCAGTCAGCACGGCGACGGAGAAATTATCGCCCGCATCATCGCCCGTTTCGGTCATGAGGCTGTGCGCGGGTCAAGCACGAGAGGCGGCGCTGGGGCCCTCCGCTCGCTCATTAAGCTGGGGCGGTCAGGGAAAGATGTGGTCGTGACTCCGGATGGTCCCAAAGGGCCGCGGCAGGTGGCGAAGTTAGGCGTTATTCAACTGGCGAAGGCTACGGGATTGCCGATTGTTCCGCTCGGCTTTGCCTGCTCAAAAAAAAACTCTTCTCGAGCTGGGATCGCTTCATGGTGCCGTACCCGTTTTCCCGCGGCGTCTTTCTCTGGGGCACCCCGATCTGGGTCTCGCGCGAGGCGGATGGCGCCGCGCTTGAAACCGCTCGTGTCGAATTGGAATCGACCTTAAACCGGCTGACGGCTGAGGCTGAAGCGGAGGTCGCATCCTAGCCAACCCATGTGGCGACTGCTCTACAACACTCTTCTCATTCTGGCTACGCCGATCGTCCTCTGTATTTTGCTCGCCAAGAAACGGTGCCGGAGGGGTTTGCTCGACCGGTTCGGGTTGCGCGTCAGGCCGGTCTTGGAACCGTCCGGAGAGCGGCGCCCCTTGATCTGGATTCACGCCGTCTCGCTCGGTGAAGTGGTGGCGGTCACGCCGTTGGTAAAAGAGCTGCATCGCCACCATCCCGATCATAAACTGATCGTCTCGACGGTGACGGAGACGGGGCGCGAGGCGGTTGAACAGCGACTGGCGGGGATTGCCGAGCATCGTTATGCTCCGCTCGATGTTCCCTGGGCTGTGTCCTGCGTGATCGCGCAGTGGCAGCCGGTGCTCTATGCATTTGTCGAGACCGAACTCTGGCCGAATCTCTTATGGACCTTGCGGGATCGGCAGGTGCCGACCGTCATGGTGAACGGACGGTTGTCGTCGCGGTCCTTTGCTCGGCAGCATATCGCCGGCCTCATCTCATTCTATCGTTCGGTGCTGCGGTCGCTCACGCTCTGTCTCATGCAGTCAGAGCGCGATGTGCAGAGAATCGTGGCGCTGGGAGCCGATCCTAGTCGGGTCCATAGGACCGGTAATATCAAGTTCGATCAGCCAATGCCTTCGATGGCGGCAGTGTCGTCGTTGCGTACTGAGTTGGGCCTGCAGGAGGGCGAATCGCTCCTGCTTGCCGGGAGCACGCATGCAGGCGAGGAGGAGATGCTGGTTGCGGCGTACCGACAGGTCATTGCCGCTCATCCGCATGCCGTTCTCATGCTGGCTCCACGCCATACTGAGCGAGCGGCCGATGTCGTGGCGCTGATCCAGGCGGCGGGATTGCCGGTGCAGCGCAAGAGCGAGCTTGATTCAGGCGGGGCCGGGCCGCGAGTCATCATTCTGGATACACGGGGTGAGTTGGCACGGGCCTATCATGAGGCGACCGTGGCATTTGTCGGCGGCACTCTGGTTCCTGTGGGTGGACACAATTTGTTGGAGCCTGCTGTCTGGAGTAAGCCGGTGTTGTTCGGTCCCTATACGGACCATTGCGCGGAAATCGCGACGCTCCTTTTAGAGTCCGGCGGTGCTGTTCGAGTGTCCGGTGCGGAGGATCTTGCTCGCACGGTCTGCGCATGGCTGGAGGATTCGGCCGCCCGTCGCCAAGTCGGGGAGGCCGCACGTCGGACCGTGGCGGACAATCAGGGGGCGTTGCGGCGGAGCATGGAGTTGATCGAATCCTGTTTGCCGAAGGACCCGTCTCCTTCTTTCCGGTCTGTCGGATCTGCGCCGCAGCCCATGACTGCGAGGCCGTGATCGTGGCCCTGTTGCGCCCCGGCGATCCGGTTCGTTCCTGGTTGAGCGGAGCGGCCTTTCTCTATGGGTTGGCGGTTCGCCCCAGAATGTGGGCCTATGACTGCGGATGGAAGAAGCCCATACGATTGCCCTGCCGAGTGGTGAGTGTCGGAAATCTGACCGTCGGTGGAACGGGAAAAACTCCGATGGTGATTCTATTGACGGAGTGGTTGCAGGCGCAGGGGCAGCGGGTCGCGGTGCTCAGCCGTGGCTATAAGCGGACATCGACGGCGGCGCAGGTGCTGGTCTCAGACGGGGAGCGGGTCCTGGTCGGTCCGGCAGAGGCCGGCGATGAGCCCTATCTCATTGCGAACCGCTGTCCCAAGGCCATTGTTGCAGTCGGAGCGGATCGCGCTACAGTCGGACGATGGCTGCTCGATCGATGGCCGGTGGACTGGATCGTGCTCGACGATGCCTTTCAGCATCGCGCGCTGTACCGCGACCTTGACGTGGTATTGATTGATGCAATGGATGCAACGGGATTGGATGGTCTGTTGCCGGCTGGACGTCTTCGTGAGCCGTTGGCCGGGCTCCGCCGTGCGGATGCGGTCGTCATTACCCGTGCGGATTCTGAGCGAGATGTCGCCGCCGTGCGTGCCCGATTGCAGGCCGTCATGACAGGACATCCCGTGCAGGCAGAGGTGGTCTTCAGGTCCGACGATGTGGTGTCGGTCACGACCGGCGAGCGGCGAGGTGTAGACTGGTGTGTGGGAAAGAAGGCCTGGCTGGTCAGCGGGATCGGCAACAGCGAGTCCTTCCGCCGGTTGGCCATGGAGAATGGGCTCCAGGTCTATGGTGAAACGGCGTTCGCGGATCATTACGTCTATCGGAGCGAGGATGTCGATCGGATGCGTGCTCAGGTCTCACGATCGAATGTCGAGATTGTGCTCACGACCGAAAAGGATGCCGGGAAGCTCGCGCCCTTGTTGAGGCCTGACGATTCCTGGTGGGCCTTGCGGCTACGGGCCGATGTGAGGCGCGGGCAGGATGCGCTCCAGCGCCTGTTGCACGGCGTCTCCCATACACTTCCGCCGCAGGGAGACGTGCGTGCGTAACGAATTGCCGTCGCGCATTCTGGTACGGGCGCCGAACTGGATCGGCGATGCCGTGATGTGCGAGCCGGCGCTACGCGGGCTGCGAGCGCTTTTCCCTAAGGCGGAAATTACCTTGCTCGCGAAGCCGGCCATTGCTGAGCTGTTTATTGCCTATCCGGGCATCGATCGCCGGTTGGTCTACGATGATCGCGGAATTCATGCGGGGCTGTCGGGGAAATGGACGCTGGCGGGTCTGCTGCGTCGGCAGCGGTTCGATCTGGCGGTGTTGTTCCAAAATGCGTTTGAGGCGGCGTTGATCGCGTGGCTCGCCGGTATCCGCCGCCGGTATGGCTATGGTACCGACGGGCGTGCGTTTCTGCTGACCGATCCCGTCGCGCGTCCCGATCGCGCCACGTTGGTGCATCAAGTACACTATTATTGGGACCTGTTGAAGCCGCTTGGCGTGACCGGCGCACCGACGGTTCCGGCACTGACGGTTTCTGCTGATGAAATTCGTGCGATGGATGAGCGTTTGACGGAGAGTGGAGTGGGGCGGGAGGATCTGATTGTCGGTGTGAATCCTGGTTCGACGTATGGAAGTGCCAAGCGATGGCTGCCGGAACGATATGCGGAGGCGGCGCTGCGGGTGTGCCGTCAGATTGAACAAGGACAGCGGCGGCCGGTCTCAGTCGTGATTCTCGGGGCCAAGGGCGAAGAAGCGTTGGGCCAATCAGTGGCAGATCGTCTCACTGTACGGTCAGCGGTTTTGTCGGGACGGACGAATATCCGTGAACTGATGGCCGCGACCAAGCGCTGCACCATATTACTGACCAACGATACTGGGCCGATGCACATGGCGGCGGCGTTTGCGGTGCCGGTGGTGGCTGTCTTCGGTCCCACCGATTGGAAAACCACGGCGCCATATGGGCAAGAGGCGTCGATTGTCCGACAGCCGGTGGACTGTGCGCCCTGTCTGTTACGGGAGTGCCCCATCGATCATCGCTGTATGACCGGCGTCACGGTAGACATGGTCACGCAGGCTGCGGCTGGGCAGCTGGCACAGACTATTCAACCGGCGGCTGCGGCGACGCCTGCGCCGACCGTCACCAGTTTCTCCCCCTTGCAAGGCGTGACGGTGTTTCTCGATCGTGACGGGACGTTGAATCCCGATCCCGGGTACATCGGTTCTCCAGATCGGTTCGAATTGTTTCCCGGTGTCGGCGCCGCGCTGGCCAGGCTGACGCACGCGGGAGCTCGACTGGTGGTGGTGACGAATCAATCGGGTGTCGGGCGTGGATTGTTTTCTGCCGCCGACCTCGATGCGATTCATGCGAAGCTCCGGCGATTGTTGCATGACGCGGGGGCTTCATTGGATGCGATCTATGTGTGTCCGCATCATCCGGACGAGCGGTGTCGCTGCCGGAAACCTGAGACGGGAATGATCGACCGGGCCGTGCGCGAGTTGGGAATCGACCTGTCCCGATCGTACCTCATCGGGGACCATGCCAAAGACATGGAGTTGGCCAAGCGGGTGGGTGCGAAGCGCGTGTGGGTCACCACCAGTGCGCATGGGGCACTAGCTAAGACGGAGTCCGGCGAGGCCGCGGCAGTCGTTGCGCCGTCACTCGATGAGGCGGTGACCTGGATTCTGGCCGATGCCGGGGCACAGGAGCAGAAACTACCAGTCGGCGAGGGGACGTCGTAAATGATATCGATGGCTGAGCCTCGACGAATTTTGCTGATCAAGCCGAGTTCGCTCGGCGACATTGTGCACACCATGCCGGTGGTTGCCGCGTTCAAGCAACGCTGGCCTTCCGCGCATTTGACCTGGCTGGTGAAGCGTCAATGGGCGGAGGTCGTGCAACGGATCGAAGGCGTCGATGCTGTGTGGCCGGTCGATCCCACTCTAGCATCATGGGTCGGTCAGGCTCTGGCGTTGCGGGCGCAGCGGTTCGATCTTGTTGTCGATCTGCAAGGACTCTTGCGCAGTGCGCTGGTGGCTCGGATCACCGGATGCACTCAACGAGTGGGGTTTGCTAACGGACGTGAAGGGAGTCCATGGTGGTACACGCATCGAGTGGCGGTATCGACTTCCGAGATGCATGCTGTGGAGCGATACCTGCTGATTGCGGCGGAGCTGGGCGTGCCGGTCAAGGATGCGCCGCAATTCCGATTCAGATTGCTGTCGCAGGATGTGACGACGTTGCGAGAGTTGTTCCGACGCAAAGGGATTGATCTGGATGCACCGTGGGTGGCCATGAACGTCTCCGCGCGTTGGCCGACTAAGCGCTGGCCTGCCGCATCGTTTGCCGCCGTGGCGACTCAATTGGCAGCCAGAGGCATTGGACCGCTGGTGGTGATCGGCGGACCGGACGAGCGGGAGACCAGCGGGCAGGTGCAGAGCCTGGCGGCTTGTCCTGTTATCGATCTGACCGGCGAGACGCCGATTGGATTGTTGCCGGCCCTGTTGTCGAAAGCCTGTGCGTTGATCACGAACGATTCAGGGCCGATGCATGTGGCTGCGGCAGTGGGGAGGCCGGTGGTGTCGATTTTCGGGCCGACCAGCGCGGTGCGTACCGGTCCGTACGGAGCGGGACATACCGTCTTGACTCATGACGTGCCATGCCGTCCCTGCTTCAGTCGTGTCTGCCGCCATGCGGTGCCGATGGAATGTCTCGAATCGATTACTCCCGAACAGGTCGTGGCGGCCGTGGTGTCCCAACAGTCCTGCCGTGCGGTGTCACGATGAATGTGCTGATCGTGCGTCCGGACGGGATCGGGGATTTGGTGCTCTCACTTCCTGTCGCGACGCAATTGCGACAATTGATACCAGGCGTTCGCATTGGCGTGCTGGCGAATCCCGTGGCGGCGCCGATTTTAGAGCACCATCCCGACATTGATTATGTGCGAACGGTGTCGTTGCAGGCAGCGATCCCAGACATGATGCAGGCTTTTTCAGGCGGAATCGATGCGGTCATTTTCCTCAAGCCGTTCCGGCGCTTGATGTGGGCGGCCTGGCGGGCCGGCGTTCCGCTTCGTGTAGCGACGGGCTTTCGGTGGCAGAGCGTGTTGTCGAATCGCTGGGTGTATGAACACCGCAGCAGTTTTCAGAAGCATGAGTCTGACTATAACGTGGAGATGCTCAAGGGGCTTCGGCTGACGCCGTTGTCTGTGGTCGCGCCGGTGCTCCGGCTCACCGATGCCGAGCGAGCTGGCGGGGAGCGGCACTGGAGTGGCACGGTCATGCCGCGAGTCGTGATTCACCCTGGCGGGGTGTCGGCCCGGCATTGGCGGCCGGTGCATTATCGGGACCTTGCCCAGATGTTGGCGCAACAAGGGTACGCGGTAGTGTTGACCGGTAGCCCGGTCGAACGCGATCAATTCCAACGCGAGGCGTTGGACGGCGCCGTCCTCCATCCGGGCATCAGCAATCTCATGGGACAGCTTACAGTTCGGGAATTGATGGCAGTGATTGGGGCCGCGCACGTGGTAGTGTCGGGTGCAACCGGGCCGGCCCATCTGGCTGCGGCTCTCAGTGTTCCGACGGTCAGCTTGTTTGATCCGCGCCGAAACAATCTGCCGACCCGTTGGAAACCCTTGGGACGCGGCGTGCTGCTTCGCCCAGATGTGCCGACCTGTGAGAAGTGCATCGGTGAGGCCTGTCCCTATTGGGATTGTTTGGATCGATTTACCGTTGCGGACGTTGCGGCTCGACTCGGCGCTGTGGTGCGGTCTGTCCAGCCGTTAACGATTCACCATGTCTAGTCGCCACTGACTCTCGGCCACTATCCCCCCTCACGTTGTTGATATATCTACCTATTGTGGAATTCTGCCTTGACTCCCTCTCCTAATTGTGTTCATATCATGAACGTTTTTTGGTGGAGCCTCTCAATGAGATGAATCTTCAGGGACAACGAGACCTTATTCTGCTCACGGAATTGGAGCGGGACGGTGCGATCACGCAACGGTCCCTCGCCATCAAATTAGGCGTGGCACTCGGTCTCACGAATCTATACGTGAAGCGTCTCGCGAGAAAGGGATACGTCAAGGTCACGACCATCCCATCACACCGGATTCGCTATCTGCTGACGCCGCAAGGATTTGCCGAAAAATCCCGTCTCACGTACCTCTACATGCAGTACTCCCTGTCGCACTATCGGGACATGCGCGCCCGGTTGCGTGATGTCCTGTCTCGGGTCACTGTGGTGGGAGGTCGGCGGATTGTGATTTTTGGAACGAGCGAATTTGCAGAAATGGCCTATCTTTCGTTGCGGGAAATGGATCTGGAGTTAGTCGGGTTTGTGAGTGACGGGACGGTTGAAACGTTTCTCTCGTATCCCGTCTCGCATCCGCGTGTCTTGCAAGAGTGGGCGTTCGACGCCGTGGTGCTCGCCGATCTCGATCGGTCGCGTGAACTAGGTGAAATGCTGGTGCAGTATCAGGTTCCGAACGGCAAGGTGCTCGCGCTCGGACCGACGGCCTGAGTGGGCTGTACGCTCGGGTAGTTTTTTGTGTTCACTGTAAGTGAGAGGGCGAAGCTGTGTGTGAGACCTCATCTCAATCTCAGTGGTATGCGCTTCGGACGAAGTCGCGTCACGAGAAGCTGGTGCGGGATCAGCTGGAAAAGCAGGGGATTGAACCGTTGCTGCCGACCGTGAAGCGGCTGAGTCAGTGGAAGGATCGCAAGAAGGAGATCGAAGTTCCGCTGTTTTCAGGCTATTGCTTCGTCAAATTTTCGCAGCAGGACCGGCTTCCCGTACAGAAGATTTCCGGCGTGGTCGAAGTGGTCGGGAGTGGGCACCGTCCCGAGCAGATTCCAGATGAAGAGATTGAAGCCTTGAAGACTCTCATGACCAGTGTCCTGCCGTATGATCCCCATCCATATCTCCATGAGGGCATGATGGTGGAAGTGGTGCGGGGGCCGTTGCGAGGTGTGCATGGCCTCCTCTTGCGGAAAGAGAAGCGGCATCGGTTGGTCATCGGAGTTCGGCTGATTCAGCAAGCCGCGGCCGTTGAGATCGATGTGGATGATATTGGCCCTGTCTAGGCAGAGAGCCCGGTCGGCTCGCCGGGTATAGTCACACAATGCGTGTCAATGTGATTTCTTTCCTTGATCCCCGCGTCTATAACGGCGGGGGGGAAATGATTAGCCGCCGCTTGCTGGAGGTTGGGGAGCGTCTCGGCTATGACATCCGATTATCCGCCGTGCGGCCAAGACGTCGGTCCTTGCACCATTCCCCTCATCTGAGTCTCTTCATCGACGTCTTCAATCATGCGCATAGTGTGAAGTCATTAGGTGCGTGGCGGGCATTCGGAATGGCGTTTCTTGAGGAGGCCATGGCTCGCGCTCCCTTCGTGCATTTGACTAATGCCTATGCGGATGTCTGCAACCTGCCGTACCTGCCCTGTTCCGGCGACAGGCCGGATGGCTGTCCGGTGAAGCCTGGGTTGAACGTGGTCCGGCAGTTCATGATGCGGGATTGGACTCATGAGTGCTTTGTCCAGCAGTCGATAGTGCGTCGCTTGTACGAACAGTCCGTGCTTAACGTGTATCTGTCGCCCTTGCATCGTCGGATTACAGAGTCGCTCTTGGGCAGCCATCGGTTGCCGCCGAGCTATATTCTGAAGCCAATGATCGATACCAGCCGGTTTGTCAACGAAGGCCGTGTGCGCGACATCGAGTATCTCTTCGTTGGAGTTGTCGGGGAGGCCAAGGGCTTGGCGGCCATGCGAGAACGGTATGGGCATACAGACATTCACTTGATCGGCCGTTGTGCTCCGGGCGTCAAGCCTGACTTTGGCCGGCATCTCGGTCATGTGTCCTATGATGAGGTACCGTGTTATATGAATCGTGCGAGGAATTTCGTGTTTCTTCCGCGCTGGCCGGAGCCGCAAGGCCGTGTCGTGGCGGAGGCGGCGTTGTGCGGGTGCCGGATTATTGGCAATGAGAATGTGGGCGCTTTGTCGTTCGACATGGATCTTGCCGATCCCGAATCCTACCGTGATGTCGAGGATGCCTTCTGGGTCAGACTTGAGGAGTTGGCACAGTGAACGAGAACAGGTGTGCGCCAGTTTTGAGTGTGATTATTCCGGTCCTCCATCTCAATCGTCCGGTCAATGCCAAGCGGTTCTTCATGCCGAAGTACACGATTCGCGAGGTGCTCCACGATTTGCGCAAGCATGTGACGATGTCCGTTGAGGTGATCGTGATCTGCAACGGCAACGACCCCGAGTTGATCGAGTTCGTGCGTACGCACGAGAGCATCGACAAATATTGCCTCAACAGTGTAAACGCCGGTGTGGCCCGCTCGTGGAACATGGGAGCGCAGATGGCCGAGGGGGCGGCGCTATGTTTTCTCAATGACGATGTAGCGGTGGGAGCGGGAGCGCTGGAAGCGCTGTATGACGCGTTGATGTCTGCGCCGGAGATTGGGCAGGTGGGCCCAACGGGCGCGCGCTGGAAAGGGGCCGAGCATGACCGTTTCGTCGGTGAAGATCGGGCGGAGGATGCCGACGCCATCGCCGGGTACTGCTTCATGGTGCGCGAAGACTTGTATCGAAGGCTCGGCGGTTTCGACGTGGCCTATTCGCCTGCGGGATTTGAGGAGATCGACTTGAGTTTCGCGATTCGCAGGGCTGGCTTCCGTTGCGTGGTCGTGCCGAAACTGGCGCTGCACCACTACCATCATCATGGAGTCAGTGCCTACCGTTCGGAGATCCGCTATTTGTCTCAGGTCATCGACACCGTGACGCTGCACGAACGGAATAAGGCCTATTTCAAGGCGAAATGGGGCATTGTCGATGTGGCATAGGCTTCTGCAAGCAGTGCTTGCTCGCCGTCCCGTGGTCTACGATGGGACATTTTTCCGTGAGGAGTGGTTCCAGGGATGGGAGGAGTTGCGTTATGTGCTGGAGCAGCTCGTTCGTGAATCAGGGCACTGGCGTCGGGTCCTTGATTTTGGCTGCGGGCCAGGAGTGATGATCGATCATATGAACACGTGCGGTTTCGACTATGTCGGTTGTGATTATTCTGACTCGGCGCATCGCCTGTATCTAAGCCGGTTTGGCGCGTATCCTCAGCAATATGTGTCGCAGCTCAGTGTGGTGAATATGGCGGACTTCGATGTGCTGCTCTCCTTCGATGTCTTTGAACATATGGCCGACGATGAGATTGCTCAGGTGTTGGAGGCCAGCAAGCCGATCCCGGAGCTGTTTCTGAATATCAGCCGTGATTGGCGTACGCCCGGCCATATCAACATCAGATCGGATCGGGCATGGACGGCGTTTTTCAAGCGCCACGGACTCCAGTTGCGCGAAGATCTCACCGTACGGCTGCGGCAGCGGTATCGGGAGTTGCGGCCGGGCTGCCAGGATCGGTGGGATCGGAATATATTCGTATTGTCGCGCGGGCGAGCGGTATGACGGCCAATTCGAAGAGTGCGGCATCCAATCCGGACGACCAGTATTTCCAGCTTGATCGTGGCGATGTGGCTGCTCTGGTTCCACGGGAGTGCCAAACGATCCTTGAGATCGGAAGTGGATTCGGTTCGCTGGGGCGTGCGCTGATGGCCCGGCAGTCCTGTACCGTGGACGGGGTCGAAATCAATCCGGCAGCGGCCGTGCATCTTGGCGGAGCCTATCGCCGATTCTGGATTGGGAACGTCGAGCAGGTCGAACTTGACGGGGCTGTTCAGGATTACGACTGCCTGTTATTCCCCGATGTCCTGGAGCACCTGGTTGATCCGTGGGCTGTCTTAGATCGATTCTGCCGAGTGCTTCGACCTGGAGGGATTGTCGTCGCCAGCATCCCTAATGTGCGCAATTTCGCCTTGCTCTATCGTCTGATCGTGCTCGGGACGTGGGCGTATGAAGCTTCCGGGTTATTAGATCGCGGCCATCTCCGCTTCTTTACCCGGCAGTCGATTGCCGAGATGTTTGCCCGCAGCGGCCTGGAAATTGAGCTCTGGCACTGCAATCGAGATCGTTATGCGGGAATTCGTCGTGTGGTGGCCTGGCCGGCCACACTGCTGGTGCCCGATATCGATGTGTGTCAGTACCTGGTGCGAGCCAGAAAGTTGTGACGACATCAGCCGGAAACAACGTACTGATCATTGCGTCGTTGACGCCGACATGTACGGCACACTACTTCATTCGTGCCTTCCGGCAGCTTGGTTGTGTGGTCAATGTCTGTTCCGATGTGCCCGACGAGTCGGCCGATCTGCGGGTGCATGGCACTGTGGATGTGCCTCGAGTCATCGCTCAACTCGGCGTTGCACCGGAGTATGTTCTTTTTATCGAAGGAGGGACCATGCAGGTTCTTCCAATGGGGCTGGAACGCGTGCCGTGCGTGACGGCCTGGTATGGCATCGATACCCATATGGATTACTCCAAGCATCTGCGGATCGGGCGGTTGTTCGATGTCACCTTCGTTGCCCAAAAGGAATATGTTGAGCGCCTACGCGCCGATGGGCTGCGACAGATCCATTGGCTTCCGCTTGGTTTTGCAGCAGAGTTGCTGCCGTCGCCGCTGCCTGAGCGAACCATCGATATTGCTTATGTAGGGTCGGACCGGGTTGCCGCCAATCAGGAGCGGCATGCGTTGCTGGGGGCGTTGCGCCGCGAATTTTCTTCGACGCATTTTGGGACGGCCACCCCTGAAGAAATGGGCCGCATCTATGCCAGTGCGCGGGTGGTGTTCAATAAGAGCGTGAAGAATGATGTGAACATGCGTTTCTTTGAAGCGGCCGGAGCCGGCGCGGTGCTTGTGACCGATGAGATTGTGGACAATGGCGTCGAAGATTTGTTCGAAGAGGGGACACACTACGTATCTTATCAGGATGAGGCGTCACTCATCCGTGCGACGCGCGACCTCCTTGCTGATCCACGACGTTGTACGGCGATAGGGGAGCGTGCTCGTCAGCATGTGCTGGAGCACCACACCTATCGGCACCGGGCAGCGTATATTAAGGGCGTATTATCAGGCTCCAGCAAAGCTGTTTCTCCACAGCCAGAAGATTACTTTGCCGCGTGTTTGTCACTTGGCTTATTAGGTGCGGCGTTAGGAGCTGTCGCTCAAGCCATGGCCGTATCGTCTGCGAGTATGTATCGGGCTAGCATGGGGGCTTTCGTATCCCCAATCTTGCGAGGGTTGGCGACCCTGGTCTGTTTTGTAGAGCGAGTGCGGGCCTATTGGACTACTAGACGACGTGTAATTTCGATATTCCCAGCCGTAAGGAGATGAGACTATGAAAGTGCTTTTTTCCAACCCGCCATGGTGGGAAGGCCAAGAAATACAATTCGCGAAGAAAATCATTCCGGTTCGTCGCTGGAGGCAAGGGGTGCGGGCTGGGAGCCGGTGGCCGTTTACTGCGGTCTCACGGTCTAGGCCTGGTAAATATTCTTTCGGAGACTATGTCCCATATCCGTTTTTTATGGGTTATGCAGCGACATATGTGGCGAAGATGGCAAAGGTTGAAGTAGCCCTGAGGGATAGTATCGCCATAAAGGAGTCCTACGAGGATTACTATAATTTTGTGACAGCGGGGCGATTTGATTTCATTTTTATTGAGTCGGCAACCCCAAGTTTTGAGCATGATGCGGCCGTGATTCGAAAAATTCGAAAAATTAGCCCCATGTCAAAAATAGTTCTTGCCGGGCCTATTGCCGCCCTTGGTGAGAAGTTGCTTGCCGAACACGATATCCATGCGGTTATTAAGGGTGAGTATGAAAAGGGATCGGTCAAAGTGTTAAACGGTGTTAACGGCGTTTTGGACTACGATCTTCTCACTGAGGAGGAGATGAACGCGGCTCCTTTTCCCTATTATGACAATACCATTGCCCACCAGTATTATGACTCGAATCCCACTGGCCATCTGTTCCCCCACGCGCAGGTATGGGCTAGCAGAGGGTGCCCTTTTAAATGCATTTTTTGTGTTTGGCCAGCGACGATGACGGGGGATGACCCTGATGGGAAGGGTGTTCGGCGGGTTCGATACTATACGCCGGAATATATGGAGCGGTTTCTCGGTCATCTGGTAAAGACCTATGGCTATCGATCTATATATTTCGATGACGATACATTTAATCTCGGAGATCGCCATACGAGAGAAATGTGTGACGTGATGAAGAAGATTGGATTGCCCTGGTCCGCGATGTGCCGGGCCGATACCATCCGTCAGGAAACGTGGCCGGTTATGAAGGAGTCTGGATGTTTCGGGGTCAAGCTTGGGTTTGAGAGTGGCAATCAGTACGTGGTTGATAAAATTGTGAATAAACACTTGGACCTGGCCGAGGCTCAGGCAACGACACGGTATATTCAATCTCTTGGGATGACCGTGCACGGGACATTTACAGTAGGGCTTCCCGGAGAAACCACGAAGCAGATGCAAGACACGCTCACGTTTATTGATGAAACCAAGTTTGATACCACTCAAGTATCCGGTACTGCCGAAATCGAAGGCACACCGCTCTCGAACTTACGGAAGGAAGGGGCGCTGAAGTCTTTTGAGGGTGCCAAGATGGATGACAACTATGATCGCCATGTCGATGGGGGAAAGAAATGGCAAATGCTTGTGCAGAAATTGCGAGACAACTGAATGGCTGAGGCGTTGCTCGGACGGCTAGTGTCAAGTACGGTATGGGACGCCTTCGAACGGCTCTCGCGTGGATTGAACGTTCTGGTTGGCTTGCTCTTTATTCGCTACGTTGGCCCGACTGATTTCGGCTCCTATTCATATCTTGCTTCGATGTACGCCATTCTTGCCGTGCTAACGAATGCCGGCATGGATGCGATTTTAGTGCGGGATCGGGCCCGTGCGAATATTCAGAATGACGAGTTGTTCCGTGCTGGACTTGCACTCAAAGTCGGAGCGTTTGTCATCGTGTGGGGGCTCGGTATTGCGGCAACGTGGGTGATGCGTCCGGCTCTTCTCGGTCTTGCGGTGCTCATCGGTCCAATGATGCTAAGCAGTGTATGGCCGTATCTGCACGGAGTATTTCGTGCGGTCTTAAATATGCGAGGGATTAGTCTCGCTTTATCTATCAATACGGCTACGTTTGCAGGGATCCAGTTGGTGGCGATGAGCGCAGGTGCATCGCTGCGTATGCTGGTACTGCTTTTGGCGCTGAAAGAAGTTCTGGCGACCGCGATCTTGCTGCTGGCAGTTCACAGAAAAGGAGTCGCTCCTATTGGAAGTTTTGCGTGGCGAGATGTTCAATACTTGCTCCAGGAATCCTGGCCCATCTTGATCTCCGGTGCACTGTGCATCGTCTATACGAGAGTCGACCAGATGTTGCTTATGCATTGGACCACTTCAGAGGCTGTTGGGACTTATGCCGCCGCTGTTCGGTTTATCGAATATTGGAATATTATTCCTAGCATCGTCTTGGGGTCGCTGCTATCAGGGCTTTCTCGATTAGTGGGTGAGAAGGAGCGATTCGAGCGAGCTGCCCGCATTGTTTTTCGGCTTCTGACTGTTGTGATCGTTCCGATTTGTGTGGTGACGGCGTGGTATTCGGACGCAATTGTATTGGTCTTATTCGGAGAGCGATTTCAAGCTAGTGGACAGGTGTTGGCGCTGTTGACGTGGTCGTCATTGTTCATTTTTTGGGGAACAGTGAATAACACCTTGCTCATTGTCCTCGGGCGTCAACGCCTAGACATCATCTTTACGTCGGCCTCGTTTGTCGTGAGCATCGGATTAAATGTTCTCTTGATTCCTATTTTCCACGAGCGCGGTGCGGCAGTCGCTGCAGTTGCGTGTTGCGCGACCGGCTCCCTGATCGGATTTTTCGTGAGGCAGACGAGGCGGTGGAGCTTTGAGATGTATCGTTCGCTTCTTCTTCCTGCTGCGTTGTCCGGTTGCATTATTCTCCTCGTATCCATGATGCCAGTTCTCTGGTATGGGCAAGTCGGGGTGTTTGTCGTGCTGTATGGAATGTTCTACATGGCGTGTGGAATTCGGTGGAAGTTGGAAGAATGGGATGTTCTCGCTCGGGCTCTCAGCAGCCGAGGTGTGCTAAATGCTTACTGAGCGGGTTACCCTATATATCCCTGTATATAATGCCGCGCGGTATCTGCACGAGGTACTGCCAGCTGTCATGGCACAAACGTATCCTCTCGCTGAGGTTCTTGTGGTCGACGATGGGTCGGTAGATGACTCGGCTCATATTGTTGAGCAGGCGACGGCGACGGCGCGCTATCCAATGCGGCTTATTCGGCACGATCGGAATCGGGGGTTGGGTGCTGCCAGAAACACAGCAATTGAGCACACTACAACGCCGATTATTGCGGCAATCGATTCGGATGTGGTGCTTGAGCCTGATTGGCTGGCGACTCTTCTGCCACTGCTCCGCGAGCCTGGTATAGCCGGCGCCGGAGGACGCCTGATTGAGCGGTATGTGATAGGGCCTGGTGATGTATGGCGGGACACGTTCATGCGCCAGTCGCATGGCGATGTAGCTCGTGAGGTGGGAGGGCTGTTCGGATCGAATACGGTATTCTGGACGGATATGCTGCGAAGTGTTGAAGGGTATGATCCTCGCTGTCGTACAAATGGCGAGGATGCCATCATGGCAGAACGGCTCAAGGCGATCGGCCTGCGTTTTCGGTATACGCCAGACGCACGCTGTTGGCATCTTCGTCAAGATACCGTCCCTAGCATAATGAATACATTTTGGCGATGGCTCTACTTTTCAAAACAGGACGAAAAGCTGGTTGTTTCGAAAGTATTGCGTTCATCCGTTCAAAATTTTCGTGATCTCTTCTGGACCATGTCGCGGTCAATTCGTGCAGGGAAACTATCCTGTGTATGGATTGCGCTTCTGCTCCCATTCTATCGATCCTGTAAGGATTGGCAATGCTATGTCGTGGCGCGTAAGAAAGGTGGATCCGTATGATTCTGAGTGATGTGAAGCGGCTGGTCTATGACTACACCCGCGTACGGACAATTAGCGCACGGGGACCAGGATATTCGGCGTTATCGCATTATCGGTTTTTCAGGCACATCATGGCCTCACTGGCTTCTGCCGTGGGAAAGCAGCCTCGTCGATGCTTAATTGTGGGCGTCTACTTTGGGCGAGATATCATGATGATGGCAGATGTGTTGGCCAGGGAGTTTCCCGCCTTGGCCACAACGGTCCATATCGTGGGTGTTGATAAGTTTGAAGATGCTCCGTGCGATGACTGGCCGGAAGAAGCGCGGAGGTTGAGTTGGGCTGAGGCAGGGTTTGGCGCCGCACCGTCATTGGAACAGACACAGCGTATTATTCAGCCGCATTTCGACTATCCTCAGGTTGAGCTCATCAGGAGCCGTGCGGAAGACTACCTTGAGTCAGCCCCATCGGCTGAATTTGATTGGATCTATATTGATACGGCGCACGACTATGAATCTACCTGTCGTATTATGCGGCTTGCAATGCCTGCGCTGAAAAAAAACGGAATCTTATCCGGAGATGACTATTCCAATGCCGGGACTTGGGGCGTGCAACGGGCTGTCCAAGAGGTTTGTCCGGACCATTTCGTTTGGGATAACTGGATTTGGTATAGTCGCGTCCCACAATGCCCATGAAGATACTTGTCACTGGAGGAGCTGGATTTGTTGGGGCATCGCTTTCGCTCCATATGAAGCGGGATTGGCCCAGTGCGACAGTCATCGCCTTTGACAATCTTCGTCGGCGCGGTAGCGAGCTCAATCTTGAGCGGTTGCGGCTTGCGGGGGTGAAATTTGTTCACGGTGACGTCCGGCATGCCGCGGATTTATCTGCCATTGGGCCGATAGATCTCCTGCTTGAATGCTCGGCGGAGCCTTCTGTGCTGGGGGGGCTTTCCGGGGATGCCCGGTACGTTATTGATACTAATCTGATTGGTACTGTGAATTGCCTTGAGTATGCGCGGACTCACGGAGCGTTGGTGATGTTTTTCTCGACGAGTCGAGTGTTTCCAATTGGTCGGTTGACCATGCTCCCAGTGACTGAGATAGGGGAGCGGCTGACATTGTTAGAGGGCTATCACGCGGCAGGCGTTTCATCCGCAGGCATTAGCGAGGAGTTTCCTCTGGGTGGTTCCCGCTCTTTATATGGTGCAACCAAGCTCGCATCCGAACTTCTGATCGAGGAGTACGGTGTAATGTTTGGGCTTCGCACAATTGTGAATCGGTGTGGGTTGCTTACCGGTCCCTGGCAGATGGGCAAGGTTGATCAAGGTGTTGTGGCACTGTGGGTGGCCTGTCATTATTTTGGGAAGCCGCTCAAATATATTGGTTTTGGCGGGGCCGGCAAGCAGGTTCGAGATTTCCTCCATGTGGATGACCTGTACCGGCTTGTGCGGGTTCAGATTCAATCTTCAGCTCAGCACGTTGGACATGTGTATAACGTGGGGGGAGGAAGTTTAAATAGTTTTTCTTTGGCCGAGCTCACAGATGTGTGCCGTAGCGTCGTCGGGAAAAGGGTCGAAATCGACTCGGTCGTTGAGGACCGGGTGTTGGACATCCCCTGGTTTATTACGGACAGCCGGAAGGTTCAGGCGGCGGCAGGATGGTCGCCAGAGATCGGTCTTCATGAAACTGTTCGTGGAATCACCAATTGGATTCAAGAAAATGAGAAGGTGCTTTCGCCGGTGTTTCTCTAGGCCCAAGGAGTAGATTTATGGCGGTTGCCATTGTGACGGGTTCAGCTGGTCTTGTTGGTTCAGAAACCGCTCGTTTTCTGGCGCGGCAAGGGTTTGAGGTTGTCGGGATTGATAACGATATGAGGAAAGTCCTGTTTGGAGAGGACGCGTCTACTCAGTGGAATCGTGAGCGGCTCTGCGCAGAGCTGCCGCTCTATAAACATCATGATATTGACGTGCGAGATGCTGCTGCGATCGGGAAGCTCTTTGGGGTTTATGGTTCTGCCATACAGTTCGTGCTCCATGCGGCGGCCCAGCCATCCCACGACTGGGCGGCGAGAGATCCTCAAGCTGATTTCGGGATTAACGCGAATGGGACGCTCAATCTACTTGAGGCGGCGCGACGGCATTGCCCTGACGCGACGTTTATTTTTACCTCCACTAATAAAGTGTATGGAGATACCCCGAATTATTTGCCGTTACGGGAGTTGTCTACACGGTGGGAAATCGCTTCTGGGCATCAGTTTGAGCCAGGCATCGATGAATCTATGTCCATAGATAATTCAACGCATAGCCTTTTTGGAGTTTCAAAGGCCGCTGCGGACTTAATGGTGCAGGAGTATGGACGGTACTTTGGAATGAAGACCGCTTGCTTCAGAGGGGGATGCCTTACAGGGCCCAATCATAGCGGCACCCAACTGCATGGATTTCTCGCCTACTTGATGAAGTGTGCTCACGAGGGAAGACCCTATACGGTGTTTGGTTATAAAGGTAAGCAAGTAAGAGACAATATTCATTCCGCTGATCTCGTGGATATGTTTTGGCAGTTCCATCTCGGGGGGCGGACGTCAGAAGTCTACAACGCTGGAGGTGGGCGGTTCTCAAATTGCTCGATGCTTGAGGCGATTGATATGTGTGAGCACATTGTCGGACGTCCGCTTCAGTATAATATTTCCACTGAAAACCGTATTGGCGATCATATTTGGTGGGTTTCTAATACTGAGAAGTTCGCGAAACATTTCCCAAGTTGGAAACAGCGGTATGATATTCGTACAACGCTGGTCGAAATTTATGATGGGTTGCGCGAGCGTCGTGTCGGGTGAATGCTCGAACCAACAGGAGTCGCGATCAGAGCGCAGGTAGGTGAGACGTATCCGTATTGGCCAATTCTTCAGTATGATTTCTTGTGCTTGTCTCCATTGATACCAAAAACTTAGCGCTCTACACTGGCGGAATAGCAGGCTTCATTAAGCCCTTGCTTCTCTCCTGGATCACCGCTTGTCCCAATATTGATTTCCTTCTCGTCGGTCCGGCTTGGGAGTCCCGTACGCTGACGGATTTTCCGAACTGCGAACACCATGTCGTGGATTGGCCTGAGGCGTTGCCACGGCAATTGCGGCATCCTTTTTACGATAATGTGCTGTTCCCCCGCGCGATTCGCCGTGTTCAACCGGATTTCATCTTCTCGCCCTATCACGATGTGCGGCTGCCCCAGGGGATTCCCTCGGCCATGATGATTCACGATACCTGTCTCTCGGACATGGGCTACCTGTACCCTTGGCAAGTGCGGGCTTATTTTCAAGCCATGTTGAACGTCAATCTTGGTCGTGCCAGGCATGTGTTGACCGTATCCGAAGCGAGTCGCGCCTGCATTCTTGCGCGCTTTCCATTCCCTCCCGAGCGCGTCAAAGTTGTTCCGAATACCTTGGAACCGGAATTCCTGGATTCGCCGGACGATCCCGTCCGCATCGCAGCGATCCGTGCGGGATGGGATTCGGGGGTGCACTTGCTTTACCCAAGCGGTGCAGAGTATCGCAAAAATGTGCCGCGCCTCATGAAAGCGCTGGAGATTTTGGTCGCACGAGGTCTGGAGCCCAGCCTCTGTGTGACGGGGGTGCGCGATGCCGGCTGGGAACGGGTTCTGACGAGCTGTTCGCAGTCGCTTCAAGCTCGTTTGCATTTTCTTGGGCGATTGAGCTTGAAAGACTTGCGTACGCACTATCTTTCCACGGATGCGGTGGTCTACCCCTCTCTCTGTGAAGGGTTCGGGCGTGTCTGTCTGGAAGCGATGGAGTTGGGAGTGCCGATTGCTTGTTCGGACCTTCCGGTGTTGCGGGAGGTTGCGGGGGATTACCCGGTCTATTTTAGTCCGCTCGACATCAATCAGATGGCGGACTGTATTGTGGCTAGTGCGGCACAAGGCCGCCGGGAACCACACCATGAGTCCCGCTTCCACCGCAAGGCCGTGACGGCCTTGTTTCTAAAAACTATGGACGGGATTTTATCTGCTGAATGTGAGCATGCCTGAGCCGGTTCCGGTCAGTGTTGTGGTCCCCTGCTGGCGATGCGGTGCCACGATTACGAGAGCCGTGGAGTCCATTGCCACTCAGACGCGATGGCCGCGCGAGGTGATTCTGGTCGATGATGCGAGTGGGGATGATACCGTCAGGGTGTTGCAAGCCCTCGTGAAGCAGTACCCCCGGGGCTGGATCAAGGTCATTGCGCAACCTGAAAATGGCGGACCTGGCGTGGCGCGCAATGCGGGATGGGATGCGGCTACGTCGCGCTATATCGCCTTTCTCGATGCGGACGATGCCTGGCATCCGAGAAAGCTCGAGATGCAGGTCGCCTGGATGGAGTCTCATCCAGAAGCGGTCCTTACCGGCACGCAAACTACTGTCAGAGATACCGCGGACAAACTTCCGGCATTGCCGGAATCCTTCGAGGTGCAAGAAATTACCTTTCGGCGCTTGCTGTTTGTCAGCCTGTTGCCGACGCGCTCGGTGATGATTCACAGGGGCGTGCCGAATCGGTTTGTTCCGGGGAAACGGTACAGCGAGGATTACTTGCTCTGGCTGTCTATCCTTGCAGAGGGATCTCGGGCATTTCTCCTCGGCCTCCCTCTGGCGTATTCATTTAAAGCTGATTTCGGTGCGGCCGGGCTCAGCTCCCATCTCTGGCGGATGCATTGCGAGGTGCTCGATACCTACCGCCGGTTGCATCGAGCCGGTTATCTCAGCGGGTCTCTTCGCGTGGTGCTCACTTTCTATGCTCTGCTGAAGTTCTGTCGCCGAGTGGTTTTGAGTCGCTCCTCCCTTCATTCGTTCTGCTGAATATAGGCTAGTTGCTGTCTATGTGCGGGATTGCCGGTGTATTGAATTCTCGGGCGGCCGACCCTGCGCCCCTCGTCTCCGAGATGATCGAGACGATGCGGTATCGTGGTCCGGATGACTCGGGCACTTGGGTTGAGGCCGCCGCCGGGTTGGGTCTTGGTCATGCCCGTCTGTCGATTCTCGATCTGTCCCCAGAGGGGCACCAGCCCATGGTGTCGGCCAGCGGGCGCTATGTGATGACGTTCAATGGCGAGGTCTACAACTTCGCTGAGGTCCGGCGTGCGTTGGAGGAGCAGGGCGCCCGTTTTCGCGGACATTCCGATACGGAAGTCATGCTGGCGGCTATCGAGCGCTGGGGACTGCAAGAAGCGGTGGCCCGATTCGTCGGCATGTTTGCCTTTGGATTGTGGGATCGTGAAACCCGGCAACTGAGTCTGGTTCGTGATCGGTTGGGCATCAAGCCGCTCTATTTCGGATGGGCGGGACGGACATTTGTCTTTGCGTCGGAGTTAAAAGGGATTCGGTGCGTCAAGGAGTTTGATCCTCAGTTGCATCGCGGGGCGCTGACGCTGTTTTTACGCCTGGCGTATGTGCCTGCCCCCTTTTCGATATTCCAGCATGCCTACAAGCTGATGCCCGGTTGTATTCTCACGGTGACGCCGGAGTTGGCGCGCACGAGGGAGGGGTTTTCTCCTTCGCCGGATGACGAGCAGGCCACCTGGAAGCCGGTGCGCTATTGGTCCGCACGGGAGGTGGCGGAACGCGGAGTGGCCTCGCCGTATCAGGGTACGGAGGCGGAGGCGGAAGAGCAGCTTGATGTACTGCTCCGCCAGGCAATCCGGCTGCGGATGATTGCGGACGTTTCGCTCGGCGCGTTCTTGTCGGGCGGGATTGATTCCTCCGTGGTCGTGGGATTGATGCAGGCCCAGAGTCCGGTGCCGGTGAAAACCTTCTCGATCGGTTTCCATGAAGCCGCCTATAATGAGGCGGGCTACGCCAAGGATGTTGCGGCGCATCTCGGGACCGATCACACTGAGTTCTATGTGGCTTCGGAAGAGGCTCGCGCAGTTATTCCTAAGCTGGCGGCGATGTATGATGAGCCGTTCGGCGATTCTTCTCAGATTCCCACCTTTTTGGTTTCGGAGTTGGCCCGGAAACATGTCACTGTAGCCCTTTCTGGCGATGGCGGAGATGAATTGTTCGGCGGCTACAATCGCTACTTTTGGAGCCGCCGATTGTGGCGCCGGCTCGCTCCGATTCCTCAGCCCGCGCGGGCCGGTCTCGGTGCACTGATTCAGGCTGTGTCTCCCGACCGATGGGAGGCTCTGTATCGCGGGTTCTCCTCTGTGCTGCCGTCCGTTCAGCGGCCCGGTGAGCAGATGCATAAGCTAGCGGGTCTGCTGGCGGCGAAAGATCCAGACGCGATGTATCTGCGCATGGTGTCGCTCTGGCAGCAGCCGATGGAAGCCGCTATCGGGGCGGTTGAACCGCGGACGACGCTGACCGACCGGTCCTCCTGGGCCAAGCTTCCCGAGTTTACGATGCGCATGATGTATCTGGATCTGGTGACGTATTTGCCTGACGATATTCTGACGAAGGTGGACCGGGCCAGTATGGCAGTCAGTCTTGAAGCGCGCGTGCCGCTCCTTGACCATCGCGTGGTGGAGTTTGCCTGGACCCTGCCGCTCTCGATGAAAATCAAGACCGCAGGCGAAGGGAAATGGCTGTTGCGCCGGGTGCTCGATCGCTATGTGCCACGGGAATTGATTGATCGGCCCAAGATGGGATTCGGGGTCCCGCTGGACTCCTGGCTTCGCGGTCCGCTGCGAGACTGGGCTGAGTCGTTGTTGGATGCGCAGCGGTTGAAGCGGGAGGGATATTTTCATCCCGGTCCCATTCGGCAGCGATGGGCTGAGCATTTGTCAGGCAAGCGGAATTGGCAATATGCACTGTGGAATGTGCTGATGTTCCAGGCTTGGAATGAGCGTTAGGGATATGCGGCCACGCCTGCTATTTCTGATTACGGAAGACTGGACGTTTTGGGAGATTCGCCGCGATCTCGCTCGTCTGGCGCGCGAAGCCGGGTATGACGTGACGGTTGCCACGCGCGTGACCGCCCATGCCGAGCGTATCCGGCAGGAAGGCTTCGAACTCATTCCGATCATGATGCTGCGGGAGGGGCGCAATCCGTTCAGGGAATTGAGAACGCTGTTTGAGCTCGTGCGGATCTATCGCCGAGTCCGCCCGCAGATCGTCCAGCATGTGGCCATGAAGCCGGTGCTCTACGGATCGTTGGCTGCCTGGGTGGCTCGCATCCCAGTGGTGATCAATGTTTTTGGCGGGTTGGGCTATGCATTTACCGACCGGCCGCAAGATACGTCCGTTCTCCGTTCCATCCTTCAACGGGGGCTCAGATGGGCTATTGCACTCAGCCGATCCGTCGTGGTGGTGCAAAACCAAGATGATCGGGATGTCCTGATACAGGAGCATATCGTCGATCCGTCGAGAATTCGTCTGATTGCAGGGTCGGGGGTCGATCTCCATCGATTTGTTCCAGTCGAGCCGCCCTCCGGCGATCCCATTGTGATGCTAGTAGGGCGCATGTTGTGGGATAAGGGAGTCGGAGAGTTTGTCGAGGCGGTGGCTCAGCTGAAGAAACAAGGGGTCTGCGCCCGCTTTGTATTGGTCGGGCGATGCGATCAGGGGAATCCGACTGCGATTCCTGAAGCGCAGCTTCAGCGGTGGATACGGGAGTATGGTGTTGAATGGTGGGGACATCGCGAGGATCTTCCAACGGTTTTTGGCCAGGCGACGCTGGTCGTCTTGCCGTCGTATCGGGAAGGACTCCCGAAGGTTTTGTTGGAAGCCGCCGCCTGCGGGAAAGCCGTCATTGCCACGGATGTGCCTGGTTGCCGGTCGGTCGTCCACCATCAGCAAACCGGATTGCTGGTTCCGGTGCATGATGCGGCCGCTTTGGCCGAAGCGATTGCGGGGCTTGTCGGGAATGCGGAGCAGCGGATGATATTGGGAGAGGCGGCCCGGCAATTTGTGATGCGTGAACACTCGTCGAAAAAAATCAGCGCAGCGTTCCTGTCGTTGTATCGTGAGTTGCTCGGGCCATCCGCGCCCGCTCCGGCAATGATTCAAGACGCTTGGCCATGAAACGACTGGGTGATCGTGCGTTGGCTCTGGTGGCGGCGCTGATCTGCGCGCTGCCGATCGGGGTGATCGCCCTGGCGGTGAAGCTGACCTCGCCGGGTCCGGTCTTGTATTGGAGTGACCGGGTGGGCCGACGGAATGGCGTGTTTCACATGCCGAAGTTTCGGAGTATGCGGGTTGGAGCTCCTGCGGTCGCGACGCATCTCCTGACGGATCCCGCGCAGTATCTCACGCCGATTGGGTCGTGGCTGCGTAAGACGAGCTTGGATGAATTGCCGCAACTCTGGAGCATTATCAGGGGAGACATGAGTTTTGTCGGGCCTCGTCCTGCCTTATTCAATCAGGATGATCTCATTGCCTTGCGGACCGAGCACGGCGTGCACGAGCTGATGCCGGGGTTAACCGGTTGGGCGCAGGTGAACGGACGTGATGAGCTGCCGATCCCTGAGAAAGTGAAGCTGGATGCGGAGTATTTGCGTCGACGGTCGTTTTGGTTCGATCTGCGAATCCTGTGGCTAACGCTCGTCAAGGTGCTTCGCCGTGATGGGGTGGCGCATTGAGCAGGACAGACACTAGAAACGCGGCGGCGCGGGAAGAGGAAGACGGGCGGGCGATGCGGACTAGGCTCGATGGCATTCTGATTATCAATCCAAGAAACTTCGTCGAGAGACGGCAGAGTATCGAGCGGCAACTGAAGCCGCTTGGTCTGGCTTACGAGTTTATCCATTCCTACGATGTCGCCGATTTGGACGCCGCGATTACGGCGCGATACTTTAAGAATGAACTGCTCAGTCCTGGGCAGCGGTCTTGCGCGCTCAAGCATCTTCAGGCGTTGCGCCTCGTCGTCGAGCGGAAATGGCAGCATGCGCTGATTCTAGAAGACGATGCGCTCCTCGCCACGCAATTTGTTCCTCAGCTTCAGGCGGCGCTCCAAGAATCTGCGTCCATCACATCTCCGCACGTGCTCTTCATCGGCAGCGGGGGAAATCTCTATACGCCTCGGCGGTTGAAGGTCCCAGGCCGGCGTTTGTACAAGTCTGATCGCGGGCGGTTGGGAGAGGCGTATGTGCTCGGAAGCCATGTGGCGAGTCAGCGAGTCGAATGGATTGAGGCCCATGGGATCCCCTTGCCGATCGATAATCTATTTGAGCAGATTGACCGAGAGCGTCGCATCGAGCTCTATTGGCTCGAACCTCCGATTGTCGAACAAGGGAGTAAAAATGGTCGCTTCCAATCGGTGTTGGAGCCTGCGCCTCCCAAATTTGTCCGGCGGATCACGGCGGCGCTGCAGAAACTTCGCCGGAAGTATCTCTACTGATTCGGTAGTGTCTTCCTCTCGCTGGTAAGGATCGAGTGAACATTGCCTCCCATAAGATGATCGATCTCGCCCGGGTGATGGCGATTATTGCCGGCGTCGGTCTGCTGTATTCACCGTCGGTCGCCACGGTTGCATTGATCGCAGCGTACGTTGCCTTTCTGTTCAGCGGAGAGGCGGTCGACCGGTTCCGGTCGGTGCTTGCGCGGCCGTTGGGCGTTTGGGGGATGATTTTTCTCGGGATGGTCGTGGTGGCGATGGCGTATGCCACCGTACCGTGGCGCGAGCGATGGATGGATTTCTATAAATGGCGTGTGATCCTATGGCTGTTTGTGGGGTTGGCGCTTTTTGACGATGCACGGTGGAAGAATCGGTTTCTCTATATGTTTCTCATCGGTACGGGTGTTGCCGTGGTGGCGTCGTGGTTTTCCACGCTGTCAGGGATTTCATTATGGCGCGGGCCGCAAGAATTACTGAGAAATTCCGGCACGCAAGGGATGGCCTTCGCCTGCGCCGCTCTCATCTGCGTCTGGCTGACGCGCGAACCGAAGCATCTGGATGTTCCGCCATGGGTGTGGCCGGTGCTGGCGGCGCTCTATATGGCCAATATTGTGTTCATCACGAATTCAAGAAGCGGATATGCCCTGCTGGGGTGCGGCCTTGCGGTCATGCTTTTCTCAAACGCGTCGCGGGCACAGGCGGTGTTGGGAGTGGTTGGATTGTGCCTTGTGGGAGGGCTTGCGTATCTGGCATCTCCACGCATGCAGACTATTGTCGATGCCGGGGTTGAACAATGGGTAACGGCTGAGCAGTCGGACCATCTGACGAATTTCGGAAGCCGCCGGGTATTTTATCAGAACAGTCTGGAGGTCCTCCGGGAGCATTGGCTTTTGGGCGTCGGGACCGGAGGGTTCGCGCAGGCCTATGGCGACCATGTGACGAAGAAATATGACGCTTCCGACTGGCGGGCGCTGCGCACGACGGATCCGCACAATCAGTATTTGGCGGTGTGGATTCAACAAGGCATTGCGGGGCTGGTGCTCTTTCTTGTATGGATTGCGGCGATTGTTCGCGAGCGAGAATCGCCGCGTCGCTATCATCAACTGGCCGTCGCCATCCTTATGGGCTGGTGCGTGACGAGCTTGTTTAGCTCGCATTTCAGAACGTTTGCCGAGGGACACTTGCTGGCCACATTTCTTGGCGTGCTGCTGGCCGTCGAATTGCCGTCAGTTGCCTCGCGGCGGGATGCCGAGATCTCACGGGATCTCTAGAAAGACGACATGCAAAAAGTTTCTGTTTACATCATTGCCTATAACGAAGCCGGCAAAATCGCGGCCACGATTAATAGTGTCCTATGGGCGGACGAAATTATTTTAGCGGATTCGGCCAGCACGGACGGAACGGATCGGATCGCGGCTGACATGGGGGCGCGGGTCGTCCAGATTCCGTTTGAAGGATTCGGTCATTTGCGCAATCGCGCTATCGCCGCTTGTACACATGAGTGGATTGTGAGTATCGACACTGATGAACAGTGTACGCCGGAAGTTCGGGATGAAATTGTGGCGTTGCTGGCCGGGTCACCCGCGCATGATGCCTACCTCGTGCCTCGGCGGAATTATTTCATGGGGCAATGGGTCACGCACTCCGGCTGGTATCCAAATTTCAGACAGCCGCAATTCTTTCGCAAGAGTGCGATGAAATATGTGGAGTCTCCGGTTCATGAAGGCTATGAATTGCTCACGTCAAAACCGGTGGGACGATTGCAGCATGCGATCTGGCAGGTTCCGTTCAGAAACTTCGAAGAAGTGCTCAAGAAGGCGAATCGCTATTCCACGCTCGGGGTGTTGAAGATCGCAGGCAAGCGCGTGTCGATGGGGCAAGCCTTGGCGCATGGCCTTTGGTCGTTCATCAAGCATTATATATTTAAGAAGGGGTTCCTGGACGGCTGGCCTGGTTTTGTGATTGCGCTTGGGAATTTCGAAGGCACGTTTTACCGCTATGCGAAGCGGTATGAGGAACAAGAATCCTGGCCGTTGCCCACGCAGGCTCCGCTGCGCCGGCCCGGCGGGTCTCCATCGGCATGAACACGGCGGTCATTGTCACGACCTATAATCGTCCCGATGCCTTGAGTGCGGTCTTGGCGGGATTTGAGGCGCAGACCGATCAGGACTTTGAGCTTGTAGTGGCCGATGACGGGTCGACATCCGAGACCGCTGCGGTCATTCAGGAGTATCAGCGTCGGAGCACGTATTCGGTTCGCCATGTGTGGCAGGAGGACCGAGGCTTTCGTGCCGCGGCCATTCGCAATCGAGCCGTCGCCGCGACGACCGCAGACTATCTTATCTTTACTGACGGGGATTGTATTCCGTCCCGGCAGTTTGTTCGGGCGCACAAGCGCTTGGCGGAGCCGGACTATTTTCTCGGCGCGAATCGGGTCCTGTTGTCCGCCGGTTATACGCAGCGAGTTCTGCGCGAGCCTCTTCCTGTTCATCAATGGTCATGGGTCCGGTGGGTTCAGGCCTGGGCCGGTCGCGATATCAATCGCCTCCTGCCGCTCTTGTCATTGCCGGATGGCGCGTTTCGCAAGTGGGCGCCTCGCCGATGGGAAGGGATGAAGACCTGCAATCTGTCGGTCTGGCGGAAGGATCTCTTGCGGGTGAACGGCCTGGATGAGTCGTATGAAGGCTGGGGGCTGGAGGATTCTGATTTGGTGATTCGGCTATTACGGATCGGCGTCAAACACAAGTCTGCGCGCTATGCCGCGCCGGTGTTTCATTTGTGGCATCAAGAGCAGGCGCGAAGCCGATTGGAGGAGAACCGGGCGCGATTGGATCAGGTCTTGCGAACGCAGGCGACAGAAGCGGTTGTCGGGCTCAGTCGGTATCTGATGGAGGTAAAATGAGCGATCGCGAAGGGGATGATGCCGGTCCGGTTGTCCGCGGGCGGTTGATCGAATACTGTCCGGTCGGGTGCTCGGAGGCATTGGTAGATACATCGATTGTCTTGCCGGAAGGGCCGTTGCGGCGCTGCCAGGCCTGTGGCCAGCTTGTCAGTCAAATTACAGCGGTAGCCTATACCGGTTCGATGAAAGAGTTCGATACGCCGAGAGGGACCCTTCCGCCTCTGCGCTCGCAGCGCAGGCACGACGCGCGGGCCGCCAAGTTGTTCGGGGTGCTGCGAACTCTAATTCGTTCCGAGCCGGGAACGGATGTCAGGCTTCTCGATATCGGGTGTTCCAGCGGGGCGTTGCTTCGAAGCGCGATGACGCACGGGTTTGGCGCCGAAGGGGTCGAGCCTGCGGCGCAAGCGGCGGAGTTTGCCCAGAGCACAGGGTTGAAAGTCTTTCATGGGTATCTTGAAGCGGCACGCTTTCCGGCATCGAGCTTCGATGCGGTGACCTTGATGGAGGTGATCGAGCATCTTCCGGATCCAGGCGCATTGTTGAAAGAGGTTGGGCGGATACTCAAGCCGAATGGCATGCTCGTCGTGGGAACGGGCAATGGCGTGAGTTGGACGGTCCGGTTAATTGGCGCCCGCTGGGGATATTTTCAGGTGGCGGCGCACGGCGGCCATATCAGCTTTTTCAATCCGTTGTCGCTGGCCATGCTGGCGGGGCGGTGTGGATTCGAAATCGAGCGGAGCGAAACGAGGCGTGTGTCGCTATCGGAGTCTCATGAAACCGGCAGGGTCATGTATCGATTGCTCAAAATTGCAGCAGAAATGCTGGCGATGCCGGCACGCCTGTTCGGCAAAGGGCATGACATGCTGGTGTTCCTTCGAAAGTGTCCGGTGTAGGAGGTGGCATTGGCAACTCTCTGCCCACGGCTCAAAGTTGCCGTACTGATCAAACGGTTTCTGCGCACCGGGGGCGCGGAAAAGTATGCGATGGAAGTCGTGCGACGCTTGGCGGTCAGCCATGAGGTGCATGTGTTCGCGCATGAGTGGGCGTTCGACGGGCCCGAGCCCATTACGTTCCACAAGATTCCCAGAGTGTGTCGCAAACCGGCTTGGTTGAATCAGCTGTTTTTCTCCTATGCGTGTCGCCGGGCGGTGGGGCACGGGTTTGATGTGGTGCATTCGTTCGAAAAGGTGTCGTCTTTTGATGTGATGACGGTGCAATCGCCGTGTTTCAAGTCCTCCGGTCTTGCCGCAGAGAAACCGTGGAAACGGATACTGGGCTGGCTAACGATGAGCCCTCGCAAGCTCGCGTGGTTATGGTTGGAACGGGAGCAGTTTTCTGATAATCCAGCGCGTGTCGTGATCGCCGTGTCGGAGCAGGTCAAACGAAATGTCCAGGCTCAGTATCCTCTTCCGGATGAGCGGTTCAGGCTCGCCTACACCGGAGTGGAGGTCCCTCCGGCAACTGGGATTGCGACGAAGCACGATCGAAATGAGAGGCGAGCTCAGTGGGATATTGGAGTCGATGACCTCGTGGTCTTGTTTGTCGGAACGGAGTTCAAGCGGAAGGGATTGGATGTGCTGCTGCAAGGACTCGCCAAGGTGCCGCGTGCGCGGTTCAAGTTGCTTATTGCCGGTGGAGGGGGGGAGCGAATCGCGTCGTACAGGAAGCTTGTCGATAGATTGCAGTTGGGTTCCGAGGTTCGGTTTTTGGGGTTGGTCGACGGGATTGAACGGATCTATTCGATCGCGGATGTGTACGTGCTGCCGACCTTAGCGGACCCCTGTCCGCTTGCCCCGCTAGAAGCCATGGCGGCTGGAGTGGCCACCGTGATGAGTTCATCGACATATAATGGGACTGCCGAATTGATTCGACAGGGAGAGGCGGTGATTCTCTCGAACCCTCAGGACCCGGAGGAGATTGCCTCAGCGTTGCTCACCCTTATGAACGGTCAGGTTCGGCAGCAGGTGGCGGAGAAGGGACAGCGCTTGATGCGGCAGCTCACCTGGGAGCAGACCGCAGCGGTGACTGCGGCAGCTTACCAAGACGTCATTCAGTTGAGGCGTGTGAATAGGCCAGTTGCGGGAACGGTCAAAGGAGCTTACGGTTGCTCGACAACGATTCAATAGCAGGTGGCGGTGAAAAAGCCGTATGAAAGTGTGCTGGTGGTGTGCACGAGGCGAATCGGTGATGTGTTACTAACCACACCGGTCGTCCGTTCGTTAAAGGCCGCGGCCCCTCATGCCGTGATCGATATGCTGGTGTTCAGCGGGACGGAGGACGTGGTCGCCGCCAATCCCGACATCCGCCGCGTGTGGACCCTATCCACTAGAGCTTCTGTATGGGCATCGTTGGGAGTGTTGGCGAAGATTTGGCGCCACTATGATCTTGGCTTGTCGGTTCTACCCGGTGATCGGCCGGTGTTTTATGCCTGGGCGGCCGGCCGTCATTCGGTGGCGGCCGTCACTCCTGAACGGAAGTCGTGGTGGAAGCGATTGTTGCTTGGCGGTCAGGAGTCGTTCGACAATCACGATACGCACACGGTGGTTATGAATCTGCGGTTACTCAAGTCGCTCGGAGTGTCTGCCATCCCAACTCCGATTGTTTCATGGGCACCTGAAGATGTGGCGGCTGCGCGAGCGGTATTTCCGAGTCTGGAGGTGAGCGAGCGCTATGCTGTTCTTCATGTGACTCCTAAGTTTGTCTATAAGGCTTGGACTCCATCCGGATGGGCGATGCTAGGCAGATGGCTCGGGGACCATGGGGTAAAAGTCGTTGTGGTGGGAGGGCCTTCGGCAGATGAGCGTGGTACGGTTGCCCGAATATTGGAAGGGCTCCCGTCCGATGTTATTGATCTAACCGGCCAGGTCACGGTGCGTGCGCTGGGGGTCATACTGAGTCGGGCGGCATTGTATGTCGGGACTGATACCGCCGTAACTCATATGGCCGCGGCGCTTGGAGTGCCGACTATTGCCTTGTTTGGCCCCTCGAATCCGGTCAAGTGGGGGCCTTGGCCGAAGGCGTGGCCTGCCGAGTCCCTAAGTCCTTGGAAGAAGGTGGGGTCGCAACGGCAAGGCAATGTCGCTGTATTGCAGGGCGAAGGCGCTTGTGTGCCATGCCTTCACGAAGGCTGCGGGCGCCACGTCGACAGTGTGAGCGATTGCCTGCAGCTGCTATCGATCCATCGAGTGATTGAGGCCGCAGCGCGTATGCTGGGCCACCAGGAAGCCCGTTCACCGCAGCCTGTCGAAAGTGAGAGGGTGTAGGGAGTAGCGTGAGACGCATTGCGACGCGGGTCTTTCATACAGTTGCGGGAAAGTATGGCCAACTGGTCATGCGGTTTCGCTCGCTTCTTGTTGTCGCCACTCATCTGGGGCTAATTGTGGCGGCGCATCTGACTGCGTTCGTATTGCGGTTCGAGGGCGATATTCATGCGCCATTTGACCAGATGATGTGGCGCTATCTGCCGGCTGTCTTGGTGATCTACTGGGGTGGGCTGCGGGTGTTCGGGATTCAGCGTGGATTGTGGCGCTATGTTGGGCTGCATGACTTGGGGCGGATATTTTGGGCGACGCTGACAGGATCTGTCGCCTTCTTTCTAATATTTCATGTGGGGTTGGGGTGGCCTGAGTATCCACGTTCGATCATCATTCTGACCGGGCTCCTAAGCGGATTCTATATTGCGGGGATTCGATTGGCGGTGCGCTGGTTTCGGGAGTGGCTTCAAATCGTGGCGCCGACGGTCCGCCGAGTGCTCATCGTCGGCGCCGGCCATGCCGGAGAACTGTTGGCCAGAGACATGTTGTCTGACCCCAGCTTCAACAGCCGTCCGGTAGGATTCATCGACGATGATCCCGTGAAGCGAAAGATGAAGATTCACGGGATTCCCGTGGTTGGAACCATCGAGGAGATCAAGTCCATTGCGGATCGTTTGGAGGCACACGAAATTATTGTGGCCCTGCCCTCTGCGTCAACCGCTTCGAAACAGCGAATCCTTGCCGCGTCAGAGGGCTGTACGGCGCCGATCAAGATTTTGCCCAATGTGAGGCAGTTGCTGGGAGATCCCGTGTCGTTGCAGCAGGTCAGGCCCATGCGTCTGGAGGATTTGCTGCAACGGGAACCGATTCAGACCGATCGACAGGAATTGCATCCGCTGATCGAAGGGAAGACGGTATTGGTTACGGGAGCAGGAGGATCGATCGGATCGGAGTTGTGCCGTCAGATCGCATCCTATCGGCCGGAGTCGCTGGTGCTGTTTGAACGCTATGAGAATTCCCTTCATGCCCTGTTGTTAGAGTTGCGCGCGACCTTTCCTACTGTTGGGGTCCTTCCAATCATCGGCGATGTCACGGTCCCTGAACGGGTGGCCGAAGTGTTTCGTCAGACGGGTCCTGAACTCGTGTTTCATGCGGCGGCGCACAAACACGTGCCGTTGATGGAGCTGAACCCTAAGGAGGCTGTCCGGAACAATGTATTGGGTACCCGTATCGTCGCTGAAGCGGCATTGACAGCAGGAGTCGATCGGTTCGTGTTGATTTCAACGGACAAAGCCGTCAATCCCACGAGTGTGATGGGCGTGACCAAGCGCATTGCGGAGCAAGTCATCCAAGGCTTCAATCATCGGGGCCGGACAAAATATACCGTGGTGCGCTTTGGGAATGTGTTGGGGAGTAACGGCAGTGTCGTCCCCTTGTTTGCGGAGCAGATTCTCAAAGGTGGCCCGATCACGGTGACAGATCCTGAGATCAAACGATTTTTCATGACGATTCCTGAAGCGGTGCAGCTGGTGTTGCAGGCGAGCGTGATCGGGCAAGGCGGAGATGTGTTTGTGCTTGATATGGGCGAACAGATCAAGATTGTGGATTTGGCTCGGAACATGATCGTGCTTTCCGGCTTGGTGCCGGGGAAGGACATTGATATTCAGTTCACCGGCCTGCGCCCGGGCGAGAAACTCTACGAAGAGTTGTTTGATGAAAGTGAACAGACTGAATCCACGGCACATGAGAAGATCAATCGTGCGGTCTGTCCGCTCGCGCAGGCCGATCTCGACCCCTGGTTGGATCAGCTTGGGGCGAATCTTCTGCAGTGGAATGAAGAAGATCTTTTACTGCAACTCCGGCAGCGGATTCCCAGCTTTACCCCGACCGCTCCTCAACGAGTGTCCTGACCGAGTGCCGTTCCTGCCGCCATCGTTGAATGCAAATCTGATATGAAAAGCAGTCTCTTCCCTCTATAGTTCTAACGGGTAGCAACCGATATAAACAAGGCGGAGGCGGCGAAGATGGCTCAGATTGGGAGGGGCTGATTGTGAAAGGTGTTGTGTTGGCTGGTGGGCTGGGAACCAGACTCCTGCCCCTCACGAAAGTGACGAATAAGCATCTGCTGCCGATTTACGATCGGCCCATGATCTATTATCCGATCCAGGCGTTGGTCAACGCAGGGATTCGAGACATTATGCTGGTCACTGGGGGAAACAATGCCGGTGATTTTCTCAAGCTTCTCGGGAATGGCAAGGAATTCGGGCTGAGGCACCTGAACTATACCTATCAAGAAGGGGAAGGCGGGATTGCCGACGCCCTCCGGTTGGCGGAACATTTTGCAGATGGTGAACCGATCTGTGTCATTTTGGGCGACAATATTATTGAAGGCCATGTCGCCTATGCGGCCGAGGCCTTTCGGCAGCAGAAGATCGGGGCGAAGATTCTCCTGAAAGAAGTGAAGGACCCGCAGCGATTCGGGGTGCCGGTGTTGGACGGCGAGCGCGTGGTGAAGATCGAAGAAAAGCCGGCCCATCCACGATCGGCCTATGCGGTGACGGGGTTGTATTTCTATGATGCGCAGGTCTTCGACATTATCAAAACGCTGAAACCGTCAGGGCGAGGTGAGTTGGAAATTACCGATGTCAATAACGCCTACATTGCTGCAGGCACGCTGACGTGGGATCTGCTCGATGGCTGGTGGACCGATGCCGGCACGATCGAGTCTCTTCATCTTGCCAATGAATTGGTCGGTCGGACTGGAGCGAATAAACGTGAGGGCTGAATGAATATTCTGCTCACCGGCGGCGCCGGGTTTATCGGATCGCACCTCGTTCGGCGATTGCTGACGCGGTCTGAGCATCAGGTCGTCAATCTCGATGCCTTACGGTATTCCGGGAATCTCACCAACCTTGAATCGGTGCAACAGCATCCCCGCTACCGATTTGTGCAAGGGGATATCTGCGATCAACCGCTGGTGGAATCCCTATTCCAGGCACACCGCATCGACGGTGTCATCAATTGTGCTGCGGAAACGCACGTCGATCGATCTATTCTCGATCCGGGCAGCTTTGCACGGACCGATGTGGTCGGGACAGGCGTGTTATTGGAAGCGGCCCGCCAGGCAGGGGTCCGCCGATTTCTTCAAGTCAGTACCGATGAAGTCTATGGCAGTGTCGAAACCGGGACATCGAGCGAAACTGATCGGCTGGCGCCGCGCAGCCCCTATTCCGCGAGCAAGGCGGGCGGAGAGTTGCTCGCGCTCAGCTATTGGACGACGTACAAGTTTCCCGTGGTTGTGACCAGGGGGAGCAACACTTACGGATCTCATCAGTATCCGGAGAAATTCATTCCCCTCTTTGTGACGAATGCGATCGATGGGCAGCTCCTTCCGCTCTATGGCGATGGCCGCCAATGCCGCGACTGGCTGGCTGTCGAGGATCACTGCGCGGGGATCGAGCACGCATTCCTGCACGGAGAGCCCGGGACAGCCTACAATATCGGCGGAGGGAATGAGCGCGAGAATCTCACGGTGGCGGAGGTGATTCTCGACTCTCTGGGGCAACCGAAGAGTTTATTGCGGTATGTCAGCGATCGTCCCGGCCACGACCGCCGGTATGCGGTCGATTGCAGTCGCTTGCGAGAATTGGGCTGGAAGCCGGCCGTGGCGTTTGCCGATGGGCTCCGTGAAACGGTTAGGTGGTATCAAGAGCACGAATCTTGGTGGCGGCCGATTAAGTCGGGTGAGTTCAAGCGCTATTATGAAGAGCAGTATCGTCGTCGATTGGAAGAAGGGACGGCATGCGGATCCTGATGACCGGTGCCAACGGGCAATTGGGGTGCGAGTTACGTCGGGTATTCGCCTCCGAGACGCTCATCCTGAAGGATCTTCCTGAGTTCGATCTCTCTGGATTGCGGATAGAAGAGGATGTTGTGGGGGCAAGGCCTGATCTCATCATTCACGCCGGGGCCTATACTGATGTCGATGGAGCCGAGCGCGAACCCGAGCGGGCGATGGCGATCAATGCGTCCGGAACCGCGCAGGTAGCACGGGCAGCCGCGCGAGTCGGCGCTCGGTTGCTGTATATCTCGACCGACTATGTCTTTCCCGGCACCCAGCGACATCCCTACAGCGAAGCCGATGCGCCGGCTCCCGTGAATGCGTACGGGCTGTCGAAATGGCGAGGTGAGCAAGCGGTGGCGGAGTCGGGGGCCGATGCATTGATCGTTCGCACGGCTTGGTTATATGGCGCGATGGGGAAAAATTTCGTCAAGTCGATCATGCGGGCTGCTCTGACACAGCCTTCCCTCCGGGTAGTTGACGATCAACGAGGATCTCCTACCTCCGTCGAAGATCTCGCCTCAGTCATCAAAGCGACGGCTACAGGATCCATGCAAGGCATTCTGCATGTGACCAATCGGGGCGATTGTACGTGGTGCGAATTTGCCCGGGCGATTGTAGAAGCAATGAATCTCGATATTTCGGTCCTTCCGATCTCAACGACGGAAGCTGGACGACTGGCTCCGCGCCCCGCCTATTCGGTGCTCGGGCAGCAGCGGTTAGCGCGGCTGGATCTGGCTCCTCGTGACTGGCGTGAGGCCTTGAACCAGTTCGTCAAGGCTGAGCAGGCGTTGGTGACGGTCCATCCGTAGCGTCGTGGGCTACGTCCTCGTTTTCTGTCCAATCCATTTTTCCTTTGTAACAAGCAGGTGAATCGGTAAAATGGTGCAGAAGGCGATGGTCATCCGTAGCTTTTGCTAGGTAAGGTGACGTTCATGTCTGGGAATGAGAATGTCATGAAAGAGAAGATTGTTGAGCGAAGCAGGCTGAGCAACGTTCGCCTGTTCGCGACCGATGTCGATGGAGTGCTGACTGATGCGGGCATGTACTATTCAGAATCGGGCGATGAGTGGAAGAAGTTCAACACGCGCGACGGGATGGGGATCAAGCTGCTGCAAAAGGCTGGCTATGTGACGGCGATCGTCACGCAGGAACGAACGAAGATCGTGGCACGACGGGCTGAAAAACTCGCGATCCCGGAGCTGCACCAGGGGGTGATGGATAAGCTCACAGTGATTCGCGAGATGGCCGGCCGTCATGGCTTGTCCTTGAGCCAGGTTGCCTATATTGGTGACGATGTGAATGATCTTGAGGCGCTGCGCGCGGTCGGGTTCTCGGCCGCTCCGGCCGATGGGATGCCCATCGTGCGCGATGCTGTGCACTATGTGTGTCAGAAAAAAGGTGGGGAAGGGGCTGTGCGGGAAATTGCCGAGATGCTGCTCAGTGTCCGTGCGGATATAGCGTAAATACGGTGTGTTGAGAAGAAGGGGATCGCTTATGACGGTGCGAACGAAGAATCTGTACCCGGTGATCATGGCCGGTGGAAGCGGGACCAGGTTTTGGCCATTGAGCCGGCAATTGTTTCCCAAACAATTGCTGAAAATCGGGGGAGAGCAGACGCTGATTCAACAGACGATGCAACGGGTGCTGGGGTGTGCGCCGTCGTCTCAGGTCCTCATCTCGACGAACGCGGCTCAGGCGGAGTTGATTCGTGGACAGCTGGGTGACTGGAAGCAGGATCTGAAAGACGGATTCGTTCTGGAGCCTGAAGGGCGAAACACCGCACCGGCGATTGCGTTGGCGGCGCTCGAAGTCGTGCGGCGCGATCCGAACGGACTGATGCTGGTGGTGCCGGCCGATCATGTAGTGTCTGGGCAAAGAGAGTTCTCAGCTGCGGTGGCGCTGGCGTCACAACTCGCGGATGAGGGCTATCTCGTCACATTCGGGATCAAGCCGATCAGGCCGGAAACGGGCTATGGCTATATCAAGCCGAATGGACGAAAACTATTGGGCACGCGGGGAACGCTCAAAGGGTATCGCGTGGATAAATTCGTGGAGAAGCCAAATGCGACCAAAGCCGCGCAGTATCTCAAGGCGGGACAGTACTATTGGAACAGCGGAATGTTCGTGTGGCGCGCCGCGACGATCCTCGATGAAATTCGGACGCACCAGCCTGCGCTCGGGAAAGTCGTGGATCGCATCGCCCAATTGCAGGCCTCAGGCGCTCCCAAGCAGACGATCGACGAAGTTTACCGATGGGCGACATCGGTTTCCATCGATAATGGTGTCATGGAGCTCTCGTCCAAGGCGGCAGTCGTTCCAGTAAAATTCCGCTGGTCTGATGTCGGCAGCTGGGGAAGTTTGGATGAAGTGGCCGAGAAGGACAAGTCTGGCAATGTGCTGGTCGGTCGGGTCATTGACCTCGAAAGCTCACGCTCGATCGTGTACGCCGATCGCCGGGTCGTGGCCACGATTGGGTTGGAGGACATGGTGGTAGTGGATACGCCTGATGCCACGCTGGTCTGTCCGAAGTCTCGCGCGCAGGATGTCAAAAAGGTGGTGGAGATTCTGAAGCAGCAGAAAGCGCCGGAACATCTCGAGCATCTGACGGTCCATCGCCCCTGGGGATCCTATACGATTCTTGAAGAGGGAGCCGGCTTCAAGGTGAAACGCGTGACGGTGAATCCCGGCGGGCGTCTCTCGCTTCAGCTGCACCACAAGCGGAGCGAGCATTGGGTCGTGATTGCGGGAACCGCACGGGTCACGAGAGGTGAAGAGGTGTTTGACCTCCAGGTCGGACAGAGCACCGCCATTCCCGTCGAGACCAAACATCGGTTGGAAAATCCCGGGAAAGAGACGGTCCATATTATCGAAGTCCAGAATGGTCCGTATCTTGGGGAAGATGACATCGTGCGATTCAAAGACGATTACGGACGAACTGCCAACGGGTAGGAGATAGAGGAGCGGCTATGGGATTGTTTCGCGAATACGACTTGCGCGGCATCGTTGGGAAAGAACTGACCGTGGACATTGCCGAGCGCGTAGGGCGTGCATATTGTACGCATGTACGAGGGCGCGGTGCGAAGACGGTCACCGTGGGACGAGATGGCCGGCTCAGTTCTCCCGAGTTATATCACGCGCTGGTTAAGGGGTTGCTTGCCGGCGGCCTCAATGTGATCGATATCGGGATCTGTCCCTCTCCGCTGGTCTATTTCTCGTTGCACACCTTGCCGGTTGACGGCGGCATCATGATTACCGGGAGTCATAACGCCGCCGAGTACAACGGGTTCAAGATTTGTGTCGGGAAAGAAGCGATTCACGGCGACGAGATTCAGGCACTGCGGCGGATCCTGGAGCAGGGGCAGTTTGTTTCCGGCCAGGGAACGCTGACCGCGCATCCCATCATTCCCGACTATCTAGCCTATATCAAGAAAAGTTTTGCTGGAGTGGATGCGAAGCGATTGCACGTGGTCATTGATTGCGGTAGCGGCGTGGCCGCGCTTATTGCGAAAGATGCTTTGGAATTATTGGGCTGCAAGGTGACGGGCTTGTATTGCGAGCTGGATGGCCGATTCCCGCATCATCACCCGGACCCCACGGTGTTGGAGAATCTTGCGGACCTCATGCACGCGGTCAAGGAGCACAAGGCGGATGTGGGTATTGGCTACGATGGCGATGCGGATCGGATCGGGGCCGTGGATGAACACGGGCAGGTATTGTGGGGCGATCGATTACTGGTGATCTATTCTCGCGATATTCTGGCGGTCAAGCCGGGCAGCACCATCATCTCCGAAGTGAAAGCGTCACAAAGCCTCTACGACGATATTGCCAAGCATGGCGGCCGTCCGGTGATGTGGAAGACGGGCCATTCTCTGATCAAGGCGAAGATGAAGGAAGAGAAGGCTGTGTTAGCGGGTGAGATGTCCGGGCACATGTTCTTTGCCGATCGGTATTTTGGCTACGACGATGCGGTCTATGCCTCGTGCCGGCTCGTGGAGATTCTCGCCAAGAGCGCGAAGCCGCTGTCTGCATTAGTCGCCGATCTCCCGGATACGACGGTGACGCCGGAAATTCGTGTGGATCTTCCCGATGCGATTAAATTTGATGTCGTCAAGCAGGTTCGCGATCGGTTCGAACGGTATGCCAAGACTAAGCAGGGGCTTGGTCCGGAGCAGCGCCGGGTGCGTGAGTTGGTGACGATCGATGGAGTGCGCGCGGTCTTCGAAGACGGCTGGGGGTTAATTCGCGCGTCGAATACACAGCCGGCATTGGTGCTCAGATTCGAAGCCACAACGCCTGCGAAACTTGATGCAATTCGTGCGATTGTGGAAGGCGAGTTGGCCGATGTGCGCAGGGAACTCGAAGGATAGTGCCACGGTTGCATGACGCCTCTCGACGGATGCTTCGTTCCAATACACTGTGCGTTCTAACGTGGGTACTCTGCTTGCTTTCAGCCGGGGTTCCCGGCCCGGTCCATGCCGATGAGGGTGCTCGTTCTCTTACCCGCCCGTTCAGAGTGGGTGAGCGGCTGACCTACGATATTTCCTTTCTCAATATCAGTGCAGGAACGGCCGTGATGGAGGTCGGTCCAGGCGATGCTGTCGGGAATCATCCGTCGGGAAGATTTATCACGACGGCGGTGTCGAGCCCAAAGGTCACGAGATTTTTCCCTGTCGACAATCGTGTCGAGTCCCTGACGGATCTGACGACGCTGTTGCCGGAACGCATGACTTTCCGGAGGCGAGAGGGGAAAAAGAAGGAGGATATCGAGTATGTCTTTCACCGGAATGACAACACCGTCTCGGCCACGCGAGGCGGGGTCACGGAAGTTCTTCCGATTCCAGCCGAGACCCAAGATCTGATTTCCTGCCTCTATTATGTGCGAAGCCTGTTGCCGCTGAAGCCGGGCGCATCCCAGGCCTTGACGGTCTACCATGATAAGAAGATTCGCCAGATTGAAGTGCGGGTTGAGAAGATTGAGTTGCTGGATGGGCCGTGGGGAAACCTTGAAGCAGCGCAGGTCCTTGTGATTATGCCGTTTCAAGGGATCTTTCTGAATCAGGGGAATATCCGCGTGTGGTTTACGACCGACGAGCGTCGGGTTCCGTTGCGCATGAAGGCCAAAGTGGTGATCGGTTCGATTGTGGCCGACTTGGTGGACGGAATTCCAGAGGTCACTCGCGTGAAGTAAGAGAGCGAACTTTCGTTGCCGGGATCGGACAAACCCGCTATACTGCCTGCACTATGGGCCAATTTCCCCTTACATTAAGCCGCTTTATCATTCGCAGTCAGGCCGAGCGCCCGAGTGCGACCGGTGAATGTTCCAGCCTGCTGAATCAGATCGGGCTCGTAGGGAAAATCATTGCTCATGATCTACGCCGAGCCGGCCTGATCAATATTCTTGGTACGACCGGAGAAACGAACGTCCAAGGCGAAACCGTCAAAAAGTTGGACGAGATTGCCAATGATACCTTTCTCCGCGCATTTCAGGGCGGGGGCCTGGTCTGTGCGTTAGGCTCTGAGGAAATGGAGCAGATGGTTTTGCTCCCTGAGAATTGTCCTCAGGGGACGTATATGCTGCTCTTCGACCCTCTCGATGGCTCGTCCAATACCGACTGCAATATGCCGCTGGGCTCAATTTTCTCTGTCTTGAAGCATACGCAGACCGATCGCCCACCGACGGAGAGTGATCTGCTGAAAAAAGGGATTGAGCAGGTCGCTGCCGGGTATCTGCTGTTTGGGTCCAGCACGATGCTGGTGTACACCACTGGGCATGGCGTACATGGGTTTACCCTGGATCCCGGCATCGGAGAGTACGTGCTCTCGCATGAGCGTATTCAGATTCCCCAGCGTGGGAAGGTCTATGCGGCAAATGAGGGCAACCGTCACAAGTGGCCTTCCGGGACGCAGCAGTATATCGAGTTTCTTAAGACCCCAGACAGCGCGGCCGGCCGGCCGTACAGCGGTCGATATTCGGGGTGCCTGGTCGCTGACGTCCATCGCATCCTGCTCGGCGGAGGTGTATATCTTTATCCGGGCGAAGTCGACAAGCCGGAAGGCAAGCTGAGACTTCTCTATGAAGCCAATCCTTTGGGCATGGTGGTGGAACAGGCCGGGGGGCGAGCCTCGACTGGTACGATGCGAATTCTCGATATCGAACCGAAGAAAATTCACCAGCGAGTTCCTCTGATTATCGGCAGTCAGGGCGATGTTGAGACCGCCGAAGCATTTATTCAGGGCCGGGCGTAACGCGCATTCTTCACGTCATTTTCTCCGGGAGGATTGTCATGGCAGATCGAGTACAGGAAATTCTCAGTTGGTATGAAAGTGATAATGCAGGCACGAAGACGAATCTGGCGCGCATGTTGCGCCACGGCAAGCTGGCCGGTACCGGCAAGCTGGTGATCCTGCCGGTCGATCAGGGATTCGAGCATGGGCCGGCCCGCAGCTTTGCCCCCAACCGGCCGGGTATAACCCCTACTATCACTTTCAGCTCGGCATCGACGCGGGATGTAATGCCTATGCCGCGCCGTTGGGATTTTTGGAAGCAGGCGCCAGCCACTTTGCTGGCCAGATTCCCTTGATCCTCAAGTTGAACAACCACGATGTGTTGCACGATGAGAAAGATCCGCTGCCGTCCGTGACGAGCAGTGTCAGGGATGCCTTGCGGTTGGGCTGTGTGGCCGTGGGATTTACGATTTATCCGGGATCCGCCCACTGCAATACCATGTATGAGCAATTGCGAGCCATTGCGGAAGAAGCCAAGGCTTCCGGTCTGGCGGTCGTGGTCTGGTCCTATCCGCGCGGGTCCTCGCTGAGTAAAGAAGGTGAAACGGCAATGGATGTCGGGGCCTATGCGGCGCAGATCGCCGCGCAGCTCGGGGCTCACATCATCAAGGTGAAGTTGCCGACCGCTCACCTCGAACAGGCGGCTGCTAAGAAGGTCTACGAAGCGACCCAAACCCCGATCAAAACTCTGGCAGAGCGTGTGAAGCATGTGGTGCAGAGTTCGTTCGACGGTCGCCGCATCGTGATTTTCTCCGGCGGCGCCAAGAGCGAAGACAAGAACGTATTCGACGAAGCGCGGGCCATTCGGGACGGCGGTGGGTTCGGCAGCATCATCGGGCGGAATTCCTTCCAGCGCCCGAAGGCAGAGGCGGTGAAGTTTCTCCATACGATCATGGGGATCTATTCCGGAGAAATTCAATAGCTGCGCCATCGGCGATTCATGAGACGAAGGTAAACGCACCATGGAAACTCCCAATCAGAAGCCCGCATCAAGCCGCAGCTGGATGGTCGCCGCAGTGTTGCTCACCGCGGGAATGATCATCGGATTTGTGGTGGCATCCGATCTCGGCTGGTTGTCCAACGGGCATGCCGTTCCGGATGGCGGGGGTGCTCCGCTGGTGAGGCCCGTCGCCACTGCTCCGCAGCCCGTGTTACCGGGGATGGGGAGCCAGACGTTTGTTGAGATCGCCAAAGCGGTTAAGCCGGCGGTGGTCAATATTTATGCGACCAAGACCGGCAAGGGTGACGGCGCTCATGCGACGCCCTTCGACGATCCGTTTTTTCGCAAGTTTTTCGGGGATGAATTTTTCCGCCGGTTTGAGCAGCAACAGCCCAAAGAAAAGAAAGAGCGTGGTTTAGGGTCAGGGGTCATTGTCGATTCGAACGGGTTGATCATCACGAACAACCACGTGGTTGGCAAGGCTGATGAAATCCGGGTGACGTTGTCGGATAAGCGCGAGTTCAAAGCCAAGCTGATCGGGACCGATCCCAAGACCGATATCGCGGTCGTCAAGATTGATGCGACCAACCTTCCGACAGTCGCCTGGGCCGATTCCGATCAGTTGGAAGTCGGCGAGTTTGTGCTGGCGGTGGGCAATCCGTTCGGCCTCACTCAGACCGTCACGCTGGGAATCGTCAGCGCGTTAGGGCGAGCGGCGGGGATCGCGGAGTACGAAGACTTTATTCAAACCGATGCGGCGATCAATCCCGGGAATTCCGGCGGGGCGCTCGTGAACGTGCGCGGTGAGTTAGCGGGAATCAATACCGCCATTTTTAGTCAGAGCGGCGGCAACATGGGGATCGGGTTTTCAGTGCCAAGCAATATGGCTCGCTCCATCATGGATCAGCTGGTGAAGACCGGGAAGGTCGTCCGTGGTTGGTTGGGTGTATCGATTCAGGAGTTGACCCCTGAGTTGGCGAAGCAGTTCGGCGTGCTCGATACCAAGGGCGTGCTGGTCAGCGATGTGATGGACGATAGTCCGGCAAAGAAAGCCGGGGTGGAACGCGCCGATGTGATCGTGGAATATGACGGGAAGCCGATGGATTCTCCCACGCATCTGCGGAACGCGGTGGCGCAGACGCCGGTGGGAAAGAAAGTTTCCGTCAAATTGATCCGCGAGAAGAAGCCGAAAACGATCGATCTGGCCATCGTCGAGCAGCCGAAATCCATGACGCAATCGGGGGAGGAGGAGTCGGCTGAAACAGTCGCGCCGACCGGGATCCTATCGGATCTGGACGTACGGGAGTTGACCGACGAAGTGGCCGGCCGGTATGGAATGAAGTCCACCGAGCGCGGCGTCGTGGTGGTGCGGGTGAAGCCTGGCAGCACGGCCGAGGAAACCGGTGTCCGTGAAGGCGACATGATTATCGAGATCAATCGGCAGCCGGTGACCTCGCTGAAGACGTACGAGCGCATTGCGGGCAAGTTGCCTGCGGACGAGGCTGTGCTCTTGCTGTTGAAACGGCAGGGGCGGACGATTTATCTGACGCTTCGTCCTTGAGGCGCGCACGGCGGATTCTATCTCGTCGCGGTCGTTGGGAAAATGGTTGAGAGGACAGGGGCGGCAATGCATCGTAGATTCCCGCCCATGACATGGTGAGAGGGTGCCCGGAAGGGCGCCATGAGGGAGAGGGGGTTCCGGTATGATATCGCGAGCCATATTTATCCTTCTCAGTGCGCTGGCGGGCATGGTCTTGTTCTTACGCGCGGAAAGTGCCAATGGCGCGTTCTGGCTCTATGGGTTCGGAATCGGGGCGGTCACCGGTGGGCTCATCGTCGCCGGCGAGTACGCGTTACGAACATTGTCTTTCGGTATCATTGTCGGTGCAACGGCCGGGTTGGCCGTCGGGCTTTTGATGACCGGGTTGGTCGAGTGGGTTGGCGGTGAAATATTTGATGTGCAAACGTTTCTGTTTCACATTGGTGGGCTGGTGTTTCTCCTCGGGTTTCCCTATCTGGGCTTGGTGATGGGCGCGAGATTCGGACAGGAGCAGTTTCCAGCGTCTCCGGCTCCGTCACGGTCAACCGAGCTCTCCAGTAGTTCGACGGGTCTCAAGGTGCTCGATACCAGTGTGATTATCGATGGCCGCGTCGCGGATCTTTGCGAGACGGGATTTCTGGAAGGCACATTTTTTGTGCCACAGTTCATCTTGCATGAGTTACAGCATATCGCAGACTCGTCGGATTCCCTGAAGCGCGCCCGCGGCCGCCGAGGCCTGGACATCTTGAATAAGATTCAGAAAATGGCCGATGTGGATGTGCGCATTGTGGATGAGGATTTTCCTGAGGTAAAGGAAGTGGATTCGAAGCTGGTCGTGCTCGCCAAAAAGATGGGCGCGCGCATCATGACGAATGATTTGAACTTGAATAAAGTCGCTGAGCTGCAGGGTGTTCGCGTCCTCAATATCAATGAGCTCTGTAACGCCCTGCGGCCTGTCGTGTTGCCGGGTGAGACCATCCGCGTCTTTGTCTTAAAAGAGGGCAAGGAAGCCGGTCAGGGTGTGGCCTATCTCGACGACGGGACCATGATCGTCGTGGACAATGCCCGACGGTGCATCGGCCGCAATGTCGATGTCGTCGTGACCAGCGTATTGCAGACGACCGCCGGCCGGATGATTTTCACTCGCCTGAAAGAAGAGGCCGAGCGAGAGGAGTTGCAAGTCGCTCGTGGATAGACGTGTGGTCGCCGTCGTTCCCGCAGCCGGCAAGGGGTTGCGGATGGGTGGCTCAGTACCGAAGCAGTTCCTTGCGCTGGGTGGAGAGCCGCTTGTCGTGCACTCTCTGCGCGTCCTCCAATCCTCTCCCTGTATCGATCAGATTATTCTGGCTGTCCCGCAAGCCGATCTCGACTACTGCCTGAACGATCTCGCCGTGCGGTACGGATTTTCGAAAATTACTAAAGTCGTCGCGGGTGGACGGGAACGGCAAGACTCCGTTCGGCATGCACTCGAACATGTTCCGGATGAAACGGACATCGTCGTCGTGCACGATGCGGTTCGGCCGTTTTTGACGGAGCACATGGTCGCGAACGTGGTGGCGGCGGCGCGACAGCACGGCGGGGCGATCATCGCGCTTCCCATGCGCGACACGGTCAAGCAGGTCGGAGCTGAGCAGCGGATTGAGCGCACCGTCGATCGTCAGCCGTTATGGCTGGCACAGACGCCGCAGGCATTCCGGTGTGACTGGTTGCAAGCGGCTCACCGCAAGGCCCATGCGGAAGCCGTTCATGCGACGGACGACGCCTTTCTCTTTGAATGGGTCGGCCATCCCGTGGTGGTGGTAGAGGGTAGCGGAGAAAACATCAAAGTGACGCGACCGGAAGATATGGTGATCGGGGAAGCGATTCTGGGTTCCCGCACCACCGCGCGTTCGGAAGGATCGTAATGGCAACGAAGATTCGCGTGGGATGCGGCTATGACGTGCATCCCCTCGGGGCGGGGAGGAAACTGATTCTTGGCGGGATCGAGGTGCCGCATTCCAAAGGACTGCTGGGCCATTCGGACTCCGATGTCCTGGTCCATGCCGTCTGCGATGCCTTGCTGGGAGCGATGGGTGAAGGGGATCTTGGCCGACATTATCCGAGCTCCGATCAGAAGTACAAAGGGATTTCCAGCCTCAAGCTCCTCGAAGATGTGATGGGGAAGTTGACGAAGAAGGGGTATCGGGTCGTCAATGTCGATACCATCATTGTGGCCCAGGCTCCGCGCTTGAGCACCTTCCTCGCGGCCATGCAGAAACAGATGGCGCAGGTGATGGGGATCGATGCCGAGCAAGTAAACGTGAAAGTGAAGAGCGGCGAAGGCCTCGATGCGGTGGGACGGGAAGAAGGCATGCATGCCCATGCGGTCTGTTTGATTGAGGCGGAGTGACTGCCGTAGGATAGCGTACGATGCTGAAAGCGATTCGACAGGATCTCAAAGCCGTCTTTGATCGGGACCCGGCAGCCACCAGCCGGCTGGAGGTCATTCTGACCTACGCCGGTTTCCACGCGTTGCTCATCTACCGAATCGCCCACTGGTTGAAATCATACAATGTACCGTTTGTGCCGAGAGCCTTGTCTCAACTGGCCCGCTGGCTGACCGGCATTGAAATTCATCCTTCTGCCAAGATCGGCACAGGGTTTTTCATCGATCATGGGATGGGCGTCGTGATCGGCGAAACGGCCGAGGTCGGCGACTATGTCACGCTGTTCCAAGGCGTCACGCTCGGCGGAACAGGCAAAGAGCGTGGCAAGCGCCATCCGACGCTCGGCAACCACGTGGTCGTCGGTGCCGGGGCCAAGATTCTCGGCGGTATCAAAATCGGCGACAATGTCAAAATCGGCGCGAATTCCGTGGTCATCAAAAACGTCCCGCCCAATTCCACCGTCATCGGTGTCCCGGCTCGCGTCATCAAGACGCAGGGCGAACGACTGCCCGATGTGACGATGGATCAAACCAACCTCCCTGATCCCATTAGCGACCGATTCGCGGCGCTTGAACAGGAGTTGATTGAACTCCGCAAGAAGCTTGAACAGCGCGACTCTCAGCTGCCGTTCTAGTTACTAAGACTGAGAGTGGTCTGAGTCCCCAATGGTTTGTTTCGTCTTTCTTGCCTGCAGGAGTTTATCCATGTGCACAGGGGCGTGTGTGAAACCTGCCACGAATCAGTTCTCGAGTTGGTGTGCGGAGAAACTAGCGCGCATATTAATAGGAACGGCCATATTCTGCACCGCGACAATATCGGTGTCACAAGCAGAGGCGCCTGATTCTGTATCGATTCGAGCTCTGCTCGAATCAGCGGTGGCTAAAAATACTCACACTGTAACGGTGAGTGGCATCGTCAAGCATATGAAGCCATTTCCTCCGTTTACGACCAAGCTATGTCGTGCGGTCTACGGCAGTTATACCTTTATGCTTGAAGATGAATCGGGGTCGATTCCCATTGAGGTGTATGGTGTCTGCGGGGCTTCGTCAGGTGTTCCGCAAGTGTCGGATGGGCAACGAGTGCAAGTTGTCGGGGAGTTTCTTGTGCAGCACCAGCGGGATCACAAGACGCCAATTATTTATACAATAAGCGCATCAGTTGCAGTGCTCGAAAGCCGACCAGCGCCTTAGGGCGGTCCGTGCGGTGGTGCGAGAGAATCAGATAGGTCAGCCGGTTTCTCTATAAGTGGTTCGTATATTATATATATCCGGCGCAGCGGGAGCCGCGCCGGAGTAATGCCGCTGGTTTGGGCTAGTTCGAGAGACAGGTGCTCATGAATTTCTTCCGCTCGTCGCCCTTCAAGGTTTTCTCGCCCGCCTCTTTATTGCACGCCTTCATCTTCTCCTGCTGAGCCGTTTTCGCGTTCTTGACCGGTTTCGCGGAGAGGCATTCCTTCATAAACGCCTTCCGTTCGTCGCCCTTCCCTTCGCCTAACCCCTTCTCATTTGCCTCCTTGTTGCACGTCGTCATCTTATTCTGCTGACCGGCGGCCTCGCTAGATACCGGGGCCAGTACGATCACGACACAAAAGAGTGAGAGGCTGAGCAGGCTGGCAATCTTCATGGTGATGCTCCTTGTGTGAGAGGGTGAAGGACCGACGGGGCACTATATCAAAACGTTGAGGGGTTGTCTGTACGGAACAGTCCTGATCTTCAGTAGTCCACGCGGATGAGAGAGAGCCCCTGTGGAGGCGCGGTCTTGCCGGCGATGCGGCGGTCTCGCGCGGCGAGAATGCCGGCAACACTTTCGGCGGTGCGTTTGCCGTGGCCGACTTCGACGAGCGTGCCCACGATGCTGCGGACCATCTGTTTCAGAAACCGGTCGGCATAGGCGTCGATGCGAAGTTCGTGACCTTCACGAAGCACGGTGAGGCGTTGGAGGTGGCAGATCGGATCTTCGTTTTCGGTCGGTTGTGTTTCGAACGAGGAAAAATCGTGTGAACCGATGAGATGTTGGGCGGCTTGGTTCATCGCTGCAGCATCCAGCGGTTTGTAAACATGCCAGATCAAGTGCCGGCCTAATGCCGGACGCGGAGAGCGGTTGAGGATCCGATATTGGTAGAGCTTGCCCTTTGCCTTGTAGCGGGCATGGAAATCAGGGAGAGGAAAGTCGACGGTGCAAACCGAAATATCGGGAGGGAGATGGGCGTTCAACGCCATCATCCATTGATAGGCCGTCATATCACGATCGATGCGAAAGCTCACGACTTGTCCCTGCGCGTGGACGCCGGCGTCGGTGCGTCCCGCAGCGACGACGGAGATCGTCTGTTGCGTTACGTGCGTGATTGCGGTTTCGACTGCCTCTTGAACCGTGGGTTGATTGAGTTGGCGCTGCCAACCGGCGTAGTGTGTCCCCTCATATTCGAGTGTGAGCTTGATAGTCGGCATAGTGTGCCGGGAGTGGATCAGCGCCTTACCGCGCGGTCGGCTTACCGGCGGCCAGGAATGATTTCACGCCGTTCAGCAACGAGTCGGCTACGTCGCGGATAAAGGCGTTCTTGCGCAGTAAGTCTTCTTCCGACGGATTGGAGATATAGGCAATTTCAGCCAATATGCTGGGCATGCTGGTGTAGCGGAGAACATAAAACGGCGCAGTTTTTACCCCGTGGTCGGTAACCGTATAGCGGGCGTTCATATGCGTCACCAGAGATTCCTTGGCAGTCCAGGCCAGTTCGAGTGATTCTTCAATCTTTTTTGCCGTGAGCAAATCGGCGACCAGATATTCCCAGCCCACGCCGGTACTGCTCAGAGGAGTTCCGTTTTCTCGGGCGGCGACTTCCAGCGCCCGCTGATCTTTCGCTTCTCCGAAGTGGTACACCTCGACGCCTTTGACGGATCGTGAGGGATGGGAGTTGACATGGATGGAGACGAAGAGGTCGGCCTCATGGCGGTTGGCGAATTTCGCCCGCTCTTCGAGTTCAACGAAGACATCCTGGTCGCGTGTCATCAACACCCGCACATCCGGCTGCCTACTGAGCAGGTCACGCAGCCGCAAGGCCACTTTCAGAGTGATGTCTTTTTCTTCCGTGCCGCGCAGGCCCCGCGCACCGGGATCTTTCCCGCCGTGCCCAGGGTCGAGCACGATGGTCTTGAACGACTTCGCCTGGGGAATGGTCGGTTGCGGCGGCGGTTCGAAGGTCGTTGCGGAGAGTGAGGCTGGCGGAGCCTGATTTGCTGCGGAAACGTCCGCAACGGCGATGCCCGGGATCACGTCCACGACCAGCCGCGCAGGATTGTCGAGCGAGAACTGTTTGTAGCGGCGGATGGCGTGCGCTGGCAAGGTCACGGTGACGGTGCCCGAGGTGGTTTGTGAAATCTGAAACGGAGCCGGAATGATTCCGCGATCAAGTCTGTCTTTGGCCGACCGGCTCATACTCGCATGGGGCAGGCCAATGATCACATCCTCCGAGTCCGCCGATCTGAGCTCGGTCACCTTCGTGTGTCGATCCAGATCGAGCACGAGCCTGGTTCGCTCAGGGGTGGAGAAGACGCGAAAATTCTGCACCGTGGCCGGCATCATCGAGGCGGGAGTGCCTTTGGCCTTATTTTTGTGAGGACGATGAGAGCGGGAGTCAGAAGCGGCGGCCAGCGCCCGGTCGACTCCTGCGGTCAAAAGGACGACGGTGAGTCCGAGCAGGCACAGGGATACGATGGAGAAAGGGAAAGAGAGTGCCTGCCAAGATCGTAATCGCATGTGCCTATATGAATTGTAGGGGATAAAAACTTTTCTCAGATGTTCTATCAGTTGTCAAGCACTTGCGCCCGTTCCACCGCGGCATTGACAGCGAGGAAAGCCGACCGGTAGCGTGATCGCTATGGCGACCCATCTTATCATCGATGGCTATAACCTGCTTGGGGCTCAGTCCGCAGCGAAGTCGGAGATGGCTCGGGAGTCGTTATTGCACGATCTGGCCGCCTACCGGCATCGTAAGGGGCATCCGCTGACTGTCGTATTCGACGGGTGGCAACAGGGGTATCCCGTCGAACATCGCGAGCATCGGGCCGGTGTTCAGGTGGTCTTCTCACGGCGCGGCGAGAAGGCCGATCAGGTTATTCAGCGGCTTGCACGCGAGTATGGATCGGCTTGCGCCGTGGTGAGCTCGGATCACGAGATCATGGCCACGGCTCGGGCGCATGGCGCGACGGTGATGACTGCGCAGTTATTCCTGAGCAAATTGGCAGCGAGCGGACTGTCATCAGGTCTGATCCAGGGCAAAGAATTAGATTCAGGTGAAGACGAACGGCCCCGCCGGGGACCGGACAAGAAGGGCAATCCGCGGAAGTTGCCGAAAGCGGTCCGTGAACGGAATCGTCAGCTCAAAAGGTTTTGATCCTCTCCAGCCATCACCGCGCGCCCAATTCCTTTCCAGGCGTAAATCCCCAAGGCAGGTACAGGCCCATTCATCAGCCAAGTGAATGACGCGCGCGTGGAGCGGACCTGGCGGCGCGAGGGGATCGAGCTGCCCACCCACTGCACACAGGTCTGCGGTTGCGTGCTGTGGTAATCCACTTCAAATAGTGACTGGTATAAGGGCGAAAACCTCGGGTACCATTGGCGTGTTGTTGAGAAGAGGTCTGCCGCGGGACACCGCGCGAAGACTAATAACAAACCCCGCGATCCGGACTGATCTGATCTTTTAACTCGAATGCCGGGGTAGGTAACAAGGACGCTACTATGACAGGATCTCGGATCACAGAAATTTGGGGAGAGCGGACACCTTACGGAGCGGGCATGTCTTGGCCGAAACGATCGGATAGTTTTCTGAAGCCGGGCATAGCCGTTGGCGACGTGGAGAAATGGGTGCGCAGCGCGTGTCTGATGTGCTCGAATGGCTGCGGAGTGGAGTTTGCCGTGAGCGGCGGCGAAATGGTTGGTATTCGCGGCCGTGCTGAGGACCGAATCAACCATGGGCGGCTGGGGCCGAAAGGACTCCATGCCTGGCAAGGAGAGGTCCGCGACCGGCTGACGCGGCCACTGATCCGTGAGGGCGGGAAGCTGATTGAGACCGACTGGGAGACGGCGATGACGCGGATCGCCACTTGCTCGAAGGCCTTGTTGGAGGCCGGAGGGCCGCTGACTCATGGATTCTATACCTCGGGCCAGTTGACGATCGAAGAATACTTTACCCTCGCCACCATCGGAAAGGCTGGGATCGGCACGCCGCATATGGACGGTAATACGCGACTATGCACGGCAACCGCCGCCGCAGCATTTCAGGAAAGTTTCGGCGTCGATGGGCAGCCTGGGTCGTACACGGATCTCGATCACTGTGACGCACTCTTTCTATTCGGGCATAACGTAGCCGAGACGCAGACCGTGCTGTGGGCGCGGATGCTCGACCGGCTTGAGGGGCCTGAGCCGCCGCGCTTGGTCTGCGTCGACCCTCGGCGCACGCTGGTGGCTGAGCGCGCTACGGTGCATCTAGCGGTTCGGAACGGGACCAATCTCGCGCTCATGCACGCTCTCGTACATGAAGTGATCGCGAAGGGGTATCTTGATAAGGAGTATGTCGCCGCGCATACCGTCGGGTTCGAGGAACTGCAGCGCATAACGGCTAAGACGACGCCGGAGTGGGCGGCTGGGATCTGTGGCGTATCCGCTGCCGACATTGCCCGCGCGGCGGAAATCTTCGGCACCAGCCGGCGCGTCGTGTCGACGGCTTCAATGGGCTTCTACCAGTCGCACCAGGCAACCGCCGCCGCCTGTCAGGTCAACAACCTGCATCTGATTCGCGGCATGTTGGGCAAGCCGGGCGCCGGCATCCTTCAGATGAACGGCCAGCCGTCTGCCCAGAATAATCGAGAAGCGGGCTGCGGCCCGGCGTTGCCGGGCTTCCGCAACTGGGCCAACGCCGAACATGTGCGCGAACTGGCTGCGCTGTGGAATGTCGATCCGGACATCATTCCGCATTGGTCGCCGCCGACTCATGCGATGCAGATGTTCCGGTATGCCGAAGAAGGCACAATCGGCTTTCTCTGGATTGCGGGGACGAATCCGATGGTATCGGCGCCTGAAACCGGCCGTATCCGCAAGATGCTCGAAAGCGGGCGCTGTTTCATCGTCGTCTCCGACGGCTATCTGAGCGAGACGGCGGAGCTGGCCGATGTCGTTCTTCCCTGCGCCCTCTGGGGCGAAAAGACGGGAACGGCGACCAACGTCGACCGCACCGTGCATCTGTTCGAACAGGCGGTGAAACCACCAGGAGAAGCGAGAAGCGATCTGGATATCTGGATCGATTACGCCCGCCGTTTGGGCCTGAAAGACAAAGACGGCAATCCCCTGCCGGCATGGAACAAGCCTGAGCAGGCGTTCGAGGCATGGAAGTGCGTAACCCGCGGCCGGCCTTGCGACTACACAGGGTTGAGCTATCAACTCCTCCACGATGTCGGAGGCATCCAGTGGCCCTGCAATGCCGAAAATCCGAACGGAACCGAGCGGCTGTACGGTGATGGCGTTTTTGCGACCGATCCAGCGATATGTGAGAACTTCGGGTCGGATCTGCAAACGGGAACACCAGTAGGTCCGGTCGAGTTCAGCGCGAGAAGGATTGATCGTCGGGCAGTCCTCAAGGCAATTCCCTATCAACCGGCCTACGAGGAGCCAGACAGCGAATACCCGTTCCGATTCACCACCGGACGCACCGTCTATCATTGGCACACTCGCACCAAAACTCGTCGTGTGCAGGCACTGCAGGATGCCGCTCCGGCGGTCTGGGTAGAAGTCTCGGTGAGCGATGCCGAACGGCTGGGCGTGACCGAAGGCGATATCCTGCGCGTCCGATCCCGTCGCGGTTTCCTCGATGCGCCGGCTCGCGTTTCGAACATTCGTACCGGTGTCCTGTTCGCGCCGTGGCATTATGGTGAGACGCCGGCCAACGCGCTCACGATCTCGGCCTGGGACCCGGTATCGAAACAACCAGAGTTCAAGGTCAGCGCGGTATCGGTAGAACGGTTGCGGGCGGGGAATGGGCCGTCGCCCGCTCCGGTGAACACGGCGTCTGCCCCTGCGACCCCATTGATTGCGGAGTAGAACGATGACGCTTCGAGCCTATATTGATTTTCTACACGACATCGAGCTGGCGTTGGCCGAATCCTTCCGAACAGTTTCGGATGGACACCGAATGGACGGAGATGTCCACTACACCTGCCGCGGCTTCGCGGCTGATTGCGAGGGCCGCGCCATAGGGCTCGGTAGTTTGCGCGTATCTCAGGCGGCACCGCAAGCGCCGACCGAGCGCATGGCGCTTCAGCCGCTCGTCGCGATCCGGAAGGGTCCATGCGGGCTTTTGCGCGACCTTCAGGAGCTGCATCAAATCGCGACTCTTGCACAGACAACCTGGGCGATGGTTGGGCAGGCCGCCGCCGGGGCCCGTAACAAGCCCTTGCAGTCGGCGGTTGCTGAAGCCTCCTCGGCAATTTCGCAACAGGCCGCGTGGCTGGTGATGCGGATGAAGGCCGAAGCGCCGCAGGTCTTGCTGGTGGGCACTGCGCCGGACGTGCAGACATGAGCCCCGCCCGTCCTCCTCTCCTCGCCGAGGTCGAGGTTCGGCTGGAGGAGGTTGCTGCCGGCCTTGCCCGTGCGTTGCATTTGCCGGGTGGGGAGGCGTTGCGCCGCTCGCGTGGGTTTGCCGGTCTATTTGCACTGGTCAACGGCGGCCTCTCCATAGGCCTGATGGCCTGTGTCGCTTATTTGACGCATGAACCTCTCGTATTCCCCTCACTCGGGCCGACCGCGTTCCTGATTTTTTTTACCCCGCTTGCCGCAAGCTCATCGCCCCGCAATGCAGTCTATGGGCATCTGATCGGTATTGTGATGGGGGTTTTGGCGTTGTTCGTCTTCGGCCTTCTCAACGCGGGACCCACGATCAGTGAAGGCGTCTCTGTCCCGAGGATCGGGGCTGCGGCGTTTTCGCTTGGTTTCACGTCGGCGCTGATGATCTGGTTGCGCGTTCCGCATCCGCCTGCCGGGGCGACCACGATGATCGTCAGTCTTGGCATGATTACGAGCATGACCGGTCTCGTCGCGATCATGTTCGGAGTGGTTCTGCTGCTGGCACAGGCAGTAGTTATCAACCGATTCGCAGGAATTGACTATCCTCTGTGGTCGCACCCGAAGGATCTTACGAATCGGTAGGGGGATGGGCGGCGCTAGCCAGTTGCTATGAATAGAATTCCGGTCGGCTTCTTTGTCGAAGGGGTTCCACTACGCGCAGGAGCTTCGCAGCGGCCTCTCTATCCTTCGATCTCGATGGTGCCTGACGGAAGATTGCGAAGCAGGTCGGAGACGGCCATCGAGCACCCACATTCTGAGATCAGGCACGGGTCACGCAAGTTTGAACAGGCGCTTGGCGTTGCGGGTCGTGGCGAGGGCGATCTTCTCGGGTGACATGCCGAGCTCATCGGCGCGAACGGTCGCCAACTGTTGCGCGACATGCGTGACATAGGCCGGTTCATTGCGTTTCCCGCGATAAGGGACTGGTGTGAGATAGGGACAGTCGGTTTCGATCAAGAGTCGATCCAGCGGAACGGTCTTCGCAATGTCCCGCAGTGCCGTGGCCTTGGGGAACGTGAGAATGCCTGAAAACGACAGGTAGAATCCCAGGTCGAGCGCATGCTTCGCCAGTGCCGCATCGCCGGAAAAGCAGTGAAACACCCCGCCGATTTCCGATGCGTGTTCTTCCTGTAAGATCGCGACGGTGTCCGTGTCGGCCTCTCTGGTGTGAATGATCACGGGCAGCCGGAGTTCGCGCGCGAGCTGAATCTGTTCGCGAAACCGGTCGCGCTGTTCTTTCGGCGATGAGTGGTTGTAGTGATAGTCCAGGCCGATCTCGCCATAAGCTACGACCTTTTTGCTCCTAGCGAGCTGGCGGAATTCGGCGTACCAGGTGTCCTGGATATGCTTGACCTCGTGCGGATGCACACCGATCGAGGCATAGATGAAATCGTGCTGATCGGCAAGAGCGACCGCGGATTGGCTTGTGGCAAGGTCGCAGCCGATCGTGATGAAGTTGTCCACGCCAGCCTCACGCGCTCGCGTGATCATTGCGTCGCGGTCATCGTTGTACCGGGCATCGTCGAGATGGGTGTGTGTATCGATGAGCATGGTGCGCCAATCCTAGCACGGTCCTTCCCTATTAAGAAGATGCTACGGTGATGTGGGAGTAGTGGGCTCATGGGCGTGCGTTCGATAGTTATTTCGCAAGATCGCAAAGGGGAGCGCTGTGCCAGTAGGCTGGTGGTCGGGCTGGTTGATGGGGAGTTGACAGGGGGGCGAGCGGGCGTGTATTGATATTAATTATCAAATTCAGATAATTAGCCGGTGCCACTCGTAACATAGGCAATCGGCAAGAGGCCAGAGTACTTCGAGTCCAGAGCCCATGGTCGCCAGCAGGCGGCCATGGGCTTTTTATTTCTGCGGAGCCGACGTGAATAGTTTTTTCAGAAATGCTCAGCTCTCGATTCCGGCGAAGCAGGGCTGGGAGCGGCGTAGCGTGGGGATACGGCTCCCCCAGCATCAGCCGTATCGATCTGCTCCACTCGCTGATCCTTGCGGGCAGACCTCGGTCGGATCTGCCGCAGGCAGATTGATTTTGCCACCGATGCTGCGGGGCGATGGGGATGACTCCGAGCAGACGGCGCTTTTGGGATGGAGCATTTCAGCGCTCGTCCATGGCTGCCTATTGGCCGTAGCCGCTGTCGTCAATCTTCACACCGCGCAGATCTCCGCGATACCACAGAAGGCTCCGTTTCGGTGGGACGTTTCGTTGATGGCCGCCCCCACGAATGAATTGATGGCGGCTCAGAGTCTCCAGCCCCAAGAGGTGTCGGCGCTGGCAGCGCCTGATCTTCAGCCTGCTGCCGATGCGCGGCCGTCGCCGGATGTTTCAGAGTCATCCGATCACTCGGAGGACTCGCGGGTTCCAGAGTCACTCTCATCTGAAGTTGCTCCCAGCCCGCGTCCGCCTCGCCGGCCGGCCGTGTCGGGTCGCTCCGCCTTGTCTGCGGAAGATACCGTGCCGGCGGCGGCCATGGCGGTGGCGAATCCGGCTACCGCTCTGCTTCCGCCCCCTCAGGTCGAGAGCCAGCGTGAATCGAGCAGTCTTGAAGTGGAGACGCAGCTGGAGCGGCCGAATGTGCTGCAGCGCCCGCAGGCTGTGACGAGATCCACGGTCACCCGAACGGCTTTTCCGGACTATGGGTGGCTCATGGAGGAACTGCGAACAAGGCTGGAGAGGGTGAAGGTCTATCCCGCATCGGCCAAGGCCGCTCACGCCCAAGGTCGAGTCGTCGTACAGATTCATGTACAGGGTGACGGTCGGCTGCTCGATCCCGTGATCGAAGAAAGCTCCGGCTATCCCATCCTCGATCAAGCGGCGTTAGCGGCGTTGGCGGCGGCTTCTCCGCTGAGACTTGACCATGTGTTGGGGGAAACCTCCGTCGTCATGTTGGTGCCCTTGAACTATCAACTTGAATAGCACCATGCACGATCAACGCGTGACACTCGAAGCGTCGCTCTTTCAGCAGTACTACGGTGAATTGCTGCGTTTCCTCACGGCCAAGCTGGGATGCCGCGAACAGGCCGCAGATGTGGTGCAGGATACCTTTCTCCGGGTGCGCGGGTTGAAAGATCTGGCCGAGGTTGCACAGCCAAGGGCCTTTCTCTACAAGACGGCGGTGAATCTCTCCATCGATCTGTTTCGGCGGCAACGGATTCGAGCGGAACGGATCACGCAACTAGAGACAGCCGAGGAACTTCCATCCCTGGCGACCCGTCCGGACGATGCGGTCGAGGCTAAGGAGCGCGTGCAGCTCCTGCATGCGGCCATCGCGGAGCTTCCGCCAAAGTGCCGGCAAGTGTTTCTGTTGCACAAGTTCTTGGAGCTTTCCCATGCGGATATCGCCGGTCGTCTCGGTATCTCCAAAAACATGGTGGAAAAACATGTGATGAAGGCGATGGCGCATTGTCGCCGCCGGGTTGAACTCGATGGAGGAGTTTCACGGGCGGATCGTTCGTAGGGGCCTGATTGAAAAATCGAGGAGCTGAGTCAGGTTGGCGCAAGGTGTTGCGTCTTATGGGGCATGGGTAGTGAGGTGAATCGGTCTGGATCGCAGGTTGTTGCATGAGTCAGATAGTCGGAGAGCAGGCGGAACCTCACGATGCTGCATCGATTGCCGAGCAGGCGCTTGAATGGTTTGTGCGGCTTCAGTCCGGGGGCGCCACGTATGCTGATCGGCGGGCGTGGCACGCGTGGGTTGATGCCGATCCGATGCATCGACGGGAGTTCGACCGGTGTTGTCGCTTGTGGGGCGAACTGGACTCGACCCGGCCGCTGTTACGCGAAGAGCTCGTACGCGCGGCGCGCGAATGGGAGTGTGCCGCGCAACGCCCTCGCACCGTTTCAATGTGGTCGTACCGTCCAGCCAGGCTCTCGGCCGTGTGTGCGCTGTTGTTGGCGGTTGTCATCGCGGGTGGATGGTGGTTCACGTCCGGCGTGGCAACAGCGGAGTATCGCACCGCCAAGGGTGAGCGGCGGATCGTGGTGCTTCCTGACGGATCCGCCGTCACGTTAAATACGAGCACGGTGATTGCCACGGCGTTCTCCCGTTCCAAGCGGACTGTCGTGCTGCAGGAGGGGGAAGCCTTATTTGCCGTATCGCACTCGGGCGGGGGACCGTTTGAGGTGGTGGCAGGGAACAGAGTTGTTCGGGATATCGGTACGCAGTTTGTGGTCCGACGGTTGGAGCAGCGTGTCATGGTGACCGTGGTAGAGGGGGCCGTCGAGGTGCAGCAATCCGAACCGGCGGCGTCAGAGCCATTGTGGCAGCGACTCACGGCCGGCGAGCAAATTGCCTATGAGCCGTCGGGTGCGATATCGCCGGTGAAAACGGTATCGCTAGCCGAAGCGACGGCGTGGCTTGAAGGAAAGGTTATGTTCGAGGATCGTCCATTGTCTGAAGTGATTCAGGAGGTGGGCCGCTATCAACGGGGAGAGATCAGGATTCTTGATCCGCGAATCGGTGCACTGAGGGTCAGTGGGGTCTTTGGGGCCGATGACCGGGCGGGATTGCTCAATGCGCTGGAACGGGCGGCCCCGATTGTCGTCTCCCATGTCAATGGAGAGGTCGTTGTCCTGGAAGAAAAGCGTGGCATTTCAGAAAAGCAGTGAGGTTTCGTCGGATTCATTCGTCTTCTATTGTGAGGCGGCTGAGGCGGCAGGGTCGTTGTTTATCTTCACTTGAGGAGACCGGACGTGGATGCGCTCAAGCACTTGGTGGATTTTGGAATTATCGGATTGCTTATAGCTCTTAGTCTGTGGGCCCTGGCCGTCGCCGTCGAGCGATGGCTGTACTATCGTCGCGTGTCGCCGACTCAATTCGACGACATTCAAACGATGGAAATGGCGCTGACGAAGCGACTCGTCGTTATCGGGACAGTGGCGGCCAACGCGCCCTATATCGGATTGCTGGGGACTGTGATGGGCATCATGCTCACGTTTCATACGATGGGCACGTCCGGCACCATGGCGGTCGGCGCCATCATGGTCGGTCTCAGTCTGGCGCTCAAAGCGACCGCGGTTGGATTGCTCGTGGCGATTCCCTGCGTCGTTCTGAATAACGTGTTGCGGCGTCGGGTGTCGGAGTTGCTGACACTGTATAAGGTGCAGCATGGATCGTGAGCTCAATCAAATCAACGTCATTCCGCTTGTGGATGTGATGCTAGTGTTGCTGGTGATTGTGTTGACCACGGCGACGTTCATCTCCACCGGCCAGGTTCCCGTGGAATTGGCGAAAGCGAAGGCGGCGAGCGAGCATAAGGACGTTCCCTTGGTCATTACGCTGACGGCCGAGGGGCAGCTGTTTTTGAACGATCAACCGGTTGTCGCGGATGGGTTGACCGCAAGTCTCACGTCTCATCCGCGGGAGTCGCTTGTAGTGGTGCGGGCCGACCGGGTCACTATTTTAGAGCGGTTCGTCGGTGTGGTGGACGAAGTCCGAGGGCTCGGGTTCAAGCAGGTGAGTCTTGAGGTGGTGCGGTCATGACAGCGGTCGAGCTCAATCGGTTAGTCGATGGCCCAGGACCTGCGCGCGCGCATGGCTGGATGGTGTCGCTGGTGTGTCACGCGCTGGGCGTTGGGTGCGCGGTACTCGTGATGGCTGAAATCGACAAGCCGGTTTTACCGACGCCGTTTCAATGGGAGGTGGCCGTGGTCGAGGCTCCCCCTCCCGCTTCTCCGGCACCGTTAGAACCGGCCAGGGTTCCTCCGGATCCTCAACCGGTCAAGCGGGTGGTGGAGCCTCAGCCGCTCGTGACGCCTCCCGTGCCGGTTCAGCAGACGGTTCGTGAAGTCACTCGGACGGTTGAAGCCGTGGAGTCTGTCCAGCAGGAGACTCCTGAGATGGTAACGCAGGCTGAGGCGTCGATCGAGCGCCCGATGGCGCAGCGCATCGAATCGCAGGCCGTCGCTACGAGTCAGGAGCCGGTTGTCGAGCAGCGGACCTCACAGGTCGCGGTCGCTGCGAGGGTCGCGCGCGCGCAGCCGGCGGAAACGCTGACGCCGATCGAGGCTGCGCCTCAAACCGTGGAGCGAGAATCACCGACCGTCGAAACGACGGCGTCGGCGATTGAGCACCGAGTGGTGCAACAGCGCCTGGTTCGGCATCGGGAGGTTCACGCCGACTATGGCTGGCTCAGCGAATCGGTGCAGCGCCGGATGGAAGAGCTGAAGCGGTATCCGGCGCAGGCGAAAATGAATCATTGGGAAGGCAAGGTGGTGGTGGAAGCCGTCATTCGCGATGACGGCGAGGTGATCGGAGTCAGCATTGCAGAGAGCTCGGGTCGCGCGGTTTTGGATCAAGAAGCGATGGCGGTGATGAAAAAGGCGTCGCCGTTGACGCTCAAGCATCCATTGGGCAAGTCTCAGCTCACGATTCTTGTCCCGATCAGTTATCGATTAGATGGGTAATGACAATAAGAAGGAGAATGCGTATGAATCGCCAGACGATCGTGCGAGTGACCAGTCAACGGTTCCACTTGGTGTGCGGCCTGATGCTGCTCTGTCTGATGGGCAGCCCGGCGTGGGCGGAGAGCAAGGCTGAGAAGGGCTTTCACGCCGTCGCCACCGATATCAAGGGCGTAGAGACGGACGTCAAGAACGTCATTTTCTATTGGGAAGAAAAAATTAGTGAAACGGCCTTTGTTCCGCATGAATTGAAAGAGGTGCCGGTCAAGCGCGGGACGGCAACCGTCAAGATCAAGTTCGAAGGAATCAAACAGATCGACCTCAAGCCCTCGGGAAGCAGTGCGCCTCCGAGCGTCACGATCACGCTCAACGATGGCAAGACGGGGGAGTTCGTGCTGGCTATCGCCGGCAGCTTCAAGGGGCAGTCCGATTTCGGCGAAGTTGAATTGCCGGCGGGTGAAATCAAAAAGTTGACCTTCAAATAGCCTGCTCGGTATCGAGTGCTCTGCGAGTTGGCCTCAGAATGAGGCGCGCGTGTGCGCCTATGGGACGGATATGCATCAACAGACATGCGGACATCAGTTCAGCAAGACACCTGGGAGTACAGGGGCATGGGAATGAGTGAGTTGCATACGCCGGTACCGTCTTCGTCGGATGTTCGGTGTCATTGTGGGAAATTGATTGCCCGCTGGCAAGGCACCAACCTCGTCATCAAGTGCGCCCGCTGTGCCCGCTTCATGACGATCCAGTATTCGGCCATCCGTGGCACCCCGCCGCCTGATCTGGCATTAGGCCGGCGGGAGTAAGTTCTATCGGCTGGGCAAGCGCCCGTACGGATTGCCCGGCAGCGTACGAGCAGGAGCCGACATTTCCATGGTCGGCAAGGAGTGCTCGCGCTCTACAGTGTGAATCCATCTAGTCTGCGAAGCTGATCCAGCCGACGTTCATCCTCATCGAAAAAAATCCGTCTAACCAAACTTGCCTCGCCGACCAGACGCGCGGCATCTCGCGCTCGAAGGGCCGGAGGTCCCGCAGCTGCAGTACCGGGTAGTGCATGCCGTGGAATCGTGCTGAGGCGGCGCGAGTAGAATTGAAACGTCGCTCGCACGAATGTGGCTGGACTGGAATGGAGCGGATGCACGATGGGCAGATCCTGTCATCGACTGTGAGCGGCGGAGTAAGGGAAATCGGAAACCGTTGGCCACGCAAGCCACTCGGTTTTTCTACAACCGCACGTCAGGTTTCTATTTGCCCATGCGTCTCATGGCCTGTGGACGGAAAGAGTTCGACGGAGTCCGGGGAAGGCGCGCTGCAGGTTCTGTCGGCATCGTTGGCGGATGTGTGTTGTCATTGCGGGAGAGTGATTGCCCGTCGGAAGCAGCGGCAGTCTCGTCATCGAGTGCGCGCGGTGCGGAGGCTTCGCCACCATTCGGCCAGGTGTGGCTTTCCGCATGACGCCCCGAACTAGAGGTATGACCGGACAATTTCTTCCTCCACAGTAATCGTCAATTATAACGAGGCCAACGGAACGTGAGTCCAGAGCCCATGACTGCACAGGCAGTCATGGGCTCTGCCGTTTATTGGAGAGAGAGACGACCCACTGAGTAAGAAAGGACGCGTCATGATGAGCTGGCGGGAAATCGGAGTCCGTGTGAGATTGATCGTGGGGGTGGCCCTGATCGCGATGGGATTGGCGTTGCCGGCCGTTGCGCAAAGCGACCAGGTGTCGCTGAATATTCCTCCGCAGGAGCTTGCGAGCGCATTGGCGGCATTGGCTGAACAGGCGAATGTGCAAGTGCTCTACGCTTCGGAGCTTGCGGGAAGCCGTCTGACAAAAGGAGTGGTCGGTACGATGTCGCCGGAGGAAGGCGTGCGGCAAGTGCTGGAGGGGACGGGGCTGGAGTACGTCTTTACGGATACTAGGACCGTCACGCTTCAGAAGGCGCCGGCCCCGGCGGCGCTTGCGGCCCAAGCGGAGGCTCCCGGGGTATCGATATCTCCCGTGAAACAGAAGCCGGTGAAAGTGCCGGAGATTGTGGTCAAAGAAGTTCGTGAGCGTGATGACGCCAAGACGTATGTGGCGGAAGAGTCCAGTGTCGCGACGCGAACCGACACGCCGATCAAGGACGTGCCGCAGTCGATTCAGGTCATCACCCGCAAGGTCATTGAAGAGCAACGCACGTTCCGGTTGCAAAATTCGCTGGAGAGCGTATCCGGGATCAATGCCGCAGACTCCAGTGCGTCACTGTACGAGAACCTTATCATCCGGGGATTCGCCGCCACCGACCGCAGCTATTTCCGCAACGGATTGATCGATCCGTTTGCGCAATTCACCGCGTCGGACACCTACAATATCCGGCGGATTGAAGTGCTGAAGGGGCCTGCCGCGGTGCTGTACGGACAGGGCGATCCTGGCGGCGTCATCAATCTGGTGACCACCAAGCCGTTGGCGGACGCGGCCTATTCCGCCAATACCACGATCGGCAATTTCAATTTCTACCGGTCAGAACTTGACGCCACCGGTCCGCTCAATGCCAGCAAGACCGTGCTCTATCGCCTCAATGTGGCCGGTCAACGAGCCAACAGTTTCATCGATTTTGCCAACCGCGATTTGGCGGCGATCGCGCCGAGCGTCACGTGGTTGTTGGGGACACGGACGACGCTGACGGTCGACGCCGATTACATGCGGCGATGGAGCAACGATCCGTACGGGCTCCCGGCGCAAGGCACCGTGTGGGGGAATATCAACGGCAACATTCCGCGCAATCGATCCGTCACGCTGGGCGATCATGGGTCGCTCAATCGTACGTCGTACCGTATCGGGTACGATCTGACGCATCAATTCAACGACCAATGGTCAATCCGCAATGTCTACAGGCATTCGATTGTGGAAGACGACCGCAACACTCTGTTTGTAACTCCCGACTCGCTGGATGCCGATCAACGAACGTTGAATCGAACCCAGTTGCTGCAGCCGGCGGTGGCGCGCCGGCATGCCCACTCGATGGTGACGAATGTGGTGGGGCATCTGCGCATGTTTGACATGGACCATACCCTGCTGACGGGTGTTGAGTTTCGGCAGGAAAAAACCGATCAGTTCGTGTTCACCGGAGATCTGGCGCCGACGCTCGACCTGTTTGCGCCGAATTATTCCCTGCTGCCTGTGCCGGCTGTCGGTGGAGTATTTCAAGGCCAGTTTCAGGGTGACAACAAGACGGCGGCGTTCTATCTGCAGGACCAGATCACGATCCTGCCGAGCCTTAAATTCATGGGCGGTTTGCGGTTTGACTATGTGCACCAGTCCACACAATCCGCCTTCGAAAGTCATTCATCGGACAACCATGCGGTCAGTCCCCGGTTGGGGCTCGTCTATCAGCCGATCGAGCCGCTCTCTCTCTATACGTCGTGGACGAAGGGGTTTCAGCCAAGTTCTCCGGCGACCCGTAACGGCAACGGTACCGGCGATTTATTCAAGCCGGAGCGATCGACCCAATATGAAATCGGCATGAAGACGTTTCTCATGGATAATCGTCTCTCGGCCACACTCGCCTGGTTTCACCTGACCAGGGAGAATCTGGTCACGCCCAATCCGGACCCCGCGCTCAGCGCATTGGGATTCTCGGTGCAGACAGGGGAGCAGCGCAGCCAGGGCATTGAATTGGATGTGACGGCACAGATGACGCCAGGCTGGAACGTCATCGCCGGCTATGCCTACACCGATGCCGAAGTGACGAAGGATACCGATACGGCATTGCTCAATAGGCGCCTGCCCAACGTGCCGTACAATAAATTCACGATCTGGTCCACCTATCATTTTCAAGAGGGCCCTCTGAAGGGATTCGGGGTCGGCGGAGGACTGTTTGCGTACAGCAGCCGGACGGCGTCGCTATCCGGAAATCCGATTGATATGCCCGCCTATGTCAGAGCTGATGCGGCGCTGTATTACAATCATGCGCTCGAACAGGGCAATTGGCTGGGAGCCAAAGGCTTTAATGTGGCGCTGAATATCAAAAATCTGCTGGATCAGCGGTACGTGGCCACCTCCTACAACGGTTCGCAGTTCTTCTTCTACGGAGAGCCGTTAACCGTGTTGGGTACGGTGGGGCTGCGGTTCTAACGTTCGGGCGTTCACGGCGAGGCAGAGGCGATTTGTTGTTTCAGGGATGGAGGCCTCTGTCTCATTCGCCTTTATAGAGAGAGGGGGTGTGATTATGTGCGAGGCCCAGACGTGAAGGTCTTTCTTCTCCTGATACCCCTGGTGCTGGCTGCTTGCGCCGAAGGCCGGTGGGTGCATGCCACCAAAACCGACGCGCAATCCCGAGAGGATTGGGAGGTCTGCAAGAGCGAAGTATTGTTGGGGCAGGAGCATGCGAAAGTCTCGCCGGCCGGAGGCATCAACTTGAGCGGGTGCATGCAGTCGAAGGGATATCGCTACGCTGAACAGCCGCCATCGCAGAATCCTCATGCAGATACCCGTGCTCCTCAGTAGCCTGCTCCTGCTTGTCCAGGCAAGAGGGCCGGAGTGACGATCGCGCCGCACATGCCGGCGGGCGTGACTCTGAAGCGGTGGTATGCCGTCCACAAGTGGACTAGCCTTGTCTGCACGCTATTTCTGCTGCTGCTCTGCGTAACCGGTCTGCCGTTGATCTTTGGAGAGGAGATCGGACTGTGGAGCGGGGCGAGTGTCGAGCCGCCGGCGCTGGCGGGTGACCTTCCACGTGTCGACCTCGATAGGCTGGTGGCGGATGCCCGGATGCGCCGGCCTCAGGACGCCGTGCTGTTTTTATCTCAGGATGACGATGCGCCAGTCTGGTTTCTGTCGATGGGGCACACCCCGGATGCCGACGAGGATTCTGCCGTCTACGTCTATGACGGCCGGACCGGCGCCTTACTGCTGGAGCCTCCGTTGCGCCAAGGGTTCATGCATGTGATGTTTGCGCTGCACGTCGAGCTGTTTGCCGGCTTGCCGGGCACGTTGTTTCTCGGCGGTATGGGCTGTCTGTTCGTCCTTTCCGTGCTGTCCGGCGTCGTCGTCTATGGACCCTTCATGCGAAAATTGCCGTTCGGCACCGTCCGCCATGAGGGCAGCCGTCGTCTGACCTGGCTCGATCTCCATAATCTCCTGGGTATCGCCACAGTGGTCTGGGCGCTCGTCGTCGGCGGAACTGGCGTGATCAATACGCTGGCCCGGCCGCTGTTCGCCTATTGGCAACAGACGGAATTGGCGGAGATGACGGCGCCTTGGCAGGGCAAACCGCGGATGACGGCCTTTAGCTCTCTCAATCGGGCTGTGGCGGCGGCGGAATCGACGGATGCAGGGAAAGAGATCGCCTTTGTGGCTTTTCCCGGTACCCCGTTTGCCGGTCCCCATCACTATGCGATATTTATGCGCGGCAAGACGCCATTGACGGCGCGGTTGATCGAGCCGGTTCTGATCGATGCTGAAACCGGAGAGGTTGCCGCGGTGCGGGCCATGCCCTGGTACATCACGGCGTTGTCGGTCTCTCAGCCTCTGCATTTCGGCGACTACGGGGGGCTGCCGCTAAAATCCGTATGGGCAGTGTTGGATGTCATCACGATTGTGGTGCTGTGCAGCGGGCTCTATCTTTGGTGGAAAAAGCGGAACATGTCGGCCGATCAATTCGCCGTCACGACGGAGGGGCAGATCTCTTCGTCGGGAGTTCCGTCGATTGTGGCGGGTGTGAGATGAATGTCCCTCTGACCGCCCGCCAAGTGTGGGGCATGCCGGCCTTGCTGGGGGTGATCAGTGGCATTGGTCTTTTTTCGGCCCTCCTTGGCGATGGAGTGTGGGATGGGGTTTCCTGGCTCGCGCTGGGCCTTCCTTGCGGAATCATCGCGTGGTATGTGATACGTTCTGGCTGGAACAAAACACTTCGTTGATGTGGCAGGAGGGGGACTCGTGGGTATCGGTCATCATGAACAGAGGCGATTCAGTGAGCGATTGAAGGCGAAGGGGTTGCCATCGTCGGCAGTTCTGGTATAACGCCATCATGCTAAATCTCATTGCATTAGGACTCGTGGCCGGCGTCATTCCGGTGTATCTCGGGATCGGTGCGGCGCTGTTACTGGGAAAAGTGCTGCCGCGCTCTTGGGAGAGCTTTCTGATCGGGATCGCGACGGGAGTGCTGACGTATCTCTTTTTTGATCTGATGCATGAAGCCGTTGAATTGACGGGCGCGCGTGACGGGCTGTCGTGGGTCGTGTTTCTGGGCAGTCTCGGCATCAGCTTGATCGGCCTAGTGGCGTTGGAGTCGAGCCAGCTGTTCGGGAACGGGCCTGGAAGCCGGGTGTTGCCGCTGCCGTATATGATTGCTATCGGAATGGGATTCCACAATCTCGGTGAAGGGCTGGCGATCGGCGCCAGCTACGCAAGCGGGGCGTGGGTGCTCAGCGCGTTGCTGGTGGCCGGGTTCGGGCTGCACAACGGCACCGAAGGGTTCGGCATTATCAGTGCGGCGGGAAAGACGCCTGTGCGTGGGAAAGACGTGCTGTGGCTCGGGTTTCTGGCCGGCGCGCCGACCTGCCTGGGAACCGTGCTGAGCGGACAAGGGCTCTCTTCTTATTTTTCAATCGGCTTCTACAGCCTCGCGGCAGGCTCTCTGCTGTACGTGGTGCTTTCTCTCACCGCCATGGCCTATACCGCCACGCGCCGCATGCAGATGGCGTCAGGTATTTTCTGCGGCATCGCTCTCATGTACCTGACGGCCATGGTGTTGACCTTGGTCAGCGGGATTCGAACCTAACTAAAAAATAGTTCTTAAAAGGTAACCGAAGAGGTTGACAGTGCGCCATCTAAATGATATTGAGAATACATATCAAATATGAAGTAGCAGAAAAATGAGTGCGCGTGAGGCCAGAGGTCGAGCAGACCGGAGCCCAAAGTATCGAACGATGCTTTGGGCTTTTTTATTGAGCCGCAGTTGTTGGAACTGGGCTCAGGGCCGAGACCGCTCGGCAGAGAGGAGTGTCTATGTATGTTTGTCTGTGTAAGGGAATCAGGGAAGCGGAGTTTTGTGCCCTGGCGTCATGCCATGGAACCTGTCCGAAATCGATGAAGCAAGCGATGGGGCTGGATGACGCGTGTTGCGGTCGGTGTGAAGCAAACTTGGAGACCCTGATTCAGAGCATCGCGGGATGTTCGGCGGTGTCTTCGGCGGGAACGCAATCATAACGGATGAAGCGAAAGGACGAATGATGAAAGGACCTTGTCAAAAGTGCGGAGGGCTGTTGGTCATTGAGCGGGTACTGGATTACTACGGGCCGCTGGCCGGAGTGAAATGTGTCAATTGTGGGTGGTCTTGCCGTGATCCGCTGCCGTTATTCGGGGCGCCCGGCGGTTCGGCTCGCCAGGTCGCGCACAAGTGACTCATTCACGTAAAGGAGACAGGCGATGAAACGAAATGGGATGCAGGCATTGGGTTTTCAAGGACCGGCGCTGGTTGGCGGACACCTCACCTATTTGCATGGCGCGTGCTACGCAAACAAGGTCGTCGCGTTGTGTTTCCTTCCTTATCCCGGACATGTGGCGTCCGGGTTAATCGACGACCAGGCCCGACGATTTGCTGACCTTGGCGCATCCCTCCTCATTGTCGCGTCCGGCGCCCGGCCGCTGCATCGCTTGTGGATTGAGCCAGGGGACCGACCGCTCACGCCGGTCTTGGCGGACCCCTGCGGACGGCTGCATCGATTCTTCGGCGTCGCCGTGACGGCGCCGGCTCAGCGGTGCCACACCTTTGTCATCGATCGCACCGGTGTCCTGCGCCTGCGGGTCAGTCATGACTTTATCGCGCATGACCTGACGGTTCTGCAGGAGCTCATCGGGGTATCGCAACGGGTGGCGACCCCCGACAGCGCCGAGGATGTCGATGGATGGGCTGCCAGGGCCTCGTGCCTCCTGGCGTAGAGAGAAGGGCTCGGAGACTTGAAGCGGATGTGTATTTTCACCGACAAGGAGATTGCTGACATGGAAAAGACCTTACGTGCTGATGGGCCGATGAAATTGGTGCTGTGTGGATGTGGACGGCTGCACGTGACCTGCGGGCCGATCACGCTGCATTTCAATCGTGAAGAGTTTCTCGCCTTTGCCGATACGGTCGGCCGCTTGGCGGGGCTCGTAACACAGCAACCGGCGGGACTGGCCTCGTCCGCCAGGCAGGGTGCGCATACGGAGGTCTGTCATTGAGTGGGAGTCGATTCATGAAATGCCGGTCATGTCCACGCTGCCATCGCGCGAGTCTGTACTCGAACGGGGCGTTCTGGGTCTGTGTCGAGTGCGGGTATGCCATTACGGAAAGCGCGTTGTCGATCGATGAAGGCCGGGGAAGAAGCCGTGCGGCCGCGTCAGGCGGCGCGTCCGATTAAGGAAGGGAGAGAGGCTGTTGCGTATGCCGCCGCGATCGAGTGGGCCTGGGGATGACGATCGTGGCGTGATCGTCAGTCTGGCTGTGGCGTTCGGCATGATCGTCGGCGCGCTGGCCGCCCTCTGGATTGCTGGCGGCGGAGCGGAGATGGTGGCCTGGTGGTCTCCATAAGGAGGCGTGCCGATTGCGGAACGTATGAGTCTGGATCTGGCTCAGCTCGTTGATCGATCTGCGGTGGATGTGGGGGCGGGATCATGAATCGCCTCATCCTTACGGTGCCGACCGTAATAGGGGATTGAGATGGACATTGACTTTACCACCGCTCCGCCTTCATTATCTGAGACCATTTCTCAATATCATGTAGTCCGCGTGTACTGAGGCCAGAGTCTTCGAGAACAGAGCCCACCGCATCTCACGATGCGCGTGGGCTTTTTCATGAAGGAGAAGGCACGCCGGGCCGTCCATCGAAGCAAGCCCGGTTCCCTTTTCCTCGAACAGATGGTCTACGTATGACGCTGACCTATTCACAGATCGCAGAGTTCTTCCATCAGTATCGCGACGAGCTCATGCGCCGTCTGGTGAGCATGGTACGCTGCCGGGACACCGCCGCCGATCTTGTGCAAGAAACCTATCTACGACTGCTTCGGCTGGACGACGGTCGGGGGGTCGAGCAGCCACGCGCGCTGTTGCATCGGATTGCCAGCAACCTGGCCATCGATCATTTGCGCAAGGAAAAGATCAGGCCCAACAGTTATGAGTCGTTGGAAGAGGCGCTGGAGGTGCCGTCTCATGCTCCCTCGCCGGAACGTGTCCTGGTCGGGAAACGGCGGTTCCGCACCTTCCTGCAGTCGATCGAATCCCTGCCGCCTCGAACCCGTGAAGCCTTTCTGCTGTGCCGTGTATACGGATATTCGTATCGCGAAATTGCCTCGCGCATGGACATTTCTGAGAGCGGGGTTGAGAAGCTGCTGATGCGCGCGCTCGATCACTGTTGTGAGGTGCTCGGTCCTCTCGACGCAGATGAGTGAGGGAATTGGTTCGTCATTTCGTCACCAGTTATACTAGCGTCTCATTGGCCCCGGTCGATATCCGGACCGCAGACGGGGCGAGGCCTCTTACCGACGAAGCACGAGCCATGATTTCATCCGCTGAAGAAGCCCGGTTGCGTCAGGAAGCCGTGGCCTGGGTCATCCGCTTGCAGGGCCAAGGCCTCTTGCCGGACGAGCGCCGGGCGTTCGATGACTGGCATGCCCAAAGTCCCGCGCATGCGCAGATGTTTCACCGGGTTTCCGCCCTGTGGGACGATCCGGACTTGCGCGCAGCGGCAGTGCATACCGCGGAGACAGCTTCGTCAAAGCTGTCCGGTTTCCGACTCTTCGCTATTCGTCGAGCGGTGTTCTCCGCCACGGCGCTCGCGGCGTCCGTGATCCTCCTCATCATGGCGGCGCTGTATTTTGATGTGGCGACTCGGTGGCAAGCCGACTATCGGACGGCGGTCGGAGAGCGCCGGACGATTGAGCTGCCCGATCATTCGCTCATGACGCTCAACACGCAATCGGCGGTGGCGGTAGCCTTCGATGGAACGGCGCGGCATATTCGTTTGCTGAAAGGAGAGGCGCTGTTTCACGTTCAGCACGATGCCGATCGGCCGTTCGTCGTTGCGACGGCTCAATCCGCCACCCGCGCCGTCGGCACGGCGTTTGTGGTCCGTGCAGAGGCCGGGCGTGACCAGGTGACGGTGTTGGAAGGCATTGTCGAAGTCGGCGCCGGTGCGGGTCCGCACGCGCGGGTGAGCGCCGGGTTGCAGATTGAAACGGAGGCCGGCCGGGTGGGCCGTCCCTACGCTGTCGATGTCTCGACGGCATCGGCGTGGGTTCGTGGACGACTGGTCGTTGATGACGTGCCGCTGGCGCAGGTCCTCAACGAAGTCCGGCGGTACTATCCCGGCACGATCACGCTGTGGAATCCACGCGCCGGGGAAATCCATGTGACCGGCACGTACGATATGGACAATCCTTCGAGCGTGCTGGCGCTTCTCGTCAAGACAGTTCCGGTCCACATGCTCAGTGTTTCCGATCGTCTCGCGATTCTTTTCTAAATCTTCTCTACATGGTGTTTTCGTATGGGTGAGGAAATATCGCCCGCCGTCCGTCTACGCAAGCATGGAATTGTGAAGGAGGCATCGCATGCAAGCAGACGATCAGGCGGCAATACGGATGGTACGGTGCGGGAATGGCACTGTACGGCGGAATGGATGTAAGGGAATCGGGAGGACGGCTGGAGTCCTTCTGGTCATGGCTTGTTTCGGACAAATGGTTTCTCCCGTTCAGGCGCAGGAGGGAGCCGCGCCGGTACAGCAGGCGCCCGCGATCACTTTCAATATCGGTGCTCAACCGCTGGGGGCGGCGCTGAACGCCTTCGCTGAGGCGACTGGGTGGCAGGTCAGCTTTCCGACGGAACTCGCCGCCGATGCGAAATCCTCCGGTGTCAGCGGCAGCCATACGCCGGAAGCGGCCTTGCAGGCGTTGTTAGAGGGGACGGGATTGACCTACCGGAGCACGAGCGCCAATGCCGTGACGCTGGTTCCTGGCCTGTCCGCAGTCCCCTCGGTATCTTCAGTTCCGCTCCTCGCTCAGCCCGCGGCGTCTGAGCTGCCCAGCGAGCCGGCCATGGTTCCGAAGAGCAAACCGGTGAAAGTTCCGGAGATTGTTGTGAAAGACGTGAAGGAGCGGGATGAACGCAGTTACACAGCGGATGAGTCGTCGAGCGCTACCAGGATTCCTGCGCCGATTCAGGATATTCCGCGTTCGATTCAAGTTGTCACGCGCCAGGTCATGGAAGATCAAAAAGTGATCCGTATGAGCGATGCGCTGCGCAACGTGAGCGGCACGTCTATGCCGAATACGCAAGGCGGCAGAGCCGGCGATTTTATGATTCGCGGTTTTCGTTCGGACTTGAATGTCTTCAAGAACGGGTTCAGGGATGACAGCACCTACGGCTCACGGGCGGCTCGCGATATTATTAATATCGAAAGTATCGAGGTCGTCAAGAGTCCCGCGTCGTTTCTCTACGGACGGACCGATCCCGGGGGTGTGATCAATCAGATTACCAAGGCCCCTTTGAAAGACCCGTATTATTCGGCTGAGATGATCGTCGGCAGTTACAATCTCTATCGGCCGACGGTGGATATCGGCGGACCGCTGAATGAAAGCAAGACCCTGACCTACCGGTTCAACGGAATGTATGAATCGGCGGAAAGTTACCGTGAGGGAGTCAAGACGGACCGGCTTTTCCTCACTCCGACATTCGGGTGGGAGATCGGACCGCGGACGACGTTCCGTTTTGAGGGGGAATATCTCTACGACCGGTCGCCTATCGATCGCGGCACCGTCGCGGTCGGCAATCGGCCTGCGTCGATTCCGATCGGCCGCTTTCTCGGCGATCCCAGCCGGCGTGGAGAAATCAATTCCGGCAAGGCGACGCTGACACTGATTCACGAGATCAGCGATGCGTGGAAGTGGCGTAGCGCATTTCGATCAGCGGCGTCACGCGAGCGGTACACCAGCCTTGAGTCCAACGTGATGGACGATGTGACCGGCATTCTCACTCTGGCGCGGTACGAGACTCCGCAAACGGTGCAGAGCCATTACTGGCAAAATGAATTGCACGGGCTGTTCTCGACCGGGTCGGTAAAGCATAAGGCGTTGTTGGGTATCGAGCTGGGCCGTGAGCATCAATCGTCAACGCTTTCCGGAGATTTCGGCGGGTTGGGCAGCTTTATCGATATTTATAATCCGGGCAATCGGTTGTTCGCTGACGGGCCGCTGTCCTTGTTCGGAAATTCTGCGCAGACGAATAATATTATGGGCGCCTATTTCGGTGATCAGATCGATCTGCTGGAGAACCTGCATGTGCATGCCGGAGGCCGGTTCGATGTCTTGGAGCAAAAACTCACCACCCGTCCACACGATTTCAACCCAACGACGACGAAGACCCACGAAACCGATACCGCGTTCAGTCCGTCCATCGGAGTGACCTATCAGCCGTGGAAATGGGTGGCTGTCTTTGCCAACTACACAGAATCGTTTGCCCCGCAAACGACCGGCTCTCGGAGTTTCGACGGGAGTGTGTTCAGTCCGGAGCGAGGGAAATCGTACGAAGGAGGGCTCAAATTCCAGGCGATGGAAGGAAGGGTGCGTTCGACAGTGGCCGTATTTGACATCAGAAAGAAAAACGTGTTGACCTCCGATCCTGCGAACGGAGTGTTCTTCTCTGTGGCCACGGGAGAGCAACATAGCCGGGGATTCGAGGTCGATGTCGCGGGTCAGGTGATGCCAGGCTGGGACATTATCGCCAACTACGCGTATGTCGATGCCCGGGTCAGTGAAGACAATAAGTTTGTCGTGGATAGCCGGCTCCCCAACGTACCGCTGCATCAGGGCAGTCTGTGGACGACGTATTTCTTCCAGGAAGGCGTGGTCAAAGGATTTGGAGCGGGAGTCGGTATGTACGCACAAGGGAAACGGCAGGGACTGCTCCAGTGTCAGGATCCTGTGGGGTCATCCTGTCAAAACGGGTTTGATATGCCGGGATTCGCCAGAATGGATGCGGCGCTGTATTACCGGAAGCCGGAGTTCTTTGCGAAAACGAATCTCATCGCGGCGATCAATTTTACCAATCTCCTCGATCAGCGGTATTTCACCGGAGCGCAGAACTTCAGAGAGATCGTGTACACCGGAGCCCCGTTCACGGTGATCGGCTCCGTCAAGCTGGAGTTCAACTAAATGTGTTGCGGCAGGGGCGCCGCGCGGCCGTGGTCGGACTAGGCTGTGAGCCGCAAGGCCCGGCAGAAGCTGTGGTGGGCGGTTCATGGGTGGCTCGGTCTGTGGGTCGGGTGTGTCTTTGCGCTGAGCGGACTGACCGGCAGCGCGCTGGTGTTCTACCAAACTATCGATGAGTGGCTGAATCCCGAGCAGCGCACGGTGGTAGACAGCGGTCCGTACCGGCCGTACACGGAGATGCTGGCCGCCGCGCGAGCGGCCCGGCCCGATCTTCCAGGGCCGTACGGGTTGTTTCTACCGCAGGCGCGTCCCGGCGTGGTGGAGGCCTGGTTCAAGGTGCCGGCCGGCGCGGCAGGCCATGTTCAGGACATCGAAGTCCCCATCGATCCGTATCGCGCGGCTGTGTTGAGTCGGGGGCGCATCTGGGGACAGACCGTCGTGTCCTTCATCTATGAGCTGCACAAAGCCTGGCTGCTGGATGAGGTCGGCGAGGCCGTTGTCGGTTGCGCGGGGCTGCTGCTGGTGCTGTCGATCGGCAGTGGTGTGTATCTGTGGTGGCCGAAGGCAGGGAGGTATCGGCAAGCGGTCACGTTCAATCCTGCTGGAAGCCGCATCCGCCGGTTGTATGACCTGCATAAGCTGAGCGGCATTGCCGGGTCGCTCGTGCTGCTCGTGCTCGCGTTCACCGGCCTCTATCTCGAATTCCCTCACTACGTCGTTCCTCTTGTGAAAGTCCTGTTGCCGGTTCCCGTGGAAACGGAGTGGTATTCGACCGTGATTCCGGACGCCCGGCCTATTCCTGTCGATCAAGCCGTGGCCATTGCCATGCAACGTCTTCCGGATGGTGAGCTGAAGTGGATCGGCTTGCCGCAGCAAGCAGGCGACGCATTTCAGATCGGCCTGCGCCGGCCTGAAGAGGTGCGGCGCACCAGCAGCGACAGCGTCGTCTGGCTTGATCAGTACAGCGGAGCGGTCTTGCATGTTCGTGATTGGCGGCAGTTCACTGCCGGCGAGACCGTTCTTGCCTGGCTCTTTCCCCTTCACACTGGTGAAGCCTTCGGTCTCACCGGCCGATGGATTGTCTTCGTGGCCGGATTCCTGCCCTTTATCCTGTATGTCACGGCGCTGCGTATGTGGCGGCTTAAACGAAAGGCCCAGCGGCGGCAGAAAATCACGGCGGATCCTCCTGCGTCAGTCCAGCTTCCAGCCCGGTAACGTCGTCTCCATCTCGTCGCTCGGTCATGATTTTTAGGCAGGCCTGATCTGCGGGTGCGGTTTTGCCTGGTTCATACGTCTTATAAAGATCCAGGGGGCGAGGTTTGTCCGGCGAGGACTTCTCCCTAGCGTCGGGATCGCTGATATAAACGGATGTTCTGTACTGTGAACCATAAAACAATTGCAGCCGTTCTCCTGTTGTGCGGAGTCGTCGCCATCGTGGCGCTCAGGCTATGGGATCGTTCCACGATCGAGTCGGCGGTGCCGAAAGAGGACAGCGACAGTTCGATACTGGTGGATGCCGCAGCGGTGACCGTCGGATCGATCACGGAATCGATTCAGGCGGTCGGGACGCTACAGGCGGTCGCGTCCATCACGGTGAGGCCGGAAATATCCGGGGTCATTCGCCGGATCGATTTTTCGGACGGGCAGTCCGTCGAGCGCGCGGCGCCCCTTATCGAGCTGGATCAAGAAGAGCTGCAAGCGCAAGCCAATCAAGCTGCCGCCCAGGAAAAAATCGCCCAGGTCACCTATGAACGGCTGAAGCGGCTGTCCGGCCAACAGACGACGATTGTTCCGGCGCAGCAAGTGGACGAAGCGAGGCTGGCTCTGCAAGCCGCCGCCGCCAACAACGTGCTCTATGCCGTCCGTCTGAAAAAATCCGTCATCCGCGCGCCGTTCGCCGGGACGCTGGGCCTGCGCCGCGTGTCGGTCGGGGATTATGTCCAGCCCGGACAGGATATCGTCAATCTTGAAGATCTGCGCATGCTCCATGTGGATTTCAAGGTTCCGGAAGTATGGCTCGGCCGGCTTGTGGCGGGTCAGAAGCTGGTCGTGACGACGGATGCGTTTCCCGATGTGCCGTTCGAAGGGCAGGTCTCCGCGATCGATCCGCGCGTCGAAGCCGTCAATCGGACGGTCGCCGTCCGGGCGGCGGTCCCGAATCCTGATGGCGCGCTCCGTCCCGGTTTGTTTGCCACGGTGCGGCTGACGTTGGGCCTAGAGACTCGGGCCCTGCTGATCCCAGAAGAAGCGCTGTTTCTGCAGCGCGAGAAGACGATGGTGTTTCGCGTGGAGAATCAGGTCGCCCGATTGACGGAGATCTCCGCGGGCGCGCGCGAGCGGGGCCTGGTCCAAGTCCGCGCTGGGTTGAATGAAGGCGATCGGGTGGTGCGGACGGGGACTCACAAACTTCATGACGGCTTGCACGTTGTACTCAAGTAACCCGATCCAGAGCGGTCGAACTCCTTCCATGCTGAATCAGATGCACACCCCTCCATTGCACCGGAGACCGGCATGACGCTGTCGGATATCTCGATTCGCCGGCCGGTTTTCGCGCTCGTGATGACGCTGCTGTTGGTGTTGTTCGGTGCGCTGAGCTTCTTGCGTCTGTCCGTCCGCGAGTATCCGGATATCAAGCCGCCCATTGTGTCGGTGCAGACGGTGTATCCGGGCGCCAGCGCCTCGGTCATCGAGACGGATGTCACGACGCCGCTCGAAGACTCGCTCAGCGGAATTCAAGGACTGCGAACGATCACGTCGTCCAGCCGTGAGGAAGTCTCGGCGGTGACCATTGAGTTTGAGCTGGGGCGCGATTTGGACGGCGCCACGAACGACGTGCGAGATCGGATCGCGATGATCCGTTCGTTGCTGCCGCTGAGCATCCAGGAGCCGATCGTGTCCAAAGCGGCGGCGGACAATTCGGAAGTGCTATGGGTGGCGCTGTCCAGCGACCGGCATTCCGCGCTGGAACTGTCGGATACCGCCGAACGGTTTATTAAGCCGCGATTGGTCATGGTGTCAGGCGTGTCGACGGCGTATCTCGACGGAGAGCGGCGATATGCGATGCGAATCTGGCTGGATCCCGATCAGCTCGCCGCGCGGCGGCTCACCGTTCAGGATGTCGAGGAAGCGATCCGCAACCAGAACGCCTCGATCCCATCGGGACGGATCGAAAGCGAGTTGATGGAGTTCGGCGTGTCGCTCAGGGGCACGCTGCATACGCCGGAAGAGTTCGAAGGGCTGATCGTGGCCTATCGCGAAGGCTATCCGGTTCGCTTGAAGGATGTCGCGCGCGTCGAACTCGGCGCTGAGGATACCCGCAAGCTTGGGCGGTTCAACGGCACGCCTTCGTTAGGCATTGCCGTGTCGCGGCAGTCCAAAGCGAACACGCTCGCCGTCGCGCGGGCGCTCAAGGCGCAGCTGCCCGCCATCAGCGCCAGTTTGCCGGAAGGCATGACGCTGACGATCGCCTTCGACAGTTCGGCGCCCATCGAAGCGTCGCTGCACGAAGTGTATGTGGCGTTGGGCCTCTCGCTGGTCCTTGTGGTGCTGGTCATTTTTGCCTTTCTGGGCAGCGCCCGGGCGACGCTGGTGCCGGCCGTCGCGATTCCGGTCTCGATCATCGGCACGTTCATTGTGATGCTGGTCACCGGTTGCTCGTTGAATGTGCTCACGCTGCTTGGCCTGGTCCTGGCGGTGGGCCTCGTGGTCGACGACGCGATCATTGTGCTCGAAAACATTCACCGGCGGATTATCGACGGCATGCCGCCGCTTCGCGCGGCGGCTGAGGGGACGAACGAAATCGCATTTGCCGTGCTGGCGACAACGATTTCGCTGGTGACGGTGTTTATCCCCATCGCGTTTCTTTCCGGCCTCGTCGGGCAGCTCTTCGCCGAGCTGGCCATCGCCGTGGCCTCTGCCGTGTTGATTTCCGGCTTCGTGGCGTTGACGCTGACGCCGATGATGTGCGGGCGGCTGTTGCGCCGGGATTCCGAGCAGTCGAGCTGGGACCGGTTCACGGCGCGGGCGTCCGACCGTGTCCTCGGGTGGTATCGCCGCGTGCTGACACGGGTTGTGGCGGCAAAGACTGTGGTGGTGATTCTCGGCTTGAGCGCAAGCGTGGGCAGTCTGGTGCTGTTGGAACGGCTGCCGTCAGAATTGGCGCCGCTCGAAGATGCCGGGTGGTTTTCCGCATTTCTGATCGCGCCTCAGGGCGCCACGATTCGCTATTCCGACACGTATGCCCGGGAGTTGGAAGCGTTGATCGATACGGTGCCTGAGGTGCTGTCGAACTATACGGTCGTGGCGCGCGGGCAGAGCCCCACCATTGTGAACCGAGCCGCCAGTTGGGTGACGTTGCGCGATTGGAATGAGCGGACGAGAAGCCAGCAGGAGATCATTGCGGCGCTAAATCGGAAGCTGGGTCAGTTGACCGGCGTAAAGGCTTATCTGATCAATCCGCCGTCCATCGCGGAATGGTCGGAGTATCCCCCGGTCCAGTTCGTCATCGGGGGCCTGGAGTATCAGGAGTTGCAGCAGGCCGCCGAACGGCTGATGGGAAAATTGGCCGGCCATCCAGGATTCCTCGCGCCGGATATGAATCTGGCCCTCAATACGCCGCATATCGCGGTCGAGGCGCATCGGGACAAAGCGGCCGACCTCGGCGTGTCGGTGGCGGCGGTGGGGCGGACGCTGGAAACGCTGCTCAGCGGCCGGCCGGTGACGACGTTTACCCAGAACGGGCGGCAGTACAAAGTGATCGTGAAGATCGACGATCGGCGCCGTGAGAAGCCGTCGGATATCAGCGGATTGTATGTCCGGGGCAACGAAGGGGAATTGGCGCAGCTCAGCAATGTCGTCACGGTCAGAGAGGAGCCTGCGCCGGAATCGTTGAATCATGTCGACCGCATGCGCGCCGTCACGATCAGCGCCGGGTTGGCGGAAGGCTTCACGCTGGGACAGGCGCTGGCCTATCTCGACGGCGCCGCGAAAGACGTCCTGCTGCCGACTATGCGCACGACGTATGCCGGGGAATCCAAAACGTTTATCGAGAGCAATACCAATCTCTATATGACGTTTGCCTTGGCGCTGGTGGTCATCTTTTTGGTGCTCTCGGCGCAGTTCGAGAGTTTTCGGCATCCCTTTACGATTCTCCTGGCGGTCCCGCCGGCGGTCTCCGGCGCATTGCTCGCGCTGGCCGTGAGCAAGGGCACGCTCACGATTTACAGCCAGATCGGCGTGATCATTTTAATCGGCCTGGTGACGAAGAACGCGATTCTGATCGTGGAGTTTGCCAATCAGCTTCGAGAGCGGGGCTTGGAATCGACCGAGGCGGTCATCGAGGCGGCGGCGAGGCGACTTCGCCCGATTATGATGACGACCATGGCCACGATTTTGGGCGCGCTGCCGCTTGTATTAGCGACCGGAGCGGGCGCCGCCGGCCGCCGGCAAATCGGCGCCGTGCTGATCGGCGGGCTGCTGGTTTCGACGATTGTGACGTTATTTCTTGTTCCCGCCGCCTATACGATTCTAGCGGGGCGCGGTCCGGCGCCTAAGGCGGCGCAAGACCTCTTGGATGCGTGATGGGGACGAACGGGCGAAGATCCCTTAGGCTGGTTTGGCCGCGATCGAGTCAGCCAGCTCGTTCAGGAGCGCGGCGGTTTCGTCCCAGCCGAGACAGGCGTCGGTGATCGAGACGCCGTGAGCGAGCGTGACGCCTTGTTTCCAGGACTGTTTGCCGGGGTTGAGATTGCTTTCGAGCATCAGGCCCATGATGGAGTGACGGCCTTCGCGGAACTGGCGGAGCACGTCGCGAGCGACGAGACTCTGGCGCTTATGGTCTTTGCTGGAGTTGTCGTGGGAGCAATCGATCATGATCGAGCGGGCGATCCCTTCGCCGGCGACCGCCGCTTCGGCTTTGGCGACATGCTCCGCTTCATAATTGGTTTTGCCGCCGCCGCCGCGGAGGACGATGTGCCGGTCCGGGTTGCCGGCGGTTCGGATGATCGAGCTCTGTCCCTCGGCGTTGATGCCGACAAAATGATGCGGGGCGCGCGCCGAGGTCATGGCATTCACGGCGACTTGCAAGCTGCCTTCGGTGCCGTTCTTGAACCCGACCGGCATCGACACGCCGCTGGCCAGTTCGCGATGGGTCTGGCTCTCGGTGGTGCGGGCTCCGATGGCGCTCCAGCTGATCAGGTCGGCGATATATTGCGGGCTGATCGGGTCGAGCAGTTCGGTTGCGCAGGGCATGCCGGATTGATTGATCTTCAAGAGGATGGTACGAGCCAGTTCCATGCCGGCGGCGATATCGTAGGTGCCGTCCAGATGGGGATCGTTGATGAGGCCCTTCCAGCCGACGGTCGTGCGGGGCTTTTCAAAGTAGGTGCGCATGACGATCAGCAGGCGGTCGCGCAGGGTTTCGGCTACCGGCTTGAGCTTGGCCGCATATTCGTAGGCGGCTTCGGGATCATGAATGGAGCAGGGACCGACGATGACGAGCAGTCGATCGCGATCCTGGCCATGGAGAATTCGGCGGATGGCCTCACGCGTTTCAACGACGAGCGCCGCGGCTTCATCCGTAATAGGGAGCTTCGTCTTGATGGCGCGGGGCGAGGGGAGCGCGTTGATATCTAAGACATGCTGATTGTCGATGGGTCTATTCATGGTGCTTGTCCGCGAGCGGATCGCGGCCTCTTCCACTCAGGTTAGTTGTCTGGGCTCAATTTGGGATGCGTTAGGATATGCGAAAATACCAGCAAAAGTCCATATGGCTTGACAAGAGCGGGGACCGCTCGATAGTTTGGCGCGGATTTTCCGTGTTCTTCGTGAGCAGCCTCTCGGGTCGCTGGGTGTACTGATGATGTTCCGTTCGCTCCATTCGCACGCGCTGCTCCGCCGGTGTCTGTCACTGGCGCTGCTCGCTATTCTGCTCGGACTGGCTCCGTTTGCCGTTGCGCAGGATGTCCACCATGAGCTGGCGGCGGCTGATCACGACGGCCACGAGCACTCCGATACCGACCTCTGCCAGTGGGTCCAGCACCATACGGCCGGATCGTTGGATGACGGTGCGCCGATTTTGGTCGCCGGTGAGTTGGTGCGCCTCGTCGAGCTTCCTGCCGAATCGATTCTGTTATCCGTTGAGCCGTCCTCGTTCGATCCCTCCCGCGCTCCTCCGCGTCGCTAAGGTCCCTTCAACGAATCGTGCAGGGTTCGGCGCAGTCTGCGCCGGGCGCTGTCGGCTATCTATGTTCGATGTTGAATGTGGAGGATCTTGTATGCGACGCGCATGGTTTCATCTTTGTGCCGGTCTGATTATCGGGAGCCTGGTCGAGAATGGTGGGATGCCGCCTGTCGCTCGGGCGGCAGAGGAGGACGCACGCAATACGATTCGCGGGACGGTTCAGAACCAGGACCTACGCCGGGTCGGGCAAGTGGTTATCGAGGTCAAGGATCAGGAGGGGAACACCGTCACGACGGCGGTGTCCGATGCGGCCGGCGAGTTCACCGCCGCCGTGCCTGCGGCCGGGACCTATTCGGTCAGCGCCGTGCAGGATACGTATCGCAGCGAGTATGTGGTGCTGCAGATCGGGGCCGAGGCGCCGCGACCGGTGGCGCTGACGTTGACGAACACCAGAGATGTCGCGTTGGAAGTGGTGTCCCCGCTGGCGCCGATCCAATACAAGGCGTCGAGTGAAACCTACTCGGTGAGCCGCAAGGATATCGAAGCGCTGCCGCGCGGCAATAACAACGAGCTGCACGATGTGCTGCTGACGATCCCTGGCGCCACCTACGGATCGCTCAAGCAGGTGCACATCCGGCAGGACCACGCGAACCTGCAATTGCGCATCGACGGCGTGCCGATTCCGGAAACCGTCTCGTCGACCTTCTCCGATGTCATCTCGCCGCGGGCGTGGGAACGGGCCGATATCGTCCTTGGCGGTATGGAGGCGAACGTCGGCAACAAGACGGCGGCGTTGATCGATGTGACGACCAAGAGCGGCACGAAGCCGGGGTTCGGCTCGCTGCAGATGTTCGGCGGATCGAATCGGACGGTGAACCCATCGTTCGAATACGGCGGGACGGTCGGCGAGAAGTTTCGGTACTACATCCTCAATAGTTATGTCTCGACGAATCGCGGCATCGAACCGCCGACGCTCGGCCACTCCATTTTTCATGGCCAGAGCGAGCGCAATCAGACGATGTTTCGCGGCGACTATCAGCACGATAATACGAACAACTTCACGCTGTTGTTTTTGAACTCGGTGGCGAAGTACCAGATTCCCACGCTGCCGGGCCAAACGCAGAACGCGACGATCACCGGCTTGCTGCCGGCGGGATTCTCGGCGGCGCCATCGGAGCGGGTGGATGAAAATCAGAAGGAGCAGAACCAGTACGCGCACCTGGTGTGGCGGCATGATGTAACGGCGAACCAGTTCTTCAGTCTGGCGGGGTACTTCCGGCACACCCGCGCGACGTTCAAGACCGATCCGCTGAATGTGCTGGCCTATGTGCCGGATGAAGCGGAACCGTTTTCCGCCGGGAGTCAGGATCGCACGGCCTATTCGGGCGGCCTTCGCCTGGACTACACCTACGTCCAGAGCAAGGAGCATTTGATCAAGGCGGGGTTCCAAGTCGATCGAACGCAGGCGATCAACAAGACCAGGCTGTCGACATTTCTAGATGACGGCGCGGGCAATCCGACGGGCGGGGTCATCGGCCTCAATGCCGACAACCGCTTGATCGGGTACCGGCAGGAATTCTGGATTCAGGATCAATGGACGCCCAATGACCAGTGGACGTTCAATCTCGGGCTGCGAGGGGATGTCATCCAGTACACCCGTGACGAAGCCCAACTCAGTCCGCGGCTCGGCGCGACCTATAAGGCCAATCAATCGAACGTGTTCCATGTATTCTACGGACGGATGTTCACCCCGCCGAATCTGGAAGCGATTTCCTTTGCCAAGTTGAACACAGCCGGTACGAAGGCCGCGCCGGAGGATACGACGAATATCGCGCCTCGGGCCGAACGGGCGCATTACTTTGAAGTGGGCAGCTATCACGCGCTGTCCAGTTGGGCGACGTTCGAGTTGACGGGATACTACAAGCTGGCCCGCAACCTGTCCGATGCCGGGCAGTTCGGCACGACGCCATTATTGAACTACTTTGCCTTCAACTATGGGTGGCAACGGGGCATCGACGGAGCGCTGAAGCTCCAGGTGATGGACAATCTCACGGCCCGGTTGAACGCGGCCTGGGGACAATGCAAAGGGTATGGCCTTCAGTCCGGCCATTTTCTGCTGGAAGCGAAAGAGATCGGGGATATCAATTCGCCGGGCGGCGTGTTCTGCGATCACACGCAAATGATCACCAGTTCGGCGCTCGTCAGCTACCGGCTGAAGGAGCGGACGACGTTCAGCGGACAGATGCTGTTCGGATCCGGCCTGCGAACCGCGGCGGATGATGATGCGAAGACGAACTCGACGCATAGCCAGTCCTATACGGTCTTCAATACGTCGATCACGCATGTGATTCCCTTGCCGTGGGAGGGACAGAAGTTCCTGATCGGCTTCGATGTGGTGAACCTGTTCGATCAGAAGTACTACATCAATCGGGGCGAGGGGAGCATCGGGCTCGGCGTCTCGCACGCGGGGATGCCGCGGTCGTTCTTCTTTCGCGGCCAGTGGTTCTTCTAGCCAGATGTCGAACAAGGCCACCAGCATCGTTCTCAGTCGCCCGTCTCCCTGCGACCTTTCGGAGAAACGCGCGTCTTGGCGCGCGGGGGTGGGCGGGTGAGAAGGTGTGGCCCGTTTGAGCATCTGTTATCGATAGGGTAGGATGCGAGTCACTATGAAAAAGATTCTGACCCTTTCAGTAATAGGTTTGTTGTGTCTCCCGGCGGCCGCTCATGCGGCCGCCGGCGATGAGGCGACGCATGAGACGGACCATCATGACGATGTGCTGGAGCTGCCGGAGGTGCATGTTCACGGGCTGTCGCTGAACAAGGACCAGCAGTTGGGGCCGGTGGCGAAATCGACTCCATGGCCGGGCATTCCCGCGTCACTCGACGGCAAGGAACTCGACGACTGGATGAAGGCCAGGGTGCTGGTGTCCAAAGATGCCAAGGTGACGGTGGTTGTGCTGGAGCCGGCCAGGCACCGCGAATTGACCACCGCTGGTATTGTGGCGCTTAGTAAATGGACCTTCGATCCGCAGATGAAGGGCGACGAGATGGTTGACGGTGAGCTGACGGTCCGCATCCATTTTAGGACCAGATGAAGATCGCTTGACGCCTGACGAATGACGCTTTATCGTCAGTCTCCATGAGCCTCGACGAATCACTCTTTCTTGCCATCAACGGCCTTGCCGGCCGTTCGGAATTCTTCGACCACCTCTTTCTCCGCCTCAGTTCGACGAGCACGCTCTATCTGCCGGTCGCCTGTGCTGCCGGGTATTGGATCATGCGCCGGCGGTGGGAAGCCTTGCTGGGCAGTCCGTTCTTGGCCGGGGCCGTCGGGCTATCGGATTTTCTCGGCGGTCAGCTGAAGTGGGTGGTGGCGCGCCCTCGTCCTTGTCATGCGATTCAGGAAGCCATCGTGGCCGGAGGCGGTGCCTGCGGGCGGTTATTCAGCTTTCCCTCCAACCATGCGATGAACACGGCGGCAGCAGCCGCGTTTCTGCACGTGCTCTATCCCAAGACCGGTTGGATCAGCTGGCCGATTGTCGCGCTGGTGGGACTCTCACGGATCTATATCGGGGCGCACTACGTGACCGATGTATTCGGCGGCTGGGTCTTGGGTGGGCTGATCGGCGGCGGCATCGCCTGGGTGTTGCTGCAGTGGCCGCGATTTCGGGCGGCTGAACAGGTCCCGGTCTCTTCTCCTCGGTAGGTCGGCCGCTCCTGCTTCTTCGGTTTCTACGACTCCATGCAACTCAGTAATGCTGCTCGCAAGGTCTCCACGTCATAGCCTCGCCCGATGAGGACGATGGCGGGGTTGGGCTCATCGAGCAGCATGATGGGGGCGATGGTGGGTGTGCCCGGCGGAGCGTACTGAAATTCCTGGAGTTCCGGCTCGCCTGCGAAGCGAAAGAAGCCTTTGGCCCGTTCGAGTTCTTTGGGCAGCGACTTGGTCCAAGCTTCGAAGCTGGTGCGATTCAGTGGCGCCGGAAGTTTCACGGTTGTCGCGATGGGGTGATAGTCCGCCCGTTTGTGTGAGCTTGATGGCCGAGGCTCGCCGAAGACCACGTTTGTCTGTTTGGCCGGCCTGGCCTGGTGCATCGGCGCCAGGAGCGCCGCCGCGTCGATGCGCGCCTGCGTGGTTTCCCAGATGCGGGCATAGGGGTTCTGTTTCACGATCCCGCTTTTGAATCCCTCCCAGTGGCCCGGCACATAGAGATCCTGTTTATTGAGGATGAGTTCGTCCGCACAGCGAATCGCCTGAGCGGTGACATACTGGCTGGAGTGGCTGGTCTCGCTGGCGATGGGGTGGAGCAGTGCGATCACCCGTTCCAATGTGGCGAGCCGGGCGGTGTAGAGATCGGTCACGGCGTCGATGACTTCAGCCGGATCGGCCAGCCCGGAACACTCGATGATTACGACATCGGAGGCGGCATCGTTGACGAGCTGCGCGATGCCCCAGGAGAGATCTTCTTTTGTGTCGCAGCAGACGCAGCCGCCCGCCAGATTCATCACCTGTTCGGCGATCGTGCCGGCGCGCGGACCGTCGATGCTCACCTCGCCGGCCTCGTTCATCAGGACCCCGGCACGAAGGCCCTGACTCTTCCAATATTCCAGCAGGCGCATCAAGAGCGTGGTTTTGCCGGCACCAAGGGAACCACAAAGGAGATAGAAGGGGACGGGAGAAGGCATGATCGGTATTCCAATAGTAAGAGTTCGTAAGCCGTGAAGGCATTCTACCTGGATCGAGCCTAGACATGAAGGGCGGAGAGGTGTGATGGCAGATGTCGGTTAATGGATGTGTCATATGGTCTTGATGAAGAAGAGGAAGCCTTGCACTCAGCGCTTATCGAGATACAATGTGCAATGAAAATGATGTCGAGAACGTTCAGGCCTGCGTGTGATGGCGAATGAAATATAGATTGAATCCATTCAGTTGGGGGCTCATTGCCGCGCTGGCCGTTTTCTTGTGGAATCTCTTTCTTTTCGTTGTTCTGATTCCAGCGGATATGACAGATGAGTACAAGCGACTGGGATATATCCCGACCTACTATGCCGGATGGCCATGGAGTGATCTGCTATTAACTAAGTTTGCATACGCGCATGCGTTGTTTCGCATCCAGGCAGTGTTGTTGATTGCTGTAGCCATTAATGGAGCAATACTCGGAGGCTGTCTGAGGTGGCTTCTTGGAAGAGAGAAGGGAGCCAGTTCCTGATCTTGCGGTACTTGCGTTTCCCGCCGTTTCCTACCCCTCTGAAACAGTTTTCAACCCGCTGATGTAACCACTCAATGGTGGTGGGTGAGGGCTTCGAGCTCGGGATGCTGTGCGGTGAGTTTAGTCAGGTCGCAATGAACGTCGGCGGGATCGCTGCAATGAGTCTCTAGTTGAACCGTCATGTGCTTGATGCCGAAGTCGGAGGTAATCCGCTCATGGATCGAGCGGAGGAGTGTATTGGTGAGGGCCGCGTCATCTCCATCGACCAGCACATGGGCGGTCAGCATGATGAGCCGGGGCTCCACGGCCCAGATGTGGAGATCGTGCACGTTCTTCACGCCGGGCATGGACTCGATGGTGGCGGCGACTTGTGACGCGCTGATCGTCGGCGGGGTAGATTCGAGCAGCACATCGAGGGATTCTTTGAACAGCGGCCAGGCGCCATGGAGAATCGCGATGACGACGAGGAGACTGATGAGCGGATCGAGTACCGTCCAGCCGGTCAGCATGATCGCCCCGCCGCTCAGTACGACGCCGAGTGAGACCCAGGCATCGCCCAGCATGTGCCAAAAGGCGCTGCGGATATTCAGGTCGTCTTTCGCGCCCTGCTGGAGCAGCAGGGCGATGCTGAGATTGGCCACAAAGCTCATGGCGGCGATGCCCATGATCCATCCGCCATCGACGGGGACGGGGTGCAACAACCGTTTGAGTCCCACGAGCGTAATGCCGGCGGCCGTCAGCACCAGGATGAACGAGTTGAGAAAGGCCGCAATGACGCCGGCGCGATGGTAGCCGAACGTGCGCGTTTCGCTGGCCGGCTGCCTGGTGAGGATGTGTGCATAGAGCGCCAGAAAGAGCGCGCCTTGATCGACGAGATTGTGCCCCGCGTCGCTCATGAGGCCGACGCTGTCGAGGAGGAAGCCGCCGATGAATTCGGCGGTGATGACGAGGGCATTCAGCCCCAGCGAAAGGTAGAGGCGGGAACGTAAATGCTCAAATGAGGCGAGGCCGGTCATATACGTAGTGTCGCACGGTCATCGGATCACGGCAAGCGTTGGCGGGATCGTAGATGCGGGCGTGAACGCGCCGGTGTTTCGGCCGACTCCGCCGCAACCTAATCGCGGGCAGAGTCGCAGGCTACCGATTCTCCAATCGGTTGTAGTCCAGCAATCCCCCGCCGATCGGATCGAGCTTCTGATAGGCGTTCTGCACGGCATCGCTGTGCGGCCAGAAATGCGGACTGGTACGGCGCACGGCGAAGCGCGAGGCGAATTGGCGATAGTCTGCCTCGCCGCCGAGACCGGCGACCGCTGCAATGAACGCCGGCAGTTCCGATTTCTGGACACGATAGAAGGCATTGGGGTAAGCCCCGATGATCCCTCGCGCGACGGTCAGGCTGTCCTCATCCGGAAGACGGTTGGAGAGGGGGTCGAAGAGCGCGGTGAGGTTGAGAAACCCGTTGTTGTGCAACAGGGTAAAGTGGCGATCCGGCGCGGCGCCGTCGCTGACGCTCAGCACGGCCATCTCGGGCAACCACTGCAGCGCTCGTCCCTTTACGTGCGCCAGTGCGTGGAGCGCCTGGGCGAGTTCGCTATCGGGTTCGTTGGCCGTATCGTAGGCCTGATTTACCGCCTGCCCCAGCCGGTTTCGCAGCAGGTCGAACAGCTCTCGTTTGGGCTCGTCGGTCTGGTACTGAATCTTGATTTTCTTCGGCGCGGCAATCGGCCGTCCGTAGACCTGCTCCTTGATCGACTGCGGTGCATCCCGGTACCAGAAGTCCCGCAGCCGCGCGCGTTCCTGTTCCGGCAGCATCATGAGAAAATGGGATTCCCCTTCCATGCGCAGAAAGTCCATGTACAGCCGCGTGTCGAGCTGATGCCCGGCAAAGCTATAGACGTCGAACCCGGCGACCAGCAGATAGTAAATCCGCTCCAACAGATCGTAGGACAATAACCAAGCCGTTTTGGGTTCATCCCCAACCAGGCCTTGCACGACCGAGCTGCTGTCGGCGTGACGAAAGACGGTGAGGGCGGCGTTCTGGTTCTGGCCGGATCCATCCCAGATAAAGGCGAGATTGGCCGCTTCGTCTTGGAGATCGAGGCTTTCGATGCGGGCCTTCTTTGCCTTGAGAAATTCATTCTGCATATGGGAGTACTTCAGCCAGGAGAACAGTCCCAGCGGGGTCGAACCCTCTGACGTCGGCATGTAGAGATGGCTGCTATTGTCCGCGAAGAACGCTTCACTACCATCGAGTGCTCCGCTGTTGGGATCCACGAAAAAGATCCAGAATTGGTCATCGATGACATCCAACGCCGTTTGGCCGCGACAGACCGGTCCCTTGATGAACTGCATGACGAACACGAGTGCATCGTCGAGAAGAAACCGGTAGCGGGAGCGAATGGGCAGGTCACGAAAGGCCACGAATGGGTTGGAGGCCACGCTGGTCTCATAGGAAGGCAGCGCGCGGACTTCATAGGCGGCATCGAGAAAGAGCTGTCTGTAGCGTTCCATCCGCGTGGAATTGAGCGCATAGGGCGTGTGCGTTTTGGCCAGCACGGTCTCTTGGACGGGCTGGAGACGGTAGTATGCGCGCGGCACGCCGGGATCGTCATACGGCCGGCGCGTGGCGATCAGATCGATCGGTTGTCCCGGCGCCGAGCGAGAACGGACTACGCGAAACCACAGCCGGTCTTGGCGCATATCGAAATACAAATGAGCCAGGTGGAGATGTTCATAGAGATACCGGCTCATCAATTGCTGCTTCGGGGAGTCGCCGTTGAGAAAGGTCTCCCATTCCACGATCTGGTCGAGCGGCGCGGACGCGCCCGGATCCGGTTCCCGGAGCGGCGCCCCTTGTTCAATCCATTGCATGAGAAGGCGGTGTTCTTCATCATTCAGCCCAGGCAGGCCGTAGGGCATGCCCCAGAGCGGGTGGGCTTGGGCAAACTTGCTGAACTGCGACTCAGTGGGACAGTACTGCTGGGCAGCCAAGCTCAGATCGAATGAATCCGGCAACAGCGGATCCGGAGGAAGGGGCGCGGCCTGCTTGAGCATCAGCGAACGCGCCAAGACGCTCGCGCGCCGCTCTTGCACCGTCGCGTGGGTCTGTTCCTGGATGACGGGAAAGAAATCCTTCTTGCGCCACTCTGCCACCGTCTGCGCGTCGTCGAACAGACGCGTCGGTTCGGCCATCAACAGACGCGTGCTATTGTAGACTGGATTTTTGTTCGCCCCGCGGGTGAGGCCTTCAGGCGCACTCAAATTGAGTTGGCAGGGGGAGTCGTAACAGCCGTGACAGACTACGCAGCGCCGCTCCAATACCGGGCGGATGTCGCGCCAATAGTCGATAGGTGCAATGCCCGCTGAACTCGGCGGCAGTGGCCTCGCTTCCGGCAGCCCGGCAGGTTTGGGGGCAACCGCCTGTGTGCAACCGGCCGACAGGCTGAGTAAAAGGGTCGCTCTACATCCGCTCCTCAGAAGCCTCCGATAGAATCCGATCATCGCGGCCGCTCCTTCGTCTGGTGTATCCGCGCCTACTGTAGCATAAGGCTAGCGGTTAAGCGCTGGAGCCTGCTAAGGACCGACTCCCATCTTTCTGTGGCCATTTCTAAACTGCGAAATGGTCGTAGTGGTAAATCAGCGGGCGGAGTGGTACACCATCTCATGCTCATACATGGGAGAGTGATTTTCGGTGCAATGGCGATTTCGTTGGCCATGGGTGCCTGTGTGCTGGCGGCATCTTCACCCGAAGTCGAACGCCCGACGCCTGTCACGTTGTCAAAACCCGATCACATTGTCATGGTGATCGAAGAGAACCATTCCTACAGCCAGATCATCGATTCGCCCCATGCGCCCTACCTCAATGAATTGGCCGCCAAGGGAGCGCTGCTGACGCAGTCATTTGGGATCACCCACCCGAGCCAGCCGAACTACCTCGCGTTGTTTTCTGGATCGACGCAGAACATCACCGACAATTCGTGCCCGCATACATTTACGACACCGAATCTTGGCCATGCATTGCTGGCAGCCGGGCTGACGTTTGCCGGATATTCAGAAGACCTGCCCGCAGCGGGCTCGTTGACCTGCAAAGACGGAAGCTATGCCCGCAAACATAATCCGTGGGCAAATTGGCAGAACAGCCCGACCAATGGCCTCCCGGCAGAGATCAATCTGCCTCTGACGAATTTCCCGGCCGATTATCGTGCGCTCCCCACGGTCAGCATCGTCGTGCCGAACCAGGTGAACGACATGCATCACGGCAAAGATCCAGAGGCGATTCAAACGGGGGATCGCTGGCTTCGAGATCATCTGGAAGCTTATGTTCAGTGGGCTCAGCAGCACAACAGTCTGCTGATTGTGACGTGGGATGAAGATAATGATCACGCCAAGGAGAACAACCGGATCGTGACGCTCTTCGTCGGCCCCATGGTGAAAGCGGGGCGCTACGACCAGCGGATCACCCACTACAACGTCCTGCGCACCATCGAAGATCTCTACGGCCTCTCCCACTCAGGCGCGAGCGCCGATGCCGAGCCGATCACTCAAATCTGGAAAGTCCCGACCAATCCGTAACGAGGCTGACCGGAGATGTCAGTATTAGACGCGAATCAACATTCTCTTCAAGGTCCATCAGGAAGCGCATAAGTATTGGAGGGAGGGCGAGTTGAAAGGGAATTTGGATGCTTTTCCTTTTCCTGGCAAGTGCGATCGCCATAAGATTCTTGAGCTTTTAACGGCTCAAGCTCAGCGGCCAGCCCCATGAGGACGTTCGATTGTAACCGGAGCGGAATGGCAGGGTTCGCTGCAGTGTACGGTTAGGCCCCCAATCTCTCGCCATCAAATGTCTCAGCAACAACATAGGAACTCTCGAGAATCAATGTGTGCAACGTGTGATTTGGAATCACCCACTGGCCGTCGTTCCAATACTTCAGTGATCGAGGTGGCAGCATGGACAATCTCACTCCGTGCGCGGTTAGGACATCCGCATACGCTTTCATCACAGACACCGGACCAGATGCAAGCTGGCCGCCCGATGTTGCCAACAGCTCAGACAATCCATTAGGCAACAGGTTTAGAAACCTCTCGAAAGGAAACCAACTGCCAACCAAACGCCGGTGGCACTCCCACAAGGCTCCAACCGTTGCCAGCGGATTCTGCGCTGGACCGGTGAAGAAGAGGCTGGTGACCTGCTCAACGAACGGCAATAGGATAGGATGCTCTGAGACCACTCGAATACTTTCGGTAAACTCAAAGTGGAGTCGGTAGTCGCGGACTCCACTGCATCGGATTCGCCACCGCTGCTCGCCAGTCTCGTCACCGGGATTGACACCAAAATCAAGCAAGAAACCATCTTGCGTGCCCTGCGCCGACTCAAACCGGATGGTTCCGTTGTCCTCGAACTCCCCGGTTTCCGTCAGTGAAATGAGCGTATTGAGCATGGTGTGCGCGTGACAGTCTAACTATGTTTAGGGCGATCCGCATAAGAGCCGGATCCACCAGTTCTGTCCGTATTAAGACGCTGCTACTGTTTGCGAACCATACGCCATATCTATTTACTGTTTCAATGAGTTGTGACTGTGGGACCATCTGCCTGGATTCTTATGCAGATCGGCCTAAGGGCCATCCTTGAATGGGCTCACATCCCATCTACTTCACCACGAATTCCAGAAAGTACTGTTTCGGCAGAAAGCTGTGCTCGCGTGCGAGCTGGTATCCGGCTGCGGTCATTTCCTGGACGATGGTGCCACGTGCAACGAGATGGTGTTTCGGGAATCCGAGGTCGCCGGACCGTTCGTCGGGGTAGAAGTCGATGATGGCGATGCGCGCTCCCGGCTTGAGGGACGATTTGAGGTCGCTGAAGTACTTTGACCGGTTCTCAAGATGATGGATGGTGTTGCAGACGAAGAGGAGATCGACGGATGCGAACGGCAGCTTGGGATTATCCGGCTGCGCGAGGATGAACTCGGCCGTATAGGCGGTGTGCATGTGGATGACGCTCTCTTTGGCATAGGCGAGCATTTCCGGCTCGACATCCACGGCATAGACCATTCCGGTCTCGGTGACAGCTTCGATGAAGCGGCGGGTGAAGTAGCCTGACCCGGAGCCGAGATCGGCGATTGCCATGCCCGGTTTCAATCTGAGCGCCTCGATCACCTCGGAAGGCTTTTGATAGCGATCCCGCTCCGTACTGTCGAGATGTTCCAGATATTGTTTGATGTCGTCAGGACGGCGATGCTGGTGCTGCTCTTCCGCGAGTGCGGAGCCGGCGAGGGTGATGCACAGGGCTGCGAGCAGGACGATTGTTTTCATGGCGAGGACCTCTTGGGGGGTAACCGTTCACTGAGCACCGGGAACTTGGCTTCGGCTACACCGAAGTTGCCGCTCGACGGATCGGCGGCGACGACGCGGAGGGTGATGCCGTCCGGTGCATCTTTGGGAAGCGGTACGAAGAAAGGCGCTTCGAAACTGGCGTTGTCGCCGCTGTAGAACATCTGCAAGCGCTCCATCACTTTTGTGCCGATGAGCAACTCGCCATAGATATGCACTTTGCGCGAGTCCCAATCGCCATGGGGGCGGACGAGCGCGCCGGAAAGAGTGAGGACGGAGGCGCGCAGGACGACGTCATCCTTCGCAATGAGGCCGCCGCCGACGGATTTCGGATGTTCGATCTGAACGATGTAGCCGTAGAGCGTGAGCACGATGCCGTCGCTGGTGAGGTCATGGCCGGGGATCAGCCAGGCGCGCGTGGACACTCGTTGCGTGGCTGCTGGAAAAGCCAGTGGTCCTTCGGCGGCAATATCGACGAGGGTCGGCGTGACTAAGTCGAGCGTGGCGGTGAAGACGGCAGCGGGGCGGCTGCTGTAGTGGGCTTCTTCCATGAGGCGCGGGGTGCGCATGATCTGATTCTGATCGCCGGCATCGCCCTGTTGAATGCCGGTGGCGAGAATCTGGCCGGTCGCAACGTCTGTGATGGTGACGCGCGCGCCGCCGACTTCTTTCCCCAGCACCATCGAGCCGTGGGCGACGACGCGCACGAGGACGGTCGTGGGTTTGGGATCGTTCAGGTGCAGGTCTGGCGGCGCCTCTTCCGGTGCGGGGAGGGCGAGGCAGGGCAGGGGCATCAGGAGGAACGAGAGGAGGAGAAGGCGGAGCCTGATACCCGCTCGGTTCATTTCACCTTGGTGCCCGGTTCCACTTCTTCCAGAATTGTGGCGAGGCCGCGTACTTCGCTGTCGCCGGCGGCCAGAACCATGCCCTGCGACTCGATGCCCATGAGCTTCGCCGGTTTCAGATTGGCGACGATGACGATCATCTTGCCAACGAGCGCGTCGGGCTCATACTTCTTGCCGATTCCCGCCACGATCTGCCGTTGCTCCGTGCCGAGTGAGACTTGGAGCTTCAGCAGCTTCTCCGACTTCGGTACGCGCTCCGCGCTAATGACTTTCGCCGTCTTCAGCTGAATCTTCATGAAGTCGTCGATACTGATCTGCGGCGGCGCGGCTGGTGCGGGCGCAGTTGCTGGTGCTGCCGGTGCCGCTGCTGTTGTTGCAGTGGCGGGTGTCGTGGCTGCGGCAGTAATTGGTTGCGGAGTTGTGGGTGTGTCGCTCACTGGTTTGGCTCCTTTTTTCGAGGATTCTTTCTGTGTCTTGGCCGCATCTTTTGGCGTTGCGGTCGGGGCAGTTGCGGGGATTTCAATACGCGGGAACAGCGGGGCTCCCTTGGCGATCGCAAGCTCGGCCACGGGACTGTCCCACTGGTAGGCGGTGGCCGGAATCGCGTTGGAGAAATCGAAGTGATAGCCGAGTTGCCGGGCTAGCTGCTCCGTCGTCTGCGGCATAAACGGATGGAGCGAGACAGCCAGCAGGCGCAAGGCGCGGGCGGCGTAGTTCAGGACGGTCTTGAGTTTCGGCGCGTCGTCGGGATTTTTGGCCAGTTTCCAGGGTGCGGCTTTGTCGATGTATTCGTCGCAGAGGCTGACCAGTTCGCCGATCGCATGCAGATTGTCGCGGAAGGTAAGGGCGCTGAAGCCGCGTTCCAATATGGCCGGCAATTGCGTGGCGGCTTGAGCGATCTTCTCTTCGAGTTCCGGGAGTGCGGGCGGGCCGCTGGCCGGAATCTTTCCGTCGGTGAAGCGCTCGATCATTGTGAGCGTGCGGCTGAGCAGATTGCCGATGCCGTTGGCCAGGTCGCTGTTAATGGTCGTGACCATGGCAGTCTGGGAGAAGTCTCCATCCTGCCCGAAGGGTACTTCGCGCAAGAGGAAGTACCGGAACGCGTCGATGCCGTAGGTCTCGACCATCTTGTTGGGATCGACGACGTTGCCGCGGCTCTTCGACATCTTCTCGCCGTCAACCGTCCACCAGCCGTGCGCGAAGATGGTTTCCGGCAGCGGCAGGTTCAACGCCATCAACATGGTCGACCAATAGACCGCGTGGGTCGTCAGAATGTCTTTGCCGACGAGATGGACCGAGGCGGGCCAGTACCGATCGACCGCGGGTGTTTCCAGCTTGTATTCCAATGCGGAGATGTAGTTCACCAGCGCATCGAACCAGACGTAGGTGACGTACTCGTGATCGAAGGGCAACTCGATCCCCCATGAGAGGCGCGACTTGGGCCTGGAGATCGACAGGTCGCCGAGCTTCTGCGTGGTCAGGAATCCCAGGACTTCGTTACGGCGGGACTCGGGCCGGATGAAGTGCGGGTGCTGTTTGATGTGGTGGATGAGCTGTTCCTGATACTGCCCCATCTTGAAGAAATAGTTGTGCTCGCTGAGCTGTTCGATGGGGCGTTTACAGTCGGGGCAGATGCCTCCCACGACGTCCTTTTCAGTCCAGAATCGCTCGTCGAACGTGCAGTACCATCCAGTGTACGAATCTTTATAAATCAGCTGTTTATCGTAGAGCTCTTGAAGGAAGTGTTGAACGACTTTTTGGTGCGGGGCATCGGTGGTGCGGATGAAGGCATTATTCGAAATGTTCAACCGCTTCCAGAGGTCTTGGAATTGTGGCGCCAGGTTGTCGCAATGGGCCTGCGGATCGATCCCGGCTTTGGCTGCCGCCTGCTGGACTTTCTGTCCGTGTTCGTCGAGGCCGGTCAGGAACATGACGTCGCGACCTCGCAGGCGCCAGTACCGCGCGAGCACGTCGGCGGCGACGGTGGTATAGGCGTGGCCGATGTGCGGCACATCGTTCACGTAGTAAATCGGGGTCGTGATGTAGAAGGTATTTTGATCGCGCATTGCGAGTAGGAAGATAGCAGGTTGCCCGACGGAATTTCTAGGCGGGCGTTCCTGCTGGCGCAAGGCCGAGGGCCTCACGAAGTTTGAGCAGGCAGGATTCCAGGGCCATGTGGAGATTCAAATTGCGCGTGGCGTTCTGCTGCGTGCGTTCGATCTCTTTAACCAGCTCGAGGAGCAAGGTGAGATCGGTGGTGCGGGCATATTCCTGGAGCTGGTCGATCTGTTCGAGGTGGAGAATCTGATCTTGGTCGCCGCCGACATGGACGAACAATAGGTCACGGACCCAGCGGCTGAGCCACGTGAGTGTCTCAATGCCTCGATCGGATTTTGCGAGGCTTTCTGACAGGGTCAGGATCGCGCTGATCGACCGGAGTGTAGTGGGAGCGACGATGGCCAGACAGTCCTTTTGCCATTCGCGCAATGCGGCAACGTCTTGTGTGAGAGCTTCGCCGATGCGGCCTTCTGTGACGAGCGCGAGGAGTCGCGCATCGGCCGGCGGAAGTTCCCGCGTGAGGATCACGGCGGCTTCGACTTGTGTGCGCGCCGGTGTGGAGAAGCGGAGTTGCTGGCAGCGTGAGCGGATGGTAATCGGGAGCGCGTTGGGTCTGCTGGTGATCAAGAGAAAGAGCGCGTGACCCGGTGGCTCCTCCAGCGTTTTGAGCAGCGCATTGGCTGCGCCGATGGTCATACGGTCGGCCTCGTCGATCAGGCAGATCTTCCGTTCGCCCATGAGCGGGCGATAGACGAATTGCTGTTCGATTTCTCTGACCTGCTCGATCTTGATGGCGGGGTTAGCCAACTCACGGTCAGGGTCGATCGAGATGAAATCCGGGTGTGTCCGCGCGACGATTTGCAGGCAGGCACGGCAGGCGCCACAGCTGTCCAGTACACCCGGTGACGGCGGTTGCTCGCAGTTCAGGGCCTGGACGAGATGGATCGCCGTCAGGCGTTTCCCGATCGCGTTTTCGCCGTGGAAGAGATAGGCGTGGCCCAGCCGGCCGTGCGCGACGGCGGCTTGCAGGACCGCGATCGGATGTTCGTGGCCGGTGATGTCTCGAAAGGGCATGGTTACTTTCTTTGGCCCGCTTGGGGTAGGCGTTTCTCCAGCCATTCGAACACGAGCGTGCGCACGTCGTTCGCAATTCTGTCGGGGAGTCTCGCTGCGTTGACTGGCTTGATACGCCGGGGTTCTTTGCGCGCAAGTTGTAAAAACCCGGCGCGCACGTTTTCGTGAAAGCGTTTGGTTTCCCGATCCAGACGGTTCTGTCCTGCGGTGTCGCGTTGTCGCCGGCGCAGGCCTGTGGTCACGGGAAGATCGAAGAGGAGGGTGAGATCCGGTGCGAGGTCTCCGGTAGCCCAGCGGTTCATCGTCCGCAAGGTTTTCAGGTTCAGCCCTCGCGCGTAGCCTTGATAGGCCAGGGTGGAATCGACAAACCTGTCGCAGATCACGATTGCTCCCTGCTGCAGGGCCGGCGCGATTACATGGTCAACGTGCTGGCGGCGCGCGGCGAGGATGACGAAGGCTTCCGTTTCTGCGGCCAGCGATTCTGAATTATTTTTGAGCAGCACCGCGCGGAGCTGCTCGGCTGCCGGCGTGCCGCCCGGCTCTCGTGTGAGGAGTACGGCATGGCCTTCGGCTCGAAGCGCCTGCGCCAGGCGAGCGGCTTGAGTCGACTTTCCGCTGCCCTCGGTGCCTTCCAGCGTGATGAAGATGCCGGCTGTGTGACTGCGTTGTCTTGCCAAAAGTGGCTCCTGTTACTGGTTCAGAATTCACCGCGATCGTAATGCCACGCTCATTGAATAGCAAGAATGGCCGGGTCGGCCAGCGTGCGGTTTGATCCGGATCGAGTCGAGACAATTTCATCTTGTTATTGCCAGTATCTTTTTCGTGTAACCCATTGAAAATAGCCCTAAATGGATTGCGGCACTGAGGGAATCTCTGTATGATGATCCACCACATTATAGGGCTCCCATTCAAGACCTGGTCGCATGCTGAAAACCTTATTGAAACGATACTTTCTGACGGGTCTGCTCGTCATCACCCCGATTTGGGGCACGATTCTTATTTTGAAAGCCCTCTTTGTCACGGTGGATGGCATCTTGGGTGAAGCGGTGGCCAGTTGGGTGCCGGAATACTACGTGCCGGGCTTGGGGATTGTGGCACTCATTGTGCTGATCTTTTCCGTCGGGCTGTTTGCCGCGAATTTTATCGGCCGGCAGATTGTGCGGACTTGGGAAGATTGGCTGAATCGTCTGCCGCTGGTTCGCGGGATTTATTCGACACTGAAATCGATGATGGATATTCTCTCGTTTTCTGATCGAGGCTCCTATCATCGAGTGGTGCTCATTCAGTTTCCCAAGAACGGCCATTATTGTTTTGCCTTTGTCACGGGGGTCACCAAATCCGAGACGGCTGCGTTGGCGCAGGAACCATTGATTCATGTGTATGTGCCGACCTCGCCGAATCCCACGTCCGGGTATTTTCTGTTGGTCCCGGAACGTGAAGTCATGTCGGTGGATATTTCGGTCGAGGAAGCGATGAAGCTCATCGTCTCAGGCGGGCTCTATACGCCGACTACCTCGATGGCTTCGGTGTTGAACGCGGATACAAAGTGGAGCGGGGTAAAGCAACCGGATGCGGGGGTGACCATCGGATGATACCGCATGAGCAGGAGATGACCATGGATGGGTTGGGTGTCGTGGTGATGGCGGCTGGGCGTGGCACACGTATGCGATCGGAGCAGGCCAAAGTGCTGCATCAGATCGTCGGACGTCCGATGATCCGATATGCGCTCGATGTCGCTCGCGCGGTTGCCGGGCATTCGGTCGCCGTCGTCGTGGGACATCAGGCTGCACAGGTACGCGCGGTGCTGGAGTCTGCGCTCGCGGAGGAGTCGGGCGGCGCGGCGGTACACATCGTTGAGCAAGTGCAGCAATTGGGGACGGGGCATGCGGTGTTGCAAACGCGCTCCGTATTTTTGTCCGGCAGGGGCTCAGCGCCTGCGGTCTACCTGATCCTCAACGGCGATACCCCGTTGTTGCAGGAAGCGACCGTGCGTGCGTTGTTGCAGACGCATCGGACTGCCGGTGCGGCGGTTACTCTTTTGACGGCGATTCTGGATAATCCCGGAGGCTATGGCCGGGTGGTCCGCCGGACGGAGAAGGGGGCATCCGGTGCTGTCCATGCCTCCGCCGACGTAGTGAAAATCGTCGAAGATCGCGATGCGTCTCCGGAGGAACGAGCGATTCGTGAAATCAATGTCGGCACCTATGTCGTTGACGGGCCCTTTCTCTTTGCGGCGCTGGATAAGGTGCAGCCGCACAATGCGCAGGGCGAGTACTACCTGACGGACATTGTCGATATGGCGGTAACGCAGGGGCATCGGGTCGCGGCGCTGCCGTTGACGAATCCGGATGAAGGGTTGGGAGTCAATACCAGGTTGCAGCTGGCGGAGGCTGAGCAGGTGATTCGCCAGCAGATTCGGCGGCGGTGGATGGAAGCCGGCGTGACGATGATCGACCCGGCCTCCACATGGATCGACGCTGAGGCCGTGATTGGGAAAGATACGACGTTGTATCCGAACGTGACCCTGGAAGGGAAGACGGTGATCGGCGAGGGCTGTGAAATCCGTTCCTTCACGCGGCTCACGAATTGTGCGGTCGGGGCCCAGGTGACGATTCTGGATCATTGCGTCTTCGCCGACTCGCAGATCGACGAGCAGGCCACGCTGGGTCCGTTCGTGCATTTGCGTCCCGGCGTGCGGGTGCGCAAGAAGGCGAAGGTCGGCAACTTTGTCGAGATGAAGAAGACGGATCTGGGCGAAGGAGCCAAGGCCAACCATCTGAGCTATCTTGGAGATGCCACGATCGGCAAGGGTGTGAATATCGGCGCTGGGACGATTACATGCAACTATGACGGAGTGCATAAGTATCAGACGGTTGTGGGCGATCATGTGTTCTTGGGGAGTGATACGCAGCTGATCGCGCCGGTGACGGTGGGAGCCGGTGCGGTCATTGCCGCTGGAACGACGGTCACGCAGGATGTGCCGGCGGATGCGTTAGCGATCGCCCGCGTGGAGCAGGTCAATCGGGCCGGATGGGCCGCCAGGCGGCGTGCGTTGTTGGCGACTGAGCAGCAGGTTCCGGTGAAGCCGGCCGGTAAGCGAACGGCGGCAAGCAAAGTGTCCACCAAGAAGAAGCGGAGGTAGATGATCCATGTGTGGAATTGTCGGATATGTGGGACATCAAGAGGCGGTTCCGATTCTGATCGGCGGGTTAGCCAAGTTAGAGTATCGCGGATACGACTCCGCGGGCGTGGCCATTCAGCAGGGGCAGAAAATTACCGTACGGCGTAGCGTCGGTAAGCTGGTGAATCTCCAAAAGTCGCTGCAAGAAAAAGAGCTGAGCGGCATGGTGGGTATCGGGCACACCCGCTGGGCCACGCACGGCAAGCCGTCCGAGCAGAATGCCCATCCGCATCGTTCGAAGGGCTGTGTGCTCGTGCACAACGGCATCATCGAAAATTATCAGCCGCTGAAGCAGCAGTTGGAAAAAGAGGGCTACAAGTTTCACTCGGAGACCGATACCGAGGTCGTGGCGCATTTGATCGACAAGTATCTTCAGGCAGGGCAGGGATTGGCGGATGCCGTTCGGTCGGCGACGAGGGATGTGCGCGGGAGCTATGCCTTGGCGGTGATTTCTGAGAAGGAGCCGGGGACCTTAGTTGCCGCGCGGTCCGGCTGTCCGTTGGTGGTCGGTCGAACGAAGCAGGCGTCGTTTGTCGCGTCTGACGTGATGGCCATGCTGGCGCACACGCGGGATGTGACCTACCTTGAAGAGGGCGACGTTGCGGTGGTGACCCAGCACGAGATGCATTTGACGAATGCGGATGGGCAGCCGGTCTCCCGGAAGGTGACGAAAATTACGTGGGATGCCTCAGCCGTGGAGAAAAGCGGGTATCCGCATTTCATGCTGAAAGAGATTCACGAGCAGCCCCAGACCATTCTCGATACCATGCGCGGGCGGTACTCCTACGAAACCGGAGAAGCCGATTTACCGGACATCGGCCTCACGCCTAAGGAGTTCGCAGCGGTGGAACGGATCTGGATCGTGGCCTGCGGAACGTCCTGGCATGCTGGGTTGGTCGGCAAGTATCTTTTCGAGGAGATGGTGCGGACGCCGGTGCAAGTCGATATCGGGAGCGAATTCCGCTATCGCGATCCGCTGGTCGGGAAGAACGACCTGTTCATTACGATTTCCCAATCGGGAGAAACGGCCGATACGCTGGCGGCGGCGCGGGAAGCGAAGGAGAAGGGCGCGCGCGTGGTGTCCATCGTGAACGTGGTCGGCAGCACGCTGGCGCGGGAGTCGGACGGCGTGCTCTATACCCATTGCGGGCCGGAGATCGGGGTGGCCTCGACCAAGGCCTTTACCGCACAGCTGACGGCGCTGTATCTGTTGTCGCTCCATCTGGCGCGCGTGCGCAAGGTGATGAATGTGGCTGACGGCAAGGCCTGGCTGGATCGGTTAGTGCAGTTGCCTTCTCTCGTTGAGCGGGTGCTGGTCCGGGAAGCTGAAGTGGTCGCCATTGCGAAACGCTACTACAAGAAGCGAAACTTTCTGTTCCTGGGGCGCGGGATTAACTATCCCATCGCGCTGGAAGGCTCTCTCAAGTTGAAAGAGATTTCCTATATCCATGCCGAAGGGTACCCGGCCGGCGAAATGAAGCACGGACCGATTGCGCTGATCGACAAGGACATGCCGGTGGTGGTGCTGGCGCCGCGCGATCGCCTGTATGAAAAGACGGTGAGCAATTTGATGGAAGTGAAGGCGCGGCATGCGCCGGTGATCGCGTTTGTGGCTGAAGGCGAGCGCGAGCTTGGGAAGATCGCGGATGCGGTGTTTACGATTCCGGACACACATCCGTTGCTCTCGCCTATCCTGTTCACGATCCCGTTGCAGTTGTTGGCGTACCATATTGCCGTGTTACGCGGGGCGGATGTGGATCAGCCACGGAATCTCGCTAAGAGCGTGACGGTGGAGTGATCGGATGTTGAAAATGGCTTCCAGCGGCGTTCTCGGTTGTCCGTCTCCCTGCGACGTACCCCGGAGGGTACGCCTCGGTTGACGGCCTCCCTGCGGCCTTGCTGGAAGACCATTTTGAACATCCTCTGAGAGATAAAGAGGAAGGAAAGAAAACAGTGGAGATTACCAAGCAGGAAGTTGAGAAGGTGGCGAAGCTGGCGCGGCTGCAGGTGACGGAGAGTGAGGTGGTTGTGTTTACCAAGCAGTTGAGCCAGATTCTGACGCATGTCGAGACGCTCAAGACATACAATACGGACGGGGTTCAGCCGACGGCGACGGTGTTGGGCCAGGTCAATGTATTTCGCGATGATGTGGTGCGGCCGTCGTTGTCGGTCGAGCAAGCGCTCGCCAATGCTCCGGAGCGTGAAGCAGACGGATTCTGCGTGCCGAAGATTATTGATTAAGATCCCCGCCTTGGCAGGGGGCCAGCCATAAAGGAGTCTCATGTTTCGACAGATGCTGCGATCAAAAATTCACCGTGCGACCGTGACCGGCGCACACCTGGAGTACGAAGGGAGTTTGACGGTCGATGAGGAGCTGCTCGAGGCGGCCGGCATTCTTCCGTATGAAGCCGTCGTCTGTTCGAACCTGAATAACGGCGAACGGTTCATGACCTACGCGATCACCGGAAAGCGGGGCGGCGGAGAAATCATCTTGAACGGGCCGACGGCGCGGAAGGGGGCCACGGGCGATCAAATCATCATCTTCTGTTACGAGTACTACAGCGAAGAAGAGATCAAACGGCACGCGCCCAAGATTGTGCGCGTGGATAACAAGAACCGCATCGTCGAGGCGGCGGCGAAACGCCCATGAGTCTGCACAAGCTGACACTCTGCGAATTGCAGCGGAAGTTTACGGCCGGCGAAGTCACGGCCAAGGAAATCGTGCGCGCCTATTTCCTGCGTATCGGGCAGGTTGAGCCGAAGGTGAAGGCCTACGTGACGACGCAGAAAGAGCAGGCGATGGTGGATGCAGCCGCGCTGGATGATTCGCTGAAGGGTTGGCGGAAAACGCAGCCGATGATGGGCATGCCCCTGGCGATCAAGGACAACCTCTGCACCGAGGGTGTTACGACCACGTGCAGTTCGCGGATGCTCCAGAACTTTGTGCCGCCCTATGATGCCACCGTGATCGCGAAGTTGCGGGCACAGGGGTATCTCCTGTTGGGGAAGACCAATCTCGATGAGTTTGCGATGGGCTCTTCCACGGAAAATTCGGCCTTCGGCCCCAGCCGGAACCCCTGGAATCTACAATGTGTGCCGGGCGGGTCGAGCGGCGGGTCGGCAGCGGCGGTGGCGGCGGATGAGTGCGCGGCGGCGCTGGGGTCGGATACCGGCGGATCGATTCGCCAGCCGGCGGCGTTCTGCGGTGTGGTCGGTTTGAAGCCGACCTATGGACGGGTGTCGCGCTACGGGCTGATCGCCTTTGCGTCGTCGCTCGATCAGATCGGGCCCATCACGAAGGATGTGGCGGATGCCGCCTTTCTTTTGGGTGTCATTGCCGGGCACGATCCGATGGACTCAACGTCGGCCGATGTGCCGGTGCCCGACTATACGAAGGCGCTCAAGAAAAAAGACCTGAAGAAGCTGAAGGTCGGGATCCCGACGGAGTTCTTTGCGGAAGGACTCGATCCGGAAGTCGAACAGGCCGTCCGTGCGGCGATTGAGGAATTGAAGAGTCTCGGCGGGGAGATCAAAGAGATTCAGCTGCCGCGCACCGATGCGGCGGTGGCGGTGTATTACGTCATTGCCACGGCGGAGGCGAGCTCGAATCTGGCCCGCTTCGACGGGGTGAAGTTCGGTCTGCGTTCGAAGGACACGAAAGATCTGCTGGATCTCTATACCAAGACCCGCCAGGAGGGGTTCGGCCCGGAGGTCAAGCGCCGGATCATGCTGGGCACCTATGCGCTGAGCTCCGGCTACTACGATGCGTACTACGGGAAAGCGCAGGCGGTACGGACGTTGATCCGGCAAGATTTTGATGCGGCCTTCAAAGAGGTCGATCTGATTGTGACGCCCGTGACGCCCACGCCGGCCTTTACGCTGGGCGAAAAAAGCGAAGATCCCTTGCAGATGTATCTCTCAGATATTTTCACAATCTCCGTCAATCTAGCCGGTTTGCCGGCCATTGCATTGCCCTGCGGATTCAGCAAGGCTGGACTGCCGATCGGTTTGCAACTCATTGGGCGGGCGTTTCAAGAAGACACCCTGTTGAGAGCCGCCCATGCCTATGAACAGGCGACGCAATGGCGTGCCAAGAAGCCAGCCATTCGATGAAGTGCCAGGCGTGAGCGGGAACGGGAGGGGATTATGACCATTGTGGAGATTTCGGCCATTCTGATGGCGGTGGCGTTTGTGGTGCTGGTGGGCTATCTCGTTCCGGTGTTGATTCAGCTTCGGAAGACGGCGGCGGAGTCTGAGCAACTATTGGCCAAAATGAATGCGGATATGCCGCCCCTTGTCGCCGACTTGCGCAGCATGAGTCAGAGCTTGAACGACCTGGCCGATCAGGCCCGTGGCGGTGTGGAGCATGCGGCGGTGTTGCTGCATGCCGTGGGCGAAGTCGGCGAATCAGTGCAGCAGGTCCATAACGTGGTGCGTGGGTCGAGCGGGGCGTTGCTCTCAAATGTGGCGAGTGTGGTGGCGGGGTTTAAGGCGGCGACGCAGGTGGTGCGTGAACGAATGAAACACGAAGGAGAACATCACAATGGCGGATGAACGAGGATCTTCTGCGGGCGTATTCTTGGCGTTTCTGAGTGGTGCGGCCTTGGGTGCCGTGGCGGCCTTACTGTTGGCGCCGCAGTCGGGGCGTGAGTCCCGCGAGCAGCTTCGGGGTTACGCGCGGCGGGCTGAAGACAATCTGCGGGATCTGGCCGGCCGGGCCAGTGAGTCGTTTGAAGAAGTGGTCGGTCAGGGGAAGGAATTCGTCGACGCGAAAAAATCGGTGCTGCGAGAGGCCTTTGAAGCTGGTCGTGAAGCGATGAAGCATGAGCGTGATCGCCTGCGTGGAGAGGAACAGGGCTGAGGATGATCTACGAAGTTGTGATTGGGGTCGAGGTCCATGCACAGTTGCGCACGAAGACGAAAATGTTCTGCGGGTGTGGAACGACCTTCGGGCGCTCGCCGAACAGCCAGACGTGCCCGGTCTGTTTGGGCCTGCCGGGCACCTTGCCGGTCATCAATCGCGCCGCCGTGGAAATGGCCGTGCGGGCTGGGCTGGCGCTGAATTGCACGATTGGCACGAACAATCAATTCGACCGGAAAAACTATTTCTACCCTGATCTTCCCAAGGGCTATCAAATCTCCCAGTACGAGTCGCCGATTTGCGAGCATGGCTGGATCGAGATCGCGGTCGGCGACGGCAAGAAGCGCGTGAAGATCCGGCGGGCCCACCTGGAGGAAGACGCCGGAAAGAACGTGCACGAGACCGGCACCAGCGGCAGCCGGGTCGATCTGAATCGTGCGGGGACGCCGCTGCTGGAAATCGTGACGGAGCCGGATATGCGGTCGGCCGACGAAGTCGTCGCCTACTTGAAGGGCTTGCGCGACATTCTGATGTATCTCGATGTGTGCGACGGCAACATGGATGAAGGCAGCTTCCGCTGCGAGCCGAATCTGTCGCTTCGTCCGCTGGGTCAGAAGGAATTCGGGACGAAGGTCGAGCTGAAGAACATCAACTCCTTCAAATTTGTGAAGGATGCAATCGAATACGAGATCAAGCGGCAGACCAAGGTATTGAGCGAGGGCGGGAAGATTTATCAGGAAACACGCCTCTGGAATCTTGATCGCGGTGAGACGGCGGTCATGCGGTCGAAAGAAGAAGCGCATGACTATCGGTATTTCCCCGACCCGGATCTGGTGCCGTTGAAACTCGATACGGAATGGATTGAGGGATTCCGCGGCAGCGTGCCCGAGCTCCCGGCCGCCCGAGTCAGTCGATTGGTGCGTGACTATGGATTGCCTGAGTATGATGCGGGCATCCTGACCGTCTCCAAGGGCATCGCGGATTACTTTGAAGCCTGCGTGAAACTGTTCAATCAACCCAAGACCATCAGTAATTGGGTGATGGGTGAGTTGACGAGGGAGTTGAACCTCTCGGGGATCGATATCACGGCATCACCGGTGACGCCTGAGCGGTTGGTCGATCTGTTGCAACTGGTCGAGAAAGGCACGATCAGTTTGAAAGTGGCCCGCGAGATTTTCCCTGAACTCTATAGCAGCGGAAAGACGCCGGAGCAGATCGTCCAAGAAAAGGGACTGACGCAAGTCTCCGATGAGGGTGCGCTCGACAAGATCATCGACGAAGTGCTGACGAACAATCCGACTCAGGTGGCACAGCTCAAGGAAGGGAAGCAGCAAGTGCTGGGTTTCCTGGTCGGGCAGGTGATGAAGGCCAGCGGAGGCAAAGCGAATCCGGGCAAGGTGAACGAATTGTTGAAGAAGAAGTTCAGCAGTTAGGACGTGAGACTAACCGAGGAGCGTAGAGACATATGAGCGCGATCAGAGAGATTAAGGGCAGGCAGATTGTCGATTCCCGTGGCAACCCCACGGTGGAAGCGGAAGTGATGCTGGAGAGCGGCGCGATCGGACGGGCAGCGGTGCCGTCGGGCGCCTCCACCGGCGAGAAGGAAGCGATCGAGCTGCGGGATGGTGATAAGAAGCGTTGGATGGGCAAGGGAGTCTCCAAGGCGGTGGCCAATATCACGAAAGTGATCGCGCCGGAACTGCTCGGCTGTGAGGCGCTTGATCAGGCCAACATCGACCACGCCATGATCGCGCTGGATGGGACAAAGACCAAAGGCAAGCTGGGGGCTAATGCGATTCTCGGTGTCTCGCTGGCTGTGGCGAAGGCGGCGGCGAATGAAACCGGGCAGCCGCTCTATCGCTATCTCGGCGGCACGAATGCGCGGGTTTTGCCGGTGCCATTGATGAATATCATTAACGGCGGTGCGCATGCCGACAACCGGCTAGACCTCCAAGAGTTTATGATTATGCCGGTGGGAGCCAAGACGTTCAGTGACGCGCTCCGCATGGCGACGGAAGTGTTTCACACGCTCAAAGCCCTGTTGAAGAAGAAGGGGCTCAATACGGCGGTCGGCGATGAAGGTGGATTTGCGCCGGATCTGCAATCGAATGAAGAGGCGCTCAGTCTTATTTCGCAAGCGATTGAAGATGCCGGCTACAAAACCGGCCGGGATATCGCGTTGGCGTTGGATTGCGCGGCGAGCGAACTCTATCACAAGGGCCGCTACATTCTTGAGGCAGAAAAGAACCCGGAGCGGTCGTCTGAAGAGATGGTGTCCTATTACGGCAAGTTGCTGGACCGGTATCCGATTCTCTCGATTGAAGACGGGTTGAGCGAGTTGGATTGGAAGGGCTGGAAGATGCTCACGGAGAAGCTGGGCAAGCGGGTCCAGCTGGTCGGCGATGATATTTTCGTGACCAACGTGGAAATCTTTGCCAAAGGAATCAAAGAAGGCATCGGCAACTCGATTCTGATCAAGTTGAATCAGATCGGGACGTTGACCGAGACGCTGGATGCGATTGAGTTGGCAAAACGGTCCGGCTATACGGCGATCATTTCGCACCGATCCGGTGAAACCGAAGATACAACGATTGCGGATGTGGCGGTGGCGATGAACACGGGCTTGATCAAGACCGGCTCGTTGTCGCGGACCGACCGGATTGCAAAATACAACCAGCTGTTGCGCATCGAGGAAGAGCTGGGAAGCGCAGCGGTGTATCTCGGCCGGGATGCAGTACCCGGTCGCGTGTAAAAAGTCGTTGGGATTGCATGATCATTAAGCAAAATCGTGGGCGGGTGTGGCTGGATTGGCAGCGCCGCATGGGCACTGTGGCCCAGGTGGCTGGTGCCGGGGCCTGCGTCTGGCTCTTGATCGCCTTTTGCTTTGGCAACATGGGGCTGCCTCGGTATCTGGCGATGCGTGAGCAGGTCGCTCAACTTGACCGAGATCTGCTCGCGTTGCGACGGGACAACGGCGGGTTGCGCGGAGAAATTACCCGGTTGCAACATGATCCTGCCAAGATCGAACAATTAGCTCGCGAACGATTGGGGTATGTGCGCAAGGGGGAAACGGTGTATCAGTTGTCTCCCGACCCGGTGAAGGATCGATCGCTTCAGGAGGCCCCATGAAATTCGGGACGGTAGCGATCATCGGCCGCTCCAATGTGGGGAAGTCCACATTGTTGAACCGATTGCTCGGAGAGAAAATCGCGATTGTATCGAATAAGCCGCAGACGACTCGGACGCGCATTCTCGGTGTGGCGCATGTGCCGGGCGCGCAGATTGCGTTTTTGGATACGCCGGGGTTGCACAAGCCGGATCACTTGCTGAACCGGCGGATGGTGCGGACGACGGTGGAAGCGCTGGATGATGCCGATCTGCTCTATGTGCTGATGGAGTCCCTACATTTGCCAGGGCCCGGCGATTTGGCCGCGATCACCCATGTGAAAACGGCGATGGTGAAACACCCTCGGCCGGTCATTCTGGTGGTGACGAAGGTCGATGCGGTGAACAAGATCAAGTTGCTGCCGGTGCTGGAGGCCTACGGAAGACTGTTTCCCTGGACCGAGGTTGTACCGGTGTCTGCGGAGGACGGGGACAACATCGATCGTCTGCTTGAGGTGACCGTCGCCCATTTGCCCGAGGGCGAAGGGGTGTATAACGAGGATATGCTCACAGACCAGTCCATGCGTACGCTGGCGGCCGAATTGATTCGAGAGAAAATTCTCGCGGCGACGGAGCAGGAAGTGCCCTATTCCGTGGCGGTTGAAATCGAAGAGTTTGTCGAAGAAAGTAAGATCACGCGGATCCGGGCCACGATTCTCGTCGAGCGGAACACTCAGAAGGGGATCGTCATCGGCAAGCATGGCGAACGGTTGAAACTGATCAGCACGCAGGCGCGGCAGGATATGGAGCGCGTGTTCGACATGAAAGTGTTTCTAGAGGTGTGGGTCAAGGTTCGGGAAGACTGGCGCGAAGACGAACGTACGCTCATGGAGCTCGGCTACTAGGGATCCAGCTATGCTGCCTACTGAACAACCAGTCGATCCGCAATCGCCCGACGCCCGCCTTCGGACGTCCGAACGGGACGTGTTGCGGGATGCGCTTCGGGATCAGTCGGAGCGGGGGCAGACGAAGTCGGATATCATTTTGCTTTCCGTGCAGCGTCTGCTGCGACGCGGGGCGATCACGAATCTGTCGAAGATGCTCGGCCGGATGCATCCAGCCGATGCCGCCAGAGTCATCACGCACCTGAGTTCCCCCAAAGAGAAGCGCGAGGTGTTTGAGCTGGTTCGAGGCGAAGCCAAGCGTGGGCAGGTCTTGAGCGAGCTGAACGGCGATAGTATTCAGCAAGTCTTGGCCGACCTGCTGCACTCCGATATCGCCTGGCTCTTGAAAGATCTGGGGCCCGACGACGTCGCCTATATTCTGGGGTTCCTCCCCGAAGAGCGGGGCAAAGACATTCTGGCCCTGATGAAGACGGAGGACTCGACGGAAGTCGCCGATATTCTCAAGTATCCCAAGGATACGGCCGGCGGCATCATGACCACGGAGTTCTTTTCGCTGCCGGAAGATGCGACGGCGCAAGAGGCTATTCGACGGTTGCAGCAAGCCACCGATGCCGAAATGGTGTTTTATATTTATGTGACCGACAAGGATGAACACCTGGTCGGAGTCCTCTCGCTGCGCCAGCTCTTGACGGTTCCCCCGGCTACGCCGCTGAAGAACATCATGATGCGCGACGTGATGAGCGTCGCGGTCGATATGGACCAGGAGGAAGTGGCGCGCCAGGTGGCCAGCTATAACTTATTGGCGATCCCTGTGGTGGAGAAAGACGGGAAACTCGCGGGGATCATCACGGTCGATGACGTGGTGGACGTCATCCGTGAAGAGGCTACGGAAGATATGTTGAAAATGGCCGGCGCGATCGAGGAGGACTCGGTCTCAAAGTCGTCCAGTTTTGGTGCGGCGAAGTTGCGGCTGCCGTGGCTGTTTACCAATTTGGTCGGCAGCCTCTTGTCCGGTGCGATCCTCTGGTACTTCCGGATGACGCTGCAAGAGGTGGTGGCGATCGTCAGCTTTATCCCGGTCATTGCGGCGATGGGCGGCAATGTGGGATTGCAGTCGTCCACACTAATCATTCGCGGACTGGCCACAGGGGTGGTCGAATTGTCGGACGTGCGCACGGTATTTTTTCGTGAGGTCAAGGTCGGGCTGTTGATGGGCCTGGCCTGCGGTGTGATGCTGACCTTGGTCGGATGGGCCTGGCATCAGGCCTTTTTGGGCATGGTGGTCGGGACGTCGCTGGTCATCGCATTCCTAGTCTCGACGAGTATGGCGACGATCATGCCGGTCGTGTTGAAACGTATGGGTGTTGATCCTGCCGTGGCGGCCGGTCCCTTTGTGACGACGGCCAACGATATTACGGGCATCACGATCTATCTCTCATTGGCCACGCTATTCTTAGACCATCTACGGTGATCAGCCTCGCCGCGGGGGGAGCCGGGTTATTGCCGGTGCGAAAAGGGCTTGGGCGATGCCGCTCGTAAAAACCTCTGCGATTATCCTCAAAAGCCGTCGGTGGGGTGAAGCCGACCGGATTGTGACTTTCTACTCGAAGGAGTTTGGGAAAATCCGTGGTGTGGCGCGCGGCGCCCGGCGATTTAAGAGCCACTTTGGCGCCACGCTTGAGCCCTTTACCCGTTGTCATCTGGATCTATTCGAGAAGCCGGGTGATTCGCTCTATCGGATTTCGCATGTTGATCTAGTCGAATCTTTTCAGCCGCTACGGGAAGAGTTGGTGTTGATGGCTTGTGCGGCCAGGATGGTCAATGTGGTGGGAGCGGTCACGCCGGACGGCGATCCGGATGCCAGACTTTTCGAAACCTTAGGTCAGGGGTTAAGATCACTGAAGGGGAGCCGAGATCCGGTCTTGATGGCGTTGCTGTTTCAGATTCGCTTGCTGGGGCTGACGGGATTTCGTCCGCAGACGGATTATTGTGCAACTTGTGGAAAGGCCGGTGTGACGGGGGATCCGCAGTTTTCCCCGCTGGCCGGAGGGTTTGTCTGCCTTCCTTGTGCGACGCGACAGTTGGTCCGGTGTGTGGTGATGTCTCGCGGGAGCCTATCGTTTCTGCAGCAGGCCATTCGGATGAATCCGGAGCTGGTCACACGGCTGACGGCAACCGGCCAAGTGCGAGCTGAAGTCGAGCAGGCAATTGAGGGCTATGTGACGGTTGTCGCCGGTCGCCGGTTGCCGCCAGTTGATTTCTTGGCGTCGATGTTTTCTGTCTGAGTGTATAGGGGAGAGAAGGGAGAGGCTATGGCTGCGGCATTGGTTCCTATCGACATGCAATGGCTAGAAAAAGGCGTCTTGGGCATCGAGTGGAGTGACGGCCACAAGGGGATCTATCCCGTTCGTGTGCTGAGACTGCATTGTCCTTGCGCCGCCTGCGTCGATGAGTGGACCGGTGTGCGCCGATTGAAGCCCGATGATGTGCCGATGTTTATGATGGCGCAGGACATTCAACCGGTTGGGCGATATGCGCTGCAATTTTCCTGGAGTGATGGGCATGACAGTGGCATTTATTCCTATGGGCTTCTGCGGCAGTTGTGCCAATGTGATGTCTGTGTGCCGGTGAAGCCGATTGAACAGAAGAGTCGGCGGCTGTTGTGACGGGTGAAAAGGGGGCCATTGTAATGGAACAGCCTGAGCGAGGCGGGGGGAGAGTTCGAGGGGTTCTGTCTGTTGTTGGGAGCGTGCTACTGTTGCTCGTGTTGGCGGGTTGCCAAAGCATGCCGCCGCTGGGCGAGCAGGAACGCCTGGTGGAAAGTAAGCAGCTCACCATCCAGCAGATTTCTCCCAAAGCGTTCGTGAATGTTTGGGGCAAGCCGATCTATCACCATAGTGAGTTCACGCAGTTTTTTGTTATGCCGGATAAGTCGATGATTCCGCGTTCGCGGGTGCCCATTGGCGAAGCGCCAGAGGGATGGGAAGCGAGTTTTGAGTCCGGGGAAGGGGTGTTTCTGGGCTATCCAGAACAAGGCTGGCTGTTGGTATTTGTTGATGATCGGCTTGTGTATCGGGAAGAGTTGAAGGCCGACAAAGTACACGCGCTTGGGAAGACGTGGCAGTTCGAAGATCGGTTTAAGACAAGCTTGGAAGGTGTGCCGCTCCGCTAGGATTATCGGATTGTTACACCATGGCAAGACCTCACCACATCGATCCACTGAACATTGTCATGGCCGCTTCAGAAGCGGTTCCTTACGTGAAGACTGGCGGACTCGCCGATGTGGCCGGCGCGCTTCCGGTGGAGCTTGCCAAGCTGGGGCATACGGTGACCTTGATTGTGCCACGCTATCGCGACTTTCAGGCGAATGGACGAACGTTGCGAGAGCTGGGGACGATTCGCATCAGGACTGCCCAGGGGCTTGTCGATGCGATGCTTGAGGAAGATCTGATTCCTGTCGGGACGGCCGGACGATCGGTTCGAGTGGTGGCGGTTCGCTATGATCCCTATTTTGATCGGACTGGGCTATATCAAGGCCCTGAGGGTGATTTCAGCGACAATCTTGCTCGATTTGCTTTTTTTAGCCGTGCAATCGTTGAAGTCATAGCATTTCTTGGGAGTCGTCGCGGTGAGCCGATCTCTGTTTTGCATTTGCACGATTGGCAGACGGCGCTCGCAGCGGTCTATCTGAAAACCACCGAGCGTGACAGGGCGATTCTTCGTGACATCAGAACGCTTTTGACCCTTCACAATGTCGGCTATCAAGGCATCTTTCCAGGTCCTCAGTTTTCTGAGACGGGTTTGTCCGCAGATCTCTTTACGCCTGCCGGATTGGAGTTCTACGGGTCGGTGAATCTGCTGAAGGGAGGAATTCTCTTTGCGGACAAGGTATCGACCGTGAGTCCGACCTACGCAAAAGAAATCATGAGCCCTGATGGTGGGTTTGGTTTGGAGGGCGTGCTGGCAGGTCGTCGGGATGGCGTGGCTGGAATTATCAATGGTATTGATACTGATTTCTGGGATCCCGAGACGGATCGCTATCTTGTGGCAAACTATTCCCGGACTGACCTGTCCGGCAAAGTTGTTTGCAAGAAGGCGCTTCAGCTCGAACTGGGCTTGCCGAATCGCGATGTGCCGCTCATTGGAGTGATCGGGCGACTGACGTCACAGAAAGGGTTTGATCTGCTGGCGGAGATTATCCCGGAGTTGGTGGCGGCAGATGTTCAGATCGTGATTCTGGGTACAGGAGATCGAATTCTTGAAGATCGGTTTCAATCATTGAAGGAACAGTACCCGAAGAAAATCGGTGTGTCTCTGGAATTCGATGAAGGGCGGGCGCATCGAATTGAGGCCGGGGCGGACATGCTGGTTATGCCGTCGCGGTATGAGCCTTGCGGGCTGACTCAGCTCTATAGCCTGCGGTACGGTACGGTTCCTGTTGTGAGAAAGACCGGAGGATTGGCAGATACGGTTATTCCATACCGACCATCGATGGTATTGACCGGAGACGCAACCGGTTTTCAGTTTGAAGGAGTTTCAGCGGATTCTCTCTTGACGACAATGCTGCTCGCGCTGAAGGTCTATGCGGATCGTGCGGTATGGGCGTCCATTCAGCAAGCTGGTATGAGGGCAGATTATTCTTGGGAATGTTCAGCGAAGCGCTATATCGAAGTGTATGAAACGCTAAGGGGGCAGAGAGCCTAGTGGGTTTGAAGAGAAATCTGAACTCCATTTTCCATTTCAGCCAGTAGCTTGTGGGCTTGTGCGAGGTAGTAGGTTGGTTCTTGATTTTCCTTGTGAAGTGTAATCACGCCAGCAAGTGCTTCCCTAGCCAAGTCTATTCTTCCAGAACTGAACGCAACTTGTCCGGCATGAAGCGAGCATGACGCTGCCATCGCGTGAACGTCTACGGCAAGGCGGTTTGCCGGTGTAGTAACGAATTGTTCCAGCTGTTGCGGCATCGGGAGCACAAAGCCATCATGTCCTTGTCCAGCCAAGGCGGCAGTGGTGAGTGTTCCCATGGCCTGTTGAGTTTCATCTAGATCGGAGGTGGACTTGCAGTGAGTATATGTTCCCCAAAGGTTCATGAATCCGGGATTGTCGAGGCCTGTTGTTTTAAGAGATGTACTGGTCTGGCATCCCGAAATGACTAGAGCCGTGCACAACAGGCTGCTAATGGACAGGTTGGAGAGGGGTTGTTTCAAGTCTATGCTCCTGATGAAAGATTTGTACGCATCAACTACAGGCGGTAGTGTGCAATCAATAGACCTGAGGCGCGAAAGCGTAACGAGTTGAATATATTGCTGAAAGTTTCGGTGCGTGCAGATTGAATGTTGTGAAGAT